>NZ_JAOTBG010000004.1:0-18974 GCF_025628805.1 Anaplasma capra
TTCGGGTAAGAAATCCACCCATACAATTGTACAGCGAAATCATGTAACAATTTATTGATGTACAGATCAAGAGGTGATTCCGCGCTCTGAGAGAAATTTTTCCGCATCTAGCGCCGCCATACACCCAGAACCAGCAGCAACTACAGCTTGGCGATACACCTTGTCGCGCACATCACCAGCGGCGAATATTCCCGGGCAGCTAGTTGCGGTGCTGTCAGGGGTAGTCACAACGTAACCCTCTGCATCTAGCTCCACCTTGTGTCCCAGCATGTTAGCCAGTACCTTGGTGTGGGGCTTGTGACCTATTGCTATGAATAAGCCAGAGGTTTCTAGAACCCTAGTACTTCCGTCTTGTGTGGACTCAAGCAGTACGGCGCCCACTTTCTTGTTTTCCTTGTCGCCTAGTACTTCCTTTACAACACTGTTCCATACGACTTCGATCTTGTCATTTTTGAATAGTCTGTTTTGCATCACGGCTTCGGCGCGCAATTTGTCTCTCCTATGAACCAGGAATACCTTGCTGGCGCTTCTGGTCAAATATATTGCCTCTTCAACTGCTGTGTTTCCGCCTCCAACAACCGTAACCACTTCATCCTTAAAAAACGCTCCATCGCAAGTGGCGCAGGCGGACACCCCCTTACCCATGAAGGACTGTTCACTCTCTATACCTAGCCATTTGGCCTGTGCCCCAGTGGCAACAATTATGCTGTAGGCGCTGTATACTTCTCCAAACATACTGGTGCACCTGAACGGATAGACGCCAGCATCCACTTCAGTTATCTCATCCATAATCACGGAGGCGCCGCAGTGCAGCGCCTGTTGCTTCATTTGCTCCATGAGCTCTGGGCCCTGTACTAATGGGAACCCCGGGTAGTTTTCCACGTCAGTTGTTATCGTCAACTGCCCTCCCGGCTGCATACCAGTTACCAGAAGTGGTTCCAAATTCGCCCTCCCGGCATAAATAGCCGCAGTGTACCCAGCAGCTCCAGAACCCATTATCAACACTTTGACAGGCTGCTTAACCTGTTGATCGTTCTCCATGCTACTCCTGAGGTCCCAGGCTGTCTGCATGAGACTGCAAATAGTGCTCAACACCGTGCTGTGTGGCCTCCATGGCTGCTTTTCCTTTGGCCCATCCTGCAGGACACACTTCCCCCCGTTCTTTGTGGTGTGCTATTGCATCCACTATTCTGAGCAATTCGTCTATATTTCTTCCTATCGGTAAATCATTGACCGAATGGTGGCGCACCGTGAAATTCTCATCTATTATCACGGTAGCTCTAAGGGCAACCTTGTTGTCATGCAGAACTCCATAACTTTCTGATATGGCGTGCGAATCGTCGGCGACTAACGGGAAGCTCACCATGTCTATCCCCCCCTTTTCTACTGGAGTGTTGCGCCAGTGGCTATGTGCGAACTCAGAATCTGTGCTTATCCCAATGATCTCGGTATTGCGGGCAGTAAACTGAGGAACCCTGCCATGCAGAGACAACACCTCGGTAGGGCATACAAAGGTAAAATCCCTGGGGTAGAAGAAGAGGACTACGTACTTACCAGCTGCATATTCACTCAGATTCAAGTCGCGCACGCTTCCGTCAGACATAACAGCCCTAGCAGTAAAGTCTATGGCCTGTTTTGTTACCAAATTCATAAAAATTCTCTGCAAAAACAACCTCAGGGGATAATACTACAAATGTTGGGTGCTCAACAATGAGTTTTTAGCGATTTTGCGCTACGTAAAACGTTGTATATGTCTCAATTGTATATGTGCTAACACAGAGCTTGTCATGAGTTGTTATTTGCAAGGCTTGCGGTTCAATGGGTAAATTTACAGTGGTGGATTTGTGTGCACTATAAGTAATTGCAGCTGGGGCGCATTATTGTGATAATGTCTGGGTTTGATGCTATGGCACTGCCTTCGGTATTCGAGGCAAGTTGGCGGTTGTGTCTGCACAATCGGGTAACCTTGCTATGTTGGGTTTGTATGGGTGGGTATGTTCGTGATAAGTGAAAGGATGAGCTGCATAAGACCTTCTCCAACTTTGGAAGTTAGCAGGCTTGCTGCGGAGCTTAAATCCCAAGGAGTGGATATAATATCGCTGGGTGCTGGGGAGCCGGATTTTGACACTCCAGACCATGTTAAGCAGGCTGCCATTGCCGCCATCAATGCTGGCAAAACTAAATATGCACCAGTTGAGGGTATACCGGAACTCAGAGGGGCGGTTGCCCAAAGTATGAAGTCAGACTATAGCCTACATTATTCTGCAAATCAGATCTTAATAGGCTCCGGAGCAAAGCAATGTCTCTATAACCTGTTTATGGCCACACTGAATCCTGGTGACGAGGTTATAATACCTGCGCCGTACTGGGTTTCGTACACAGATATAGTGAGTATGTCCGGGGGGAAACCAGTGGTTGTTGATTGTGGAGAGACGTTTAAGATTACTGCTGAGCTACTTGAGAGTGCAATAACGCCAAAAACTAAGTGGCTAGTCATCAATTCTCCGTCGAATCCTACGGGTGTTGTCTATTCCAGGGGCGATCTGCGCGCAATTGCCGACGTGCTGCTGAAGCATCCCATGGTGCACATTGTGACAGATGATATATATGCGAAACTAGTCTACGATGCCGAATTTGTGAATATTTTACAGGTCGAGAGCTCTCTATATGACCGGGTGTTCATTGTTAATGGAGTGTCAAAATCGCATGCGATGACCGGATGGAGGATAGGCTATATAGCAGGTGATGCTAATGTAATACAGGCGGTTTCCACCGTACAGTCTCAGAGCACGACCGCAGCAAATTCTATAGCTCAGTTTGCCGCAGTTGCTGCTTTGTTGGGTGACAGTAGTTTCTTAGATGATAGGATCAAGGCGTTTTCCAGGAGGCGTGACATGGTTATGAAGGCTGTAGGGGATTCCAAGATTCTCTCAGCTACCCTCCCTCAGGGTGCGTTCTATGTTTTTGTGTCATGCAAGGGAGCGATTGGTAAGAGAGTGGAGGATACTGTAATCTCAGATGATACGGATTTCACGAAATATTTGCTCAAACACAAGGTTGCCGTTGTCCCGGGTGTAGCGTTCGGTGCGCCAAACTTTTTCAGAATTTCGTATGCGCTCGCAGATGACAAACTGTCCGAAGCTTGTCGGAGAATTGTCTCCGCCTGTGCCGCGCTGCTCTGATCCAGTGTAAGCAACAAAAGACGAGTCTTACGTATTCAAGGGCAGGGGAGACCCCTAAATTCTCTCAAGCAACTTTCTGTTCACCCTCACTTTGTACTTATTTGTGAGTCGGTTTAGCAGCTGTCCCCTTATTGCTGACATAGCGCTGCCTACGAAGTGGTTCTGAAACTCCTTCAGTTCCTTATCATCAACCTTGTCAGGTGTCTTAATCTCTTTAAGCATCACCACGAAAACCTTGTGTTCCCCTAAAATACCATCGCTCACATCACCAACATTCATGTCAAACACTCGGTCCACAAGGTCGCCAGGATAGGTATTTTTACTCTTTTTGCCTTCTCTGCTTATACTTTCACCCTTTTTTGTTGTTATCCCTTTGGCATTTTGAAGACTTTCCCCCGCTTTTAATTTCGCTGCAAAATTACTAGCGAGCTTACGCATTTCACCCAATACGAAGGTATTTTTCCACTTCTCTAACAACAACGATTTGCTTTCCTCCAAGGTCCTAGTTCGCGTTGGTACGACACTTGTCACTATCACACTAAAATATGCATTACCTATGCTGACGAAGTGTGACGGCTTGTCCACTTGCGAGGAGAACGCAAGAGCTGGCAAAGCCTCGATTAACGCTGGAAAGGATGCTCCCTCTGCATACTCATGCCTTCTACCCTCAGCATCATTGCCGCTGATATCGAAGTTCTGTAAGAATCCGCTAGAGGGCTTCTTGAAGATGCTTTCTACTTCGGAGAATTCAGTGGCACCTCGGCTGATAATTTCATTGGCTTTTCTTATGTTTGTGGAAAATAACTCCCGAGCTTTCTGTCTTCTTATACCCAAAGCCACTTTTTCCTTAAGCTTCTCCAGGTCTTTTTTGGAGATTTTATGCCTATTTAGGATCTTCATTATGTGCCAACCCACGACACTCCGGAAAACCTCACTCACTTCTCCATCATTGAGAGCGAATATGGCACCTCTCACCTCAACTGGCAATAGCTCCTTGGTGACGTTCTTCAGGGTAATTGCCTCCACTGTGGTCCCTACTTCTTTCACTACAGACTCGAACGTCTTTCCCTCTTTTAGGGATTTAAAAGCGGCAATCGCCTCACTCTCGCTAGGAAAAACAAGATTCAGCACATCCCTCTGATCGTGTAGCTCGCTATTTTTGATTTCGTTCTCAACCTCGCTATCCGAGGCGACAACCTCATCCAGCGAGTCATCCTCGCTTACAATCATGTATTTTGCGCTTCTGTACTCGGGCATCGTGAGATCGCCATTCTTGACCCCATCGTTGTACATCACTTCCAGGTCGCTATCTGCTGGCGCCGGGGGGTCTTGTATAGCATCAGGAGAAATTTCTACTACGTCAACTGTACGAGACTGCATGATGCCTCTAAGTACGTCCTTTGCGAGCTCGGCATAGTGCTGCAAGTATGCGGGACCGGACCTTGGAAATATGCATTCTGACAGCACGAACGCAGGAAGAGAAGCCCGCACTTTCCCGATGTAGGACGCCTCAGTTATTCCAGCATCAGATAGCAAGTCCCTGAATCTCTGCTCATCAAACTTGCCGTTCTTACCCTGAAACACGGGCATGTCCCCCACCAGATCTCTTATACTTTTGCTGCTAACCTGAAAACGCAATTCCTTTGCGAATTTCTCTAGTGCCATGTCATCTATCATGCGGCCCAAGGTCATCTCCTTAACGCCAAACCGCTTTATATCGTCTTCAGATAACTTCTGATTTATTACACTCTCTATATAGGACAGCTCCCCCTGGTAAGCGGCGCTATAATCTTTAAAAGACAAACAACTCGAGCCTACTTTTGCTACGCATCTGTCGCTCATAGCGCTGCCGAAAGGCAACATGCCGCCAAACGTCACGAATACAACAGCGCACACCACTGCGGTGAGGACTATTCCCACGAAAACGTTCCTGAGCCTCATAACAAGCAACCAGCAGACCGACTATCCCCGAGGAATATATCAAGCCATAAGAATCCGCAAGTTTTTTCTCATGGAGCTGAGATAAAACGATGTGATTTTGCCGTAAAATACCGGGAGTTTAAGGGCACTTTATGTTGTATTTATTGAAGTTTACCATGGCTATTGCGCGCGGTTATGATTTTGGTTTGTGTCTAGGTGTAGGAACGTGAATAAACAGGGGTGAGTGGAGTTTCTGGCAACTTATTCGATAGTTTGTGCACCAGATACTCAGCCGCAATTCTGGCGTTTGTGTAATCAGGCATTTTGAATTGGCTACGAGTGGCGTATCCGTCTTCAGATATTGAATTTCGTGCGGCTATAGCTGCATTGGTAACAGGGAGTAGTGTGCTACTGAAAACTTGATAGTATACCATGTCCTCATATGACAGATCTACTACGGATAGTATGTTTTCATCCGTATAGCTGCTGTGTTTCGATATTAAGTATGCCTGGAGCTCTAGCAGGTTTACTCCGTGCACGGGAATGTTTGTTGCCAGGCGGAATCCCTGTAAAACGGCCAAAGATGCCCTCAGTCCAGTAAAGCTGCCAGGGCCAACAATTGCCACCATGTGCGCGAGATCGGCGCACATGCACCCAGAATCTGCAAGCGCGGCATCAATCAGAGAGAACAGAGATTCGGCATGCTTATTGTGTAGAGGGCTAACCACCTCAAAAAACTCTTGCTTGTCTGCATCAAACACTGCCACTGCACATTGAGTACCTGAGGTGTCCAATGTCATAATCTTCACTACTGTACGACCTCTACCTGTTTTTCACGACATAATAGTCTGTGAACTTTGGTGAATAACGTTGCAAATGCGCCGTTACCCAGAACGTTCGTTACTGTGATCATGGGATCAAACAAAACATACATCGTGGTTATGAGGGATGACATCGTAGGGGAAAAGTGCAGGTACTTTTCGATGATTGGCAACATTACTATGACACCACCTCCAGGTACCGCCACGATTGCAAACATAGATATCAGAAAATAGAGCATGAAAGAAATCGAATCAGAAGTAGTGATGTGCCCGGTGCCGCCAAACATGCTTGAGATCACAAGAGACATGATTATTATGAAAAAGCAATCTCCCAACATGTGTATGTTGATTACGGCTGGTACCGCCATGTCAACGATTTCTGGACTTTCAGAGTCCTTCCTTGTTGATTTCATAATCAGAGGTAAGGTGATAAGACTGGACATGGTAGTAAAGCCGACAAGTGCCGCTGGCAGCATGTTTTTAAGCGTTGATACAGCTTTACGAACTATGAACCGTGCACCCAAGCAATAGAACAGAACAACATAGGTTAATACCGCGAAGAACATGTAGCACACCACTTCAGTGTTGTCGCGAAGTACGTGTAACATATGCTCACTCTGCATTTTAAATGCGAGCCCGACGATAAAAACAGGAATGATGGGTGCAAATACCTTTTCTAGAGCAAACGAACTCATACCCGACAAGGTGCTTGAGAGCCAATCGGATTTTTGTGCGGAAATCTTTGGTAGGATAATTCCGCACATAAACCCCGCAATCACGGCTTTGATGCTGCTTATGATAGGTGGCAGGTGAAACGCATATGTGGGTACAAGCCCACCGTCAGCCACCTGGTCTCGCAGCACTATGGTTTTGCTAATGGATGCGATATGCGTTCCGATGAAGTAAGCCGAAGATACAGCAGCGGAATTCGAGAGCGCCACCATAGCAATTAGCAGCACTACCGTTTTCGCTGCGTTACCGCTTTGTAGCCTACTAACTGAGCGAAAAACAATGCCGAACACTAGGAACGGCAACGAGAATACCAATACTTCCTTTATGGACAGGCTTACAGCGTAGGAGAAAGATCTGATTTCATAAGGCACGAGGTCTGCAAGTGAAAATGCGGAAAGCACAACAATCACCAAGAACGCGAATCTCATAGAGTGTTTATTGAACATGTATTTACCTAAAAGCCAAAAACCCGCGCGATCCGAGCCAGCCGCATGAATTTTGATGAAACTAAGGTCGCTGATGGTATCGCCTAAGTCTGTTCGTGTAAACACATTTTTGACTATTCATTTCCGAGGTTGTGATATACGGAAAGCGCACGTTAATGGGTGGCGGAATTTTGTTTTTGCTGAAAGAGCAAGTCGTGAACCCGTATGAATAGTATGGAGAATGCCCCATTTCCGAATACGTTAGCTGCTGTAAGTAGGGGATCAAGCAAGATAAAGAGCGTGGCTGCTAGAGAAAGCATAGTGGGCGAGAAATGCAAATATTGTTCTATGACCGGGAACATGAGCACCAATCCGGTTCCGGCTACTGCAGCTTCAGCGAACTTCATCAGCACGACATATACCAAAAAGTGAATATAATCGGAAGTGGTGACAACCTCTGTGCCGAAAGCTGCAAGTAATATAGACGAAAGTATCACCGAGGTGAAGCAGTCTCCAAGTAGGTGTGTGTTTACAGAACCAGGTACCGATATGTCCGCAATGTGTGAGTCATTGGTGCTCTTTTTTACAGCAGCAAGAGTCACCGGCATGGTGAGTAAGCTAGACATTGTGCTCAGCCCGGTTACCACAGCGGGCAACATGTTCCTCATGTTTTTAAGGGTTGTTCGTGGAGAAAAGCCGCTACCCACGAAATACAAGCACACGGTGTACAGGAACGTGAAGGCAAAAATGTAGGCTATAACTTCAGCATTGTCTTGTAAGGCGGCGAGCGTTCCTTCGCTTTCCATTCTGAATGCGGATCCTAGTATGAATATTGGGAGCACAGGAGCGAATATTCGATTAAGGATAAAAACACTGAGGTCATACAGCTTTTCAGATAGGTCGGTGGATCTTTTTCCTAATATTTTTGGTAGTATGACCCCGCATAGGAGGCCAAAAAAGAGTGCTTCCGCGCTGCTTACTGGGGATGGGAAGCGAACAGTGGTGTATAAGGGTTCCAGTACGTGTCCACTCTGTGTGCTCAAGGTTACTGAGTGGATTTCAGAGGAGGATAAATAACTTCCGAGGAAGTGTGCAACAGTTACTGAAGCCGAGTTTGACAGTGTGACCATGGTAAGTAAGAGGATCAGCGTCTTGATGGCACTACCGTCCCGTAGTTTACTTGTGGAGTGAAAAACCACGCTGAATACCACAAATGGAAGCGTAAAAACCAAAACTTCCTTGATTGAAAGGCTGGCTGCGTAACATAGAGACCTAATCGTATAGGGCACAATGTCTGCAAAACAAAACGCGCCTATCAGGGCCAATAAGAGCAGCAGAAGCTTAAGTGACTGACTGGCAACCATACACTAAAACAGTAACAGGCCGGGGACATACATTCTAGGCAGAACGCGCCCTGAGCGACTCGAACGCCCGACCTTCTGATCCGTAGTCAAATGCTCTATCCATCTGAGCTAAGGGCGCATTTAAGCAACCGGTAGGTTATATATTAAATGCATCTGTGTAAACAAAATTTTTTGAAATGCCAAAGCCCCTGCGAAATTTCCAGTTCGATTTGGGGCTGACTTTTGACTTGGCTTGCAGATTTTATACCCACGAAGACGTGTTAAACGTGATTTAAGCTTGGTGAATGCCCGCGGTCTATGTGTGACATGTTTGGCGCGCAATTGCAGCTATGGTTCCGGTGGATAGCTCTTGGGCACTTCCAATTTGCCTGCTGCTCTACGTAGCATGCTAAACACGGAATTGTTGCTAATTTCGGAGGAGTAGAGTTTTTCCTGTCTGGTTCTTGCGGATACACAACGCGATTGCTGGCCATTTATGAACTCTACAGAAATGGCGAGGCCCAGTTTAAATCTGGTGCCTGGTTGTGGGTGGCCAGCTCTGCTGCACACCCATCTTGTGGCTGTATACATCCGTACATTTTTTGGGGGCGCTTAGTGCGCCAATGCAGCAGGAAACTTGGTGCTATGTAACGGGGCCAGAGACGCGATTCAGATTCTCTGAAGCATAGTGCCGCACGCAGCTGTTATGTCTGCTTGTTTGATCGCTTAGTGCGATATCTGCGCAATTGCAGTACGTTTGCCTCAGAGTGTTTTTATTAGTACATAAGAGGAATAAATCCGGAATTGGCGGGTAGTGCTGTGGTGGCCTGTTGGCTAATTACCAGTGTGAGTCGCGCTGCGTAATGATGCTTTCTTTGGGATAATTTTCTTCCACTAGCCGTTACATAGGGTAAACCTTCAAGTGTGGCTGACATCTACGATTGTTTCTGGCGATGCCACTGCGGGTAGTAGCCGCTTTAAGTGCGATCGTGGGGTGACTTTCTCTAGAGGATAGGGCGTGTCTTGAGATGATGCAAGGAGGCACACTTGTGCGTCTGAGGAATCAATGTCCGCCAAGTGTGGGGCGCGCCAACCATGTGACGATAGCGCGCTGGCTAAGTCCAAGCGGCGCCGGCTAGGACGAGCTGTTGCGCGTACCAACACCAGAAGCGGACACTCTCAGTCTTGTTTGAAGAGCACATGTGACAGGG
This sequence comes from Anaplasma capra, assembly GCF_025628805.1. GTDB lineage: Bacteria > Pseudomonadota > Alphaproteobacteria > Rickettsiales > Anaplasmataceae > Anaplasma > Anaplasma capra. The sequence continues at coordinate 9,635 of NZ_JAOTBG010000004.1, forward strand.
CGTTCATTTCCTCCAGTACCTTGCCAGTGCCCAGGGCTACGCAACACAGCGGGTTAGATGCAATAGCCACTGGGAGCCCGGTGGCCTCGGCAATCAGCCTATCTAGGTTTCTAAGCATTCCGCCGCCTCCTGAAATCATGATCCCCTTATCCATAATGTCAGAAGACAATTCAGGAGGTGTAGACTCCAACGCGAGTTTGATCGCAGATACTATTTGCTCTACGGGCTCTGCCAGACTTTCTGCAACTTGCCTTTCTGATAGAAGAAGCTCCCTCGGCACTCCGTCTGCGAGATCCCTACCTTTGACAACGACAGTATCCCCCTCCCCTGACTCTGGAGCGCAGGCAGACCCTATACCCTTCTTGATTCTTTCTGCTGTTGCCTCGCCTACCAGGAGATTGTAATGCTTTCTTATGTAGGACACTATGGCTTCATCCATCAGGTCTCCACCGCTTCTCACCGAGCGAGAATACACCACACCCCCCAAGGATATTACTGCTACTTCAGTTGTTCCGCCTCCGACATCTACTATCATCGACGCCTCCGGTTTGGTGATCGGCATGCCGGCACCTATCGCTGCAGCCATAGGCTCTTCTATCAGGAAAACCTCACCTGCCCCCGCACATTCGGCTGCGTCTTGTATAGCGCGTCTTTCAACTGGAGTGGAACCAGAGGGAACGCATACCACCACTGTTGGGCTGTTTATGGTTCTACGCTTACTGGCACTTCTGATGAAGAATTTTATCATCTCCTCCGCGCCCCTGAAATCGGCGATTACTCCGTCTTTCAATGGTCTGATAGCTTCGATACTTCCGGGTGTCTTTCCCAGCATCATTTTTGCTTTTGCGCCGAATGCATAGGGAATATAACTGCCTCCTTCTTTCGAAATCGCCACAACGGATGGCTCGTTCAGCACAATGCCTTTACCCTTAACGTACACCAAGGTGTTTGCTGTTCCTAAGTCAATCGCCATATCACTCGCAAAAAGCCCGCTGCAGGATATCACATGCATGCACCGCTCAAAAAACCCGACCGCCCTTGCGTTCAGGGCATCGGGCAACAGATCCAGATCCACCATAACCACACCAAAGCATGAACCAGCCGCCTCATGCTGCCACATGGTCTCAGCCCACAGGCGTGCAAACCCAGTGGCGCATGATGCACAAGCACCTACCTTATAACACATATGGAGTCAAACGCACGTTCTGGGAAAAATTTTTTTTACACTAACTGCAGGTGGTATTTGCGTTTTTTCTGCTGTTTAGCCATAAAGACTGGTAATCTACAGGCTTGTGAGGCCAACATCGGTGTTGTGCGAAGAAAAGCGTGGGGATAGTCGCGGGGTATGAGGGTGAAATACGGGTGGTTGAACATAAACAAGCCGCTCTACATGAGCTCCGGTAAGGTAGTCGGTATGATCAAAAAAATTTTTAATCTCAAAGTCGGTCATGCGGGTACTTTAGACCCTTTGGCGACGGGGGTGCTGCCCATTGCTGTGGGTGAAGCGACAAAGACCATATCTTATGCGGTTGATTCACCAAAATCGTATGCAGTCACGGTACAGTGGGGGGAGCAACGTTCCACTGATGACGCTGAAGGTGAAGTGATTGGGACGAGTGATATAAAACCGAATACGAGTGATATAAAAAAAGCGTTAGGTGGATTTATTGGAAATATACAGCAGGTCCCCCCCGCATTTTCTGCCGTTAGAATAGGTGGGGTGAGGGCGTATAGCCTTGCGAGAAGGGGCAAGGCTATTTCTCTACCTTCCAGGACAGTGTGTATCATCAAGATAGACTTGATATCCGTAAATGAAGAGAGCAATACCGCAGACTTTCTAATTGAGTGTAAGCGAGGGGTTTATATCCGCTCATTCGCGCGCGATCTAGGTATTGCTCTAGGGTGCCTCGGATATGTTTCTTCGTTGCACAGAAAAAGCGTGGGGTCATTTTTGGAGAAAAATTCCATAACTTTGGATCAACTAGAAGTGCTGGCAAATGAGGATAGACTGGACGAAGCACTTCTTCCTATATGTTATGCCATGGAGAATATACCGAAATTATATGTTGACGCGGAGGTGGCAACAGCTGTTAGGCATGGACAGAGTATAAGTCTACGGCGCACCAGCTTAAATGGCTTGTACGCCACTGAGAATTATGATATGTGTTACCTAAGTCAGGTGGGTGGCGTTCCTGTTGCTATCTGCAAGGTTGTAGATGGCGCTGCTAGGCCGATGCGTGTCTTTGATATCTAAATCTTTAGTGAGGGGGGTTCTTGCGTTTTTATGTCTATTACACCTACTAGAAAATCTGAATTGATTTCCGAATATCGGGTCAAGGAGGGAGATACGGGTTCTGCCTATGTGCAGTGTGCCATTTTGTCGGAGAGGATAAGGAATCTGACTGAGCATCTCAAAATTCATAAGAAAGATTTTCACTGTAGAAGGGGCCTCATGGTGCTCGTTTGCAAAAGACGTAAGGGGCTTCAGTATATCAGGAATAGGTATGGAAGTGATGCGTATTTGGATTTTGTGAAGAAGCTTGGCATAAGGGATGTGTTTCATTGATCTTTAAGTTTATCGCACCCTGGAGAGGGTGCCTTTTAGAGGGTAGGAATTGTTAGTATGTTTGATATAACGAGGAAGTGTGTAGAGTGGGGAGATAGGCAATTAGTTATTGAGAGTGGTAAAGTAGCCCGTCAGGCAGATGGTGCCGTCGTTGTTGACTATGGAGGAACCTCCGTGTTGTCAACTGTTGTTTCGCAAAAGTCCAAAGAACTGGTTGATTTTTTGCCGTTGACTGTTCAGTTTCTTGCGAAGAGCTATGCTGTAGGTAGAATCCCAGGTGGGTTTTTCAAAAGGGAGGGTAAGCCGTCAGATAGAGAGACGCTAATCTCCAGGTTGGTGGATAGGAGTATTAGGCCGCTGTTCCCTTCGGGTTTTTGTGACGAAGTGGTTATTGTATGTAATCTGCTGTCGTATGATCAGGTTAGCCCTCCGGAGACTGTAGCGCTCATAGGAGCCGCGGCTGCTTTAGCCATATCTGGTATTCCGTTTCACACTCCGGTAGCTGGTGCGAAAGTTGGCTACGTTAGGGAGGAGAAACGCTATATATTGAATCCTTCAGCTGAGGAATTGGCTGGTAGTAGTCTTGATATGTTCTGCTCTGGTACCAAGAGCTCTGTCATCATGGTGGAATCAGAGGCGTCTGAACTTTCCGAGCAGGAGATGCTAGATGCTTTGGCGTTTGGGCACGAGAGCTGCGGGCAGATCATAGATCTGATAGAAGACTTTGCCTCCGTTGCCGGTCCCAAGGATGTTGCTGAGTTTATTCCTCACGACATTGAAAAGGTGGTTTCTGGTATAGGAAGCGACTATTTGGAGAAATTTTCGGTTGCTTACAGTGATCACAACAAGAAGACCAGGGTAATTAAGCTCGATGAGGCCAGGGGGAGTTTGTACGCGGATCTGTGTAAGCAACACGTGAGTGAGGATAGCGAGTGCACGGAGCAAGAGATTCTATTGGCGATTAAGGCGTTCGAAAGATCCTTAGTTCGCTCTCGGGTTTTGGATACGCTCAAGCGTGTTGATGGGAGAGATCTTGACCAGATTCGTAATATCGAAATAGAGATCGACTTGATTCCAAAGTCACATGGTTCCGCGCTGTTCACTCGAGGTGACACTCAGGCGTTGGTTATTACTGCGCTGGGTACACCGCAGGATGAGCAGGTTGTGGATGGTTTTGATGGGGATCGCAGGGAGAGGTTTCTTCTACACTATAACTTTCCTTCTTATGCAGTCGGTGAGGCCGCTGCCTTGCGCCCCCCTGGTAGAAGGGAGATAGGGCATGGTAAGCTTGCGTGGAGGGCGATCCATCCTGTTCTGCCCGCAAAGGCGGATTTTCCCTATACTATTAGGGTTGTGTCTGAAATTACTGAGTCTGACGGGTCTTCTTCAATGGCAACGGTATGCGGGGCCTCTCTTGCGCTTATGGATACTGGTGTTCCTCTCAAGTCTTCAGTGGCTGGTATAGCTATGGGTCTGATAAAGGAGGGCGATAGGCACGCGGTGCTTTCTGATATTATAGGAGACGAGGACTACCTTGGTGACATGGATTTTAAGGTTGCCGGAACCAAGGAGGGGATTACTGCCCTGCAGATGGATATGAAAGTCAAGGGTATAGGCTTTGATATAATAAGTGAATCTCTCCAGCAGGCTAAGGACGGCAGGATGTTCATCATAGGTAAGATGGATGAAGTTATCAAGGAATCCAGGACAGGGGTGCGAGAGCATGTTCCCAGGATGGAGTCTATGGTAATAGACAAAAACAAGATCAAAAATGTGATAGGTACCGGCGGGAAGAATGTCAGGGAAATTTGTGAGAAGACTGGCGTTAGGATTGAAATATCTCAAGATGGTACCGTGATGATCTACGCTGTGAGCAGGGATGCCGTTGAGGAAGCGAAGAACATGATAACGTGTATAGTTTCCGAGCCCGAGATAGGTAAAGTGTTCAGTGGTGTTGTCAGTGAGATTGCCAAGTACGGTGCTTTCGTCAGCTTTTTAGGTGGCAGAAGGGGGCTGGTGCGCATCAGTGAAATTAAGAATGAGCGCATAGGTTCGGTGTCTGATGTGCTTGCCGTTGATGATAAGGTCAAGGTTGTAGTGATTGGTATTGACAAAGATCATGTACAGCTTTCAATGCGCAGGGTTGATCAGGAGAGTGGCGATCTCCTGGAGTGCGAGCCTTATGTTTCTTCTCACAAGAGGAGTAGTTCCCAGTATGGCGACGCTGGCGGCAACGCTCCTTCTGGGTTTCGAGACCACCCAGTAGGCCAAGCCAGAGAAAGAAGGCGCAGTGGTGGTGGCGGTAGCAGGCCGGCGCGTCGTCGTAATGTTGGGAGTTCCGGCGGTAGTGGAGGAAGTGGGTACTATGGTGCTCCTCCTCACGATGGCAGCGATGCGGACTTTACCAATGGTAACGGTAGACACAAAAGTGGTAACGGGGCGCAGCACCTTTCTGGTGGCAACAAGAAACCTAGGTTTTTTTAGGCTAAGTGTCATTCGATAGAAAGCTTGTAAGGTCCAATAGGGCCTCAGCAGTTTGCGCTTCTGTAGCGCTTTTTTCTGAAGCAGCTACTCTTATTTGTTACAGGGTGGCTGCTTTGTTGCGGGGGTGTCCTGTCCGCCTGTTGGTTTTGGGGTGTAGGGATGGTCTGGTGGTGCGTGAGTTGGCAAGTGTGCTGCCGGGCGGTTCCAGCGTAGTTCAGTGCGATGTTTCCTTTGATGTACTTGCTGGCGTAAAGGAGGGGCACTTAGTGGTCGCCGATGATGAAGCATTGCCCTTCAAAGAGGCTAGCTTCGATTTCATTGTCAGCAATCTTTCCTTTCACAACGTTAATGGGTTAGTTGAGGTATTTGCCAAAATTCACTCTTGCTTGGCGGAAAACGGCATTCTTATTGCCGCAACCTTTGGTAACGGGACGCTGTACGAAGTCAAAAAAGCTTTAATGTCCGCTGAGGCTGAGAAAATGCGCGTTGTTCCTAGAATTCAGCCCTTTTATACTACCTCTGACATGCTTGCGTGGTTGCAGCTTTGTGGTTTTTCGGGGCTGGTTGCCGATGTACATACAATAGGAATAAGCTACAGTAGCTTTTATGATCTATTTCACGATCTCAAAAACATGGGAGAGGGCAATACTTTGCGTAGGGTATATGAGCCGATAAGTCGAAGTGATATTGAAAAAGCGTGGAACCTATACAAGAGATCTATAGGCATGGATGGTGCGACTAGTGCACCGGTGCAATTCGAAATTGTCATGCTAAAGGGAAATAAACAGGTCTTTAAAAGATAAATCTCAGTGCATTTCAGGGGTATTCAGAAGCCGTAGCTAGCCAAGTTTCGTTTTAGAATTATACATTGAAAGGGAATGGATAGTGACATAAACTCTTCAGAAGGCGTTGTTTGTGGATTTGGAGTGGGTGGAGACACCATACGGAATTTTGCGATTGTAGCTCATATTGATCATGGTAAGTCTACTCTTGCTGATAGGCTGATAGAAGCGTGCAACGCACTGTCGCACCGGGATATGAAGGATCAGGTGCTTGATTCTATGGATATCGAGCGGGAACGCGGCATAACTATCAAAGCCCAAACCGTGAGGCTGACGTACTTAGCAAAAGATGGAAATGAGTATTACCTAAACTTAGTGGACACTCCGGGACATGTTGATTTTTCGTACGAGGTTAGCAGAAGTCTGGCTGCATGCGAGGGGTCATTGCTTGTTATAGACAGTAGTCAGGGGGTTGAGGCCCAGACGCTGGCGAACGTGTATAAGGCGATAGAAAATAATCACGAGATCATTACTGTACTCAATAAGGCAGATCTAGCATCTTCTGATCCAGAGAGAGTGAAATTGCAGGTGGAGGAGATTCTTGGCCTTGACGCCAGTGATTCCTTGCTAATTTCTGCAAAAACTGGAATGGGTATCAGTGACGTATTGGAAGCGATAGTGAACCGGCTTCCTTCGCCTGTGGGTGACGTAAATGCTCCACTCAAGGCAATTCTAGTTGATAGTTGGTATGATCCGTACCTCGGTATTGTCATATTGTTGCGCATAAAGGATGGGGTGTTGAAGAAGGGTATGAAGGTGACTATGTTGTCCACTGGGGCGGTATATCAGGTGGATAATGTTGGAGTCTTCACTCCACACAAGCAGATTGTGGACTCCCTGTCTGTGGGTGAAATAGGGTTCATTACGGCGGGGATCAAGGAGATTGCTGACTGCAAAGTTGGTGATACCCTGACTGAGGATGCCAGGCGGTGTAGCGATCCTTTTCCTGGATTTAGGGCAACATGCCCAGTGGTTTTTTGTAGTCTTTTTCCCACGGATTCAGGCAGTTTTGAGCATCTGCGCGAAGCACTTGGGAAGCTGCAATTGAATGATTCGAGCTTCACATTTGACATGGAAAGCTCTACTGCGCTCGGTTACGGCTTCCGCTGCGGCTTTTTGGGTATGTTACATCTAGAAGTGGTGCAAGAGAGGCTAGAACGCGAGTTCGACCTTGACCTCACGGCGACTGCGCCCAGCGTTGTGTACAGAGTTACTGATAAACATAATACTGTTAAAGAGGTACATAACCCGAGTGATCTGCCAGAATCTCATGAGATTCTGGGAGTAGAAGAGCCCTGGATTATGGCAACAATTATGGTTCCTGATCAATATCTTGGTTCCATACTCACTCTCTGTAACGGTAAGCGTGGGGAGAGAGTAGACCTTTCTTATACCGGCAACATGGCACTGCTGAAGTACCGGCTTCCCTTGGCCGAAATAGTATTTGATTTTTACGATATTCTGAAATCCGTTTCCAAGGGATATGCCAGCCTAGATTGGCAGTTGGAAGGCTATATGCCAACAGAGATATCCAAGCTTACCATCTTGATAAATTCAGAGCCCGTTGATGCGCTGGCGTGCATAATACACAAATCCAAGATAGAGTCCCGGGGGCGAGAGATATGTGAGAGGCTCAAGGATCTAATTCCCAGACAGCAGTACAAGATTGCAATTCAAGCCGCTGTGGGGGCAAAAATCATTGCTCGGGAGACTATCTCTCCTTACAGAAAGGATGTTACGGCCAAGGTATACGGAAGGGATGTAACTAGGAAAATGAAGCTTCTAGAAAAGCAGAAGAAAGGAAAAAAGAGGTTGCGCTCCATCGGTAACGTTAACGTTCCTCAGAGCGCGTTTATACAGGCACTAAAAATGAAGGACTGACCAGTTGTGTGTTCTTACACGTCTAGGTTGGTGTGCCTGTGCAGGCGTGGCGCCATTTGTCCTAGCGAAGTGTTGCCTTATTGCGTGTGCCCACCGCGTAAATCTGAAAGATTTCTCTTGGTTTTTGTGGAAAAAATAGAAGCCTGGGTCTCATAAGCAGCATGCCCGCTACTTGTAATGCTGCAAGTGCAATGAGGAGCACGAATGGTTGCAGCAAAATCACGCTTGCGTTCCCCGAGATATTAATCTTGTTTAGAAAGAGCAGGCAGCAGACGGCGTTCATTAGAAGCATATTTAACAGTGCCATGGCCACATAAGCAGTGAGTATCTTGTAGTGTACGTAGTCACCAATCACTGACTCCACTGTATCGTACTGATCGTTCTCGTTCATGACTCTCCTTGAGATGTAATCGTAAGGCCAGGCACAGAACCAGATGGCTGCGCTCCGCAAAGTGTGTACATTCGTAAGCAGTCTATCATACGTTAGATTACATATTTGTTAACCTATACCATAAATGTAAATATGCGACGTGCTTCAGTGATGTTGCTTCTGTGATCTTTGCTATGGGTATTCAAGGTAATGATCGGTGTAATGAAGAGCTGCGGATCCTAGATGTGGTATGTTACTGTGATGTTGTGTTGCTCAGGGGGCTGAGTAAGAATCGCGCCTAGGGCTCTGGCGGTAACACACTATGGCTTTGGAAGGTTTAAAAGTATCGCAGGATTAAGGATGGGTTGCAATGTAAGGCCAGCGCGGTCCAGGGTGCGGCGCACAGTAAACTTTGCTGCATGCTACTTTATATAGTGAGTGATTACCTCTTCTGGGAGTACATGCAGCTTTAAAATTGCACTATCAGCAACACTACATAAATATTTATTGTGCGGAATTACCTCGATTTTTTCACACCACTAATGTGAGGGTATGAGCCTGTTATAGGCCGCTTGCATTTCACGATAGTAGTACGCCCATTTGTTTCTAATTTAACTATATAGTTTAATAGTTGCACGTATGTGTGGCATGTGCTACAATGCGGCCTCGGGTTGTCCCGCGTGCGTGGTGCGCTTCCGGCGCCCCGTGTGCCGTTGGGCAGGTACCTGCCAATAAATTCAGTGTGTCATTCGGTGTGTGTTATGCAAGATCAGGGTTCTATTCCCTCGCAGTCTGGCGGGGGGTCTTTGTCCACAGTTGTACCTGGTGCAACAGAGTCAGTTATTGTTGAGAGAGGAAGTGCGGCTTCTCCACCAGCGCAAGGAAGCGATTCCAGTGACGTGTTGTCAGAAGCGCAAGAAGCATCTACTTTCCAAGAAAGTGAAGAAGTACAAGAAGGGGGCACGGGTAGGACTTCGGGTGACCCGATAGATAGTGTAATTGCTGGTAATGCGGATCAGAATGCTGCAACTGTGCCATCTAGTGAAGGTCTAGAAGAAAGTGAGGAAGAAGCATCTACTCCCCTAGAAGGTGAGGAAGCACAAGAAGGGGGTGCAGATGAGACTTTGGGTGAGTTGGTAGATAGGATGATTGCTGATGCGAGTCAGGCTGCTGCAACTGTGCTATCTAGTGAAGGTC
>NZ_JAOTBG010000004.1:19074-25201 GCF_025628805.1 Anaplasma capra
ACTTCCCAAGAAGGTGAGGAAGCACCAGAGGGTGCAGGTCGTGTTACTTGGGATGAAGTGAGGACGCGTATAATTACTGGTGATGCTAAGCAAGAGTTTGAGAAAGCTGCTCGCCTTCTTGCTGCTGTCACTGTGCACGCAGTGCAGTCAGGTATTGCAGCATTTTTGGGTATAGAGCCCCTCAAAATTGCTACGGTAGAACGTGTGGTAAATGATAGGCTGAAAATTGACTATTACACCGACAGCCTGGTCTTGCTTTCTTCTCTGCGGAGTGTATTAAGAGGGGTTGAAGAGGAGCTGTTGCGGTGCAACTCTGGAGTGATGCCGGGCTTTAAGATCAGTATTCCTGATAAGTTCGCGGATGAGGTATTAAGGAAAATTACTGTTGGATGCGTGCTTGCGCATCAAGCTGCGCGTGAAGATGGTGACGGTGATGTGGAGAAACGTTGCGGTGATTACATCAAGGACGTCTACGAGACTACATGCACTGAGTCACGTGAGTGGAGTAGGGATAATGCTGAGAGTCTTAAGGTTCCGCCGCAGGGCCAAGAACCTTCTGGTGACTCAGATAAGGGTGCGGAAGCGCAGCCCACCGTGCATGTGTATTACACGCTTCCCGTGCCTAGAGTTTTTGCTGGTGATGCGCATCGTCCAAGGATCATTAGTTTCCCCGCCGCAGCGACAGTGACTAGGGCTACAAGGGAGATACGTGAGAGATACATGACATCCTTTGAAGGAATAGGGCAGTTTATCGTGGTAATTGCTGCTTTGATAGCTGCAATATTTGCTATTTGTGCATGTATGGAACCGGCTATTGTGGGGGAACATGGTGCCTTAATCCTGGGCTGCCTAGCAGTAGTTGTTTTGCTGCCTATGCTTGGTGTGGGTATACATAAGGTGCTCAATGCCGACAATGCAGAGGAGCGTGATCAGGCTGCAGAAAGTGTTGTTTTAAGGCGACTGGTAGAAGGGGAGCGTCGCGCTGCATCGCGCCATGGCGCTGCTAGTGTTTTAAAGTTTGTTGCATGCACCTTTTTTGTTCTTGACATACTTGTCTTTGGTGGTGCTGTTGTTGCATGTGCTTATACATCGGGAACCGGGGCTTCGCCGCTTGTTGCTGGGGCGTTATTGCTGGTTGCTCTACTGCTTGCTGTGACTTTGATGGTTGTAGTTGCAGTGGGGGATATGCGTACACCTGGTGATTGCGGTAGCGATGTTGGCATTAGTTTCCGCGTTGTTGAAGGTAGTCCTCATCGCTGTGGTGAATCGGGTGCTGAGGAGACTGGTGCCTGTGGGGAGAAAGAGAATTGCCAGAGGGAAGAGAGTCAGCCCTCTACTTTTTTGTGGTTGACCGACCCCGTACCAGGTGCTTGTGATACCGAGGAGTCTCATCTAGGAGGTACCGTGCCCGTTGCGGTCAGACTATGCGCGTAATCGTTCTGAGTGAGAAACACTAGGACAGCGCTTTTGCGCCCTGAGTTGTGAGGAAATTCCGTTAAGGTTGGGACTATAGAACCCCAGAGGCCGTCCGGCAAGGGGTTCATGGATTTAGGCTTCAGATGCCCGAGCGCTGCTTCTATAAACTGTTGTGACAAACGTAGGTTGCGAGGACAGTAGGTGGGCGTGTATTGGAGGGTGCTGCTTGTTCCTTAGGGGATGAGCGTTGTTCCAGTTTGCGGTATTACTTAATATGTCAAGAAAGCACAAACCGAAGTTTAGCTTCGAGGTGGGCTCCATGAGTGGTGACCGGGCCGCAATGCTGCTTTTGGTAGGCATTGTTGCCACCTGTTTGGTAGCTGAACTTGCGTGCGCTATTGCGTTGCGCTGCAGCGCTGCTTCCACGGCTGGGCCTACTTCGGGATGGCTGATAGCATATCCAGTTTTGGGGTTGGTGTTCATCTGTGTTGCGTGTGTTTCTTGGGTTCGAAACCGGAGTTCTTCACGCAAGTACAGTGATGCGGTGTTGGGTAATAAGCCTGACAACATTCTCAGTTTCAAGGTGATTCTAGTTGTGCTGCTTACGATCTGGAGTCTCTGCTTGTTAGCCAGTTTTCCGCGTTGGCATGTGTGGGCCGGTGCAGCGGATATTGTGGTATGTTGCCTGCCGTTGGTGGTTATACCGTTGCTGCTTTGTGGCTTCTTCTTGCGCGATGCAGAGAGTACATTGCAGGCACCTACGATGTGGACCATGCCCCCTGATGGGGACAGTCCCCGGATTTCGCGACATACGGAAGCGGAGAAAAACGCGGACAGCAAGATCTTACCTGACGCTAACGTGAGCCCAGTTGTGCCTGCTGTGCACTCAGAAGAAGTTGGTATGGACTTCAAGTTTTAGATAAAACTTTGTAACCATGAATTTCAGCCCTTACATCTCTTCTGCAGGTATTATGGAAAATATTGACAGTCCAAGGGAGATTACCAGCGCGACGGCCCTGACCAAGTAAATCCTCGCCGAAGTAGTGGCGATATCTCCTTCAACAATGAATCGCATGTCCGCACTTCTGCTTCCATATCCCCACAGCACATGGAATGCTTCAGCAACTTCTAGCAAGTAAAACGCGATCCTATGCGGTTCACGACTTACAGCAGAAGATTCTATCACATCTGGCCATCTAGCAAGTAGCTTTACTAACGCAATTTCCGGGGCAGAAGAGATCAACGAAAAATTCACGTCATCTATGGGTAGCAAGGATTGGGCATTGCGCATTAGGGAACAGGCTCTGGCGTGTGCGTATTGAATGTAGAAGACATGACTATCCTTTGACTGCTCCTTCGCCTTAACGAAATCAAAATCAAGCACCACATCGTTTTTTCTGGTCATCATCATAAACCTGGCAACATCTTTACCAACCTCGTCTACCACATCCCTGGCAGTCAAAAACTCGCCACGCCGCTTTGACATCTTAACCGGCACTCCATTTTCCAGAAAGTTGACCATATTGTGGAGCTTTATGTCTATAACAGCATCTCCGTCGCTCAGCGCGTGAACCGCAGCTTTGATTCTCTGAACGTAACCTTTATGATCAAACCCTAGTCCCAGGATCATATTCTTAAAGCCCCTGGATATTTTATCGAAGTGATAGGCGATATCCCCGGCAAAATAGGTCCACGAACCATCTTCTTTTTGTAATGCCCTGTCGGAGTCATCGCCAAAGTCGGTGGATCTGAACAAAAGTTGTTCTCTGGCTTGCCAAGCCGCGTCCTTTTCCGCACCTTTGGGGCGCTCCAACGTTCCCCGGTAAATCACCCCCTTCTCTTGTAAAAGTTCAACACATCTTTCAATTGTATGGCTGCGTTGTAGATCCGCTTCGTATGTGAACACATCATGCTTAACGCCCAAAAGCTCCATGTCCTCTCTTATTAGAGATAGAATGCTCTCTAGGGCAAAATTTCTGATGGCTTCCTCTCTATTCTCAAGGGTAAGTAGCGTGTCACCATACTTTTCAAACAGGGCTCTGGCTATTGGCTTTAGATACTCTCCCGGATATACGTCTTCCCCTATCGTGATCTTCTCTCCTAGTGCTTCTCTATAGCGCAGATATACCGACTTCACCAACGTATTAATCTGCCCACCGGCATCATTAACGTAGTACTCCCTGGTGACGTTGTAACCTACTCGCTCCAACAAGTTTGATAACACATCCCCAAAGACGGCTCCGCGCGCATGTCCTATATGCAAGGGACCAGTTGGATTTGCTGAGACAAACTCTACGTTCACTCTCTGTCCCTTACCTAAATTCACCTCGCCGTAATTCTTGCCGAGCCTGTTTATGTCCTTTACTACTGAGCACCAAACTTCTTGTGTGCATTTCAAGTTTATAAACCCCGGGGGTACTATATCTATGGTTTCTATGCCCTCCACTCTTTCAAGGGCTTGGCACAGCAATTCTGCGACCTCCATAGGCTGCTGCTTTCTGAGCTTACCAATGACAAGCGCCGCGTTGGTATATATATCGCCGCGCCCATCTTCTGTTGGAGGGGATACTATGAGTCTCTTTAATAAAGCATCTGGAATTTCATTACCCCAGAGTTCGTAAATCTTTTTGGTTACTATATCTCTGAAATTGCGAAACAAATTCGCTGCACCACCAGCCGAAAACATGGATAACCCTGTATCTGAGTTCTTAGTATATAAGAATTATCAGCAGATAAAAGTTCTATCTGAGCGCGTGCACTGGTGAGAGCTGCGTGCAGCCTCTTGTTGATTCGGCATAAGCGCTCTGACTATAAGGTTTCCGGATGACGGCAGCCAATTAGTTACGCGTTGTTTTAATCGTAAGATGGTGCTTCATAACTGTTGACACAAAATATCTCCTTGTACTTTATATAATATTGCCCTGGTGATTGCGTATGGTATGCAGTGGAGAGAAGAGGGGGTAGTGATTGGTGTGCGTCCGTACGGGGATGAACACCTTCTACTTTCCCTGTTTACGCGTGACAGGGGGTTGCGCAGGGGGCTGGCAAAATTTGTAAGGAAGCACCCATTGCAGATTGGTGACGTTGTCGATGCAACTTGGCGTGCAAAGTTGCCGAATAATCTGGGGCGTTTTACCTATGAAATGGTATCTTCAACCTTCTATCACTACTTTCACGACAAGGTTAAGCTTATGTGCCTTTCGTCAATAACCCACGTTATTAACAATGCACTGCCTGAAAATGACCCGCACCCCATTTTGTATGACTCATTCCAAGATTTTACTTCCGCTGCAGAAGCCGAACTACCGTGGTATCATTGCTATTTGAAGCTGGAGCTTGTTGTGTTATCTCAGCTGGGATTTGCATTGGACCTATCGAAGTGTGCAGTGAGTGATGCCAGAGACAACTTACTGTTCATTTCTCCGAAAACTGGCAGGGCGGTATCCGAAGGTGTGGGGCATGCTTACAAGGACAAGCTTCTGCCTCTGCCTAAAGTTTTGCATAGCCTGTCTTGTGGAGCAAAGGTCGAATGCTGTTCGGCAGGTGAATTTGCACTAAGTCTAAAGATTTTGGGTTTTTTTCTTTGTAAAAATCTCCTTCAGGGGAGCTGCACGTTTGAGGAATCACGGAAAATGCTTGCTGAACTACTTGGGTGGAATTCTTGTGTTTTTAAGGAATATTCATTATTAAATGGTAGAAGCTGATAGCTTGGGGAGCTCATTAACACCGGGGGTTTATTATGGCCGTAGCGCGAGGTGGCCAAGAACAAAACATGGGGCCAAATTTGGCGGCAGTGCAGTCTTTACTCGATGCTACTCGAGATATGTCAGGTGGTGGCGAGCAGGAAGGAGATGATAAGTCTGCACTGGCAATAGCATCTGCCGTTATGGCCACTCCCACTGAGGCTCTGAAAAGCGACGTAGTTGCCAATCTTTTGGGTAATGTGGACAGGGCTGTGGTTTCTCTTGGAGCAAACATTACTCCGCAGGTGAGCATCTTTAGTCCAACGAAAGGTACTTCAGTGTTTTTCGGATTTCCCATACTTTTCGACAGCATCGCGCATGGCGGTTCTGCCGATGAGGGGGGTGATATGTCGAGTGGCGGAGAAGAGGGAGGCGCCCTTGAAGGAGAAGGTGATGGGGGGCAGCATATGGACGCCAGAGATGAATCATATCTCTATGATCCCTGGCATTTTAACCAATATCCATATGCAAATGAGGAGATAGCTCATGCTTCGCGTGGCATGGAAGGCGTTTCACATGAGGAAAGTGGCATGTTGCTACACCATGATATGGAACCATCAATGTCTCCAGGTATGCACCATGAGCATTCTGAGGGTAGGGGGATCTGATTCTGTGGCTTTCTCCAGGTAGTGCCAGGACTGGAAGTTTCTACATTGGACTTGATTACAACCCCACATTCAGCGAAGTCAAAGACTTCAAATTTGAAGGAGATGGGAACACCACTAGGGGTATTTTCCCACTAAAGGGAGATGCTGGTAATGATTTCAGGTCCCATGACTTCGATTGGGATGCACCAGCATCTAGCATAACATTTAGTAACAGTCCTGTAGCTCTGGGTGGGAGCATTGGTTACAGGATGGGGAGAGCCAGAATCGAAGTGGGGATAGGGCACGAAAGGTTCGTCACCAAGGGGAATTCAGTATTCCTATTAGGCAAGGAATTGGCATTGGATACAGTGAGGAGTCAGG
>NZ_JAOTBG010000016.1 GCF_025628805.1 Anaplasma capra
GTCAACGTGCCCTATCGTACCTACGTTTATGTGTGGCTTCCTTCCTTCTGTCATAAAATCATTCCCAAACACCAAACAATATGCACAAACACCCTGTCAAAGAGCGGGTAATGGGAATCGAACCCACGCAGGCAGCTTGGAAGGCTGCTACTCTACCACTGAGCTATACCCGCAAACAGCCGTGGAGGAGGTAGGATTTGAACCTACGTACACATACGTGGGCAGATTTACAGTCTGCTGCCTTTGACCACTCGGCCACCCCTCCCGAAGACTCAGCTAAAAAGCTACGCCCTGTAATAGCACATAATTAACAAAAGTGACACAAAAAACCAACCGCGATTCTAGAGTTGATTAAGAAAAATTTAACCCTACAATACGTCACTGCATGTTAGCAAAATTTGTGGGCTTTACAACAACAAAGTTATGGGCCGCGCAGGAAATTATGGAAGATGTATGTGGATGCATGGAAGGCATGCATGTATCTCCGCTCTGCAAAACCCGAGCAGAGTGTGCAGGGAACTCTTAACAACGTGTGAGTTCCTAAAAAGGCACCCAGAAATTATGGATATGGCACGAAACAGGGGAGTGTATCCACAGAGGGTAAAATCTGAAACAATAGATGAGACCTTGGGTTACAAGGCAGCCCACCAGGGAGTTGCACTTAGGGTAGATAAACTATTTGGGCCCAATGGAAGAGGACTAAGAATAGAAGATATAGTAGATGCAGTACCAAGCAATCCGAACGCAACTTCCACTATGGTGCTCCTGGATCGGGTTACGGACATCAATAACGTGGGGGCAATAGTAAGGTCTGCTGCTTGCTTTGGCGTTGATGCAGTAATTCTGCCAGAGCACCATTCTCCCTCGGAAAATTGCGCCATAGCAACAGTATCCAGCGGAGCCATAGACGTCGTTCCGGTGGTATGCGTGGGAAATTTGGTAAAGACGATGCAATACCTCAAGCAACACGGATACTGGTGTTATGGTATGGACGTTTCCGGAAGTCTCGCTTTGCACAAAGCCAGCTTCCACGAACGTAGGGCTATAATCCTGGGGTCAGAGGGCAAGGGCATTAGAAGGTTGGTCAGGGAACACTGCGATTATCTGGTCAAAATCCCGATATCGTCTAGAATTGGAAGCTTAAATGTATCCAATGCGGCAGCAATAGCATTATACTCCTGCTACCTACAACCACGCAGGAATACCCGTGGCTGACAGTCGGGACAGCAACAGGAATAAGCGCCCAGTCATAGCTGTTGATGGGCCATCTTCTTCCGGAAAGAGCACCATAGCCAGGGGGATAGCTGCTGCGCTGCATCTGCAACACTTGGACACTGGTAAGTTATATAGGATCTTCGCGGTGAGATTTCCTGACAAACACCTCCAGGCACGAAAGAGCTGCACGGATATTCAGCTAAGCAAACAGGAAAGGGAAGAGATTCTGTCAGCATTAAACGATAGTAATCCGGTATACTACACAGAGCGCGCCGGAAATATGGCATCAATACTCGCAAGGGACAGTTTAGTAAGGAAGGCCCTGTTGGAAATACAGCAACAGTTCGTGCGTTCAGCGCCATTTGGAGCAGTAGTGGACGGAAGAGATATCGCTTCCGTTGTGTGTCCAGACGCTGATGTGAAGATTTTTGTCAACGCATACGCATCTGTCAGGGCCAGAAGGCGTTTTAAGCAGCTGCACAATTCCCCTCGCAGAGTGATGTATAAAAGTGTATTTGTCCACCTATTACACAGGGATATACGGGACACGTGTAGAAGCGCCGCCCCACTGGTACGCGACAAGGACGCTCTATACCTGAACAATTCACACATGCAGAAGGCCGATACCCTGCGGGAGTTGGTGGAGAAGATAAAAACGTTCTTGTAAAACTGCGTGAACGGTATATTATAGCTACTCGTTAGTTTTTTCGTTCTTCGTGGGCTAGGATATGTCGTCAGGTGCGGATTTCCAGGGTGGTGTCTCGGGCAGCATAAACAGGATGCACTCCAACAGGTTTGTGGGCCATAGCTTCGATGACTTAGATTCCTCTGATGCGGATCTCTCTGGCACTCTGTCTGAACTCCTGGACAAGGGGCCTAAGGAAGGAGAGGTGATAGAAGGCACTGTGATCTGCATGGATGGTGGGTACATCACTGTAGATGCGGGTCTGAAGTCTGAAGGCGTGGTTTCTCTCAGGGAGTTTGAGCTTGGTGAAGGTGGGCAGGGTAGCGTTTCCCTTGGCTCGAAGGTTAAGCTCTGCCTGGAGAAAATAGAGGGAAAGAGCGGCAGCGTGGTCCTGAGCCGCGAAAAAGCAATTAGGAATGAGCTGTGGCAGAAGTTAGAGAAGGCTGCAGAAGAGAAGACCGATGTGGAAGGCGTCATCTTTGGCTCCATCAGGTGTGGATACACAGTGGATGTTGGTGGCGTTGTTGCCTTTCTACCAGCAAGTCATGTGGGGCTTCGCCAAGTGAAGGATATCACGCCCATGCTGGGAAAAAAGCAGAAGTTTCGCATCCTCAAGATGGACAAAAAACAGGGAAACATCGTTGTATCCCGGAAGGCAGTGCTGGAAGAGTCGCTTGCAGACGCCAAAGATTCCTTCCTAAGCCAGCTGGAGGAGGGCAGTATAGTTGAAGGTAAGGTCAAGAGCATCACTAAGTACGGTGTATTCATAGGTATACACGAATCGCCTTCAGTTGGGGTCGTAGACGGTTTGCTGCATATAACTGACATATCCTGGAGCCGCGTGAGTCACCCATCAGCTGTGTTCTCCTGCGGGCAGACTGTGCGGGCAAAAATAATAAGGATTGACAGGGAAAATCGCAAAATCTCCTTGGGAGTAAAACAGCTGGAGGAAAGCCCATGGGCAAACGTGGAGGAAAGATATCCTGTAGACAGCATACATAAGGGCATAGTGACCAGCATAGAAGACTACGGTATTTTCGTAGAGTTAGAAACCGGGGTTGAAGGGCTGATACACGTGTCCGAGGTGAGTTGGGTGAGGAGTCACTTACCCGTGAACCAAATCTTCATGCGTGGTGAGGAAGTTGAGGCCAAGGTCTTGAGTCTGGACGCAGCCAAAAATCGCATGAGTCTCAGTATAAAAAGATGCAAAGAAAACCCTTGGGAGGCGTTTATTGAGAAGCATCCGGTTGGATCAATTGTCGAGACTAAAGTGAAGAGCATCAGTAGCTTGGGGATGTTTGTTTCTTTCGAGGATGACAGCTCAGGATCGGGAATAGAGGGTCTTATCCGCTCTACAGAGCTAAGCTGGAGTGGCTCCCCCGAGGCTGCGCTAAAGAAGTACAATGTTGGAGATCATGTCCAGGCCAAAATATTGATGGTCACGACAAATAAGAACAAGATCGACTTGGGGGTCAAGCAGATCGAGCGGGATCCATTCCTCAACCTGCTGAGAGGAGTTGGGATTGGTGACCGGATCGTAGTTACCGTCTCGAAGGTCCTGGAGGACATGGGCGTGCTTGTTGATGTGTTTGAGGGATCGGAAAGCTTCAATGTGCTCGTGAAGCAGGAACACCTCCCAGAAGACAAAAAGTTCTTCCCTGGCGACAGGGTGGAAGCTGAAGTTTTGATGGTTGGAGATTATAGTCTTGTCTTGTCGCTGAAGTAGGTTGTGCGGTGCTGGATCACCTATTAAAAATGGAGGCGTTGCACTCCAGGGTCCTTTGGTGGAGGGCCTCTTTTTTCTTTGCCGTATGCTTGCTGCTGTTGGTTGTTGGACAGGTTGACTATTCCAGAATCACTGGAATGTTCAAGGCACACAGTTATGTAGCAAGAGTAAGAATCAGCGGCGAAATCGGGCGCAGCAGAGCTAGAGAGGCCTTGCTGTCCAAGCTTGCAGAAAGTGATTCTGTGAAGGCGCTGGTCCTCAGAATAGATAGTCCTGGCGGTACCGTGGGCGATAGTGAGGCCCTGTATCAGCAGATTAGAGAAGTAGCGCTAAAGAAACCAGTGGTGGCAGTGCTTGGAAACGTTGCAGCTTCGGGCGGGTATATGGCTGCAATAGCGGCTGATCACGTAATTGCGCGCCATGGAACCATTACTGGGTCTATAGGTGTCATTTCACAGTATATAGGCATAGCAGAAACAGCCAAAAATTTGGGCGTAGCGCTGAAGTCGATCAAGACTTCCTCACTGAAGTCTGCGATGTCCCCTTTGGAAGAATTGTCACCAGAGGGAGAGAGCGTAATACAGGGAGTGGTTGACGATTTTCACGTTTTCTTCACAAGCCTAGTGGCTGAGAGACGCGGCTTCACACCCGATCAAGTTTCCACGGTTTCTGACGGCAGAATCTACACCGGAGCTCAGGCACTACAGGCTGGATTGGTGGATGCTATCGGGGGAGAGAAGGAGGCCTTGGAGTGGCTGAAGACTCAGAAGGATATCGACGTGCGGGTGGTCCGAGACGTCGATTACAGGCGCGTAGATTCGGGCTTGGCCCCCTTGTTGTCCTACGCCGCACATTACCTACATGTGTTGCTTTTTGGGTGAGTGTTTTATGTCTCTAAGGTCTGATCTAATACAGCGCGTCACGAGAAGGAATCCCTCACTGGGCGAGGCAGTTGTGTCCCAAATAGTCAGTATATTCTTCTCCTCCATTATTGACTACGTAAGCAGTGGGTATAGGGTCGAACTCAGGGGATTTGGCTCATTCTCCGCCCGGTATTACGTGCTCAAAGATCATAGTTCGAATCTCAGACTGCCAAAGGCAAGCTACCGAAAAGTGTATTTTCGCCCTAGTGAAAAGCTCGTTAAGGCTGTGGAAGGCTGCAGCACCTAGAGAAGCAAACCGCAACGCCACGTTGCCGTGTTTAGAAGCGCGTTTTCCTCATAGGGGTGCCCCTGAGTTTTTCAAAACCTAGCCTGCAGTTCTCAGAGTTGATAATAACAAATAGTTTGCATGTTTTAGTTATCTGTAATAACTTGCCCACTTGGGGGTTCTTGTTCGTCGTCCTATGGTCGCTAAGTCAGAAAACGTGAGCTACGCGGAAGATTTGCGCAGGGCATTTGATGAATTGGAGAATTCCCTAATGCGCAGGCTTGGTGATGGCGGCGTCGGCACAACCGAGCTTGGAGAAAAGGTGGATAAACTAGCCACAGAGAAACGGCTACTGGAGGAGGCATTGCTACAACGGGAGGCGGAGTGCGCGTATTGGAAGGCAGCGTGTAGTGAGATTGTAGATGGTCTAAACTCCTCGATAGAAACCATGAAGTCTATTCTAGGTAGAGAAGAGGAGTAGGTGACTGAGGATACATCTACAGGCATGCGAGTTGTTGACGTTGTGATCCGCGGTAACACCTACAGGGTTGCATGCAGTGCAGGTGAAGAACAGCGTTTGGGCGAGCTTGCAAGCAGGTTGAGCAAGCTGGTGGAGGCGGTGTCAAGCGGAGGTAAGAGCGGAAGCAAGACTTCCGACACGCTCCTTCTTCTCCTAGCGGGCTTAAAACTCGAAGACAAGGTAGGGGAGCTCAGCCAAGAGCTCGACAGAGTAACCAAAGAGCTATCGGAGTATAAGGAAATACACGGCAAGGAAGCTCGCCTCAGAGGCCTTCTTGAAGAACTATTGTGCTACAGTCTATCGAGGACAAAAAGGCTGCTTGCATACGTGAATGGCGAGCACATGAAAAATGCACAGGACACAGAGAGTGAAGTGGCCGAGTAGGTAGTTGCGGAATGGTTGCCTGTGCTTGCCGTTGGGTGCAAGCGGCACTGAACCAAACAGGGAGGGTCGCAGTGGAACTGGGCGCAAGAGAAGCCTAGATGCGTCGAAATGCAAGGGCGCCTGCTGCAGCACAGGCAGTGAGTTAATACCAGTACATTATCCCCAGAGTAAGTTGTGGGTAGCATATCTCTGAAGTTATATAGTTGCGATATCAAAGGAGAGCCTGGTATTTACTTTTTCCGTTGTTGACTACCTAGAAAATCTTGCCTAGACTTGGCCGGATTTGTCTACAAGTGGAAGTGCGAAATGCCTGCATGTTGCGATGGCTCTGCGCGCCGTGAGGGCGGAAGCAGTAGTCGCTTGAAGGCCCTGCCAAGACAGATGGCGGAGTCTGTTTTCTGTGGTTTTTCGGGTGCAGCGTCATTTCTAGTAGCCGCTTCGTCCGCTGCTCAACTGCTGATTTTCCTTAGTGCTTACAACAGAGGCACCTCTTTGGAGCCAGAAGCACGCAGGCGGCACAAAAAGCACTTGCACGCCGCGCTTGCATCCGTAAAGGCAGGTCTGTTACCTGCAGCCGAGATGTTTATCCTGGTACCGGTGCTTTGCGTGGTATTGCACCACTTTACAAATCTCAATGTGTTGTCTTGCTTGTTAGCTTGCTGGGCTGTGATGTTCTCTGTGTGCCTGTTTGTTAGGGTCACTGGCATAATAGAGGGCTGCCCAAGAGTGGGATCTCCGGTTTACAAGTCGGGTATGCCCTTTCCCATAATGGTTCCTCCTCCAGGAACCGAGTACACCATACCTGAGCCTTATACCGCGGAACCCGTGTCAGAAGAGGCATCGAGTTTCTCACTCGTTGGTGCGTGGGTTGTGAGCCTTGCTCTCATACCCTTCCGAATTGTGACTCTGGCTGCTACTCTTGTGCTCGCGACGTTGGACCTGATATGCCTAATTCCCCGCTTTCTTCGTGATGTTGTAGAAAATGTGAGAGGGCGCAGCGGTAGCGGAGAGGCAGCTGTTTCAAGCACAACATCCTCCAGATTCCCTAGGGCATCAGATACCGGGCGGGAACTTTCTTCCCTCCTGAAGGCAGCTGCGTTTGACGCTGCTTGGGTCGCAAGTCTGGGAACTACCGGGGTGTCGTCTCTGGTGTTCGGGCTCGTGGCAGAAGAGGTATCATCTCAAGCAGTTGATGTAAGTCCAGCAGAGAGAATCTAGAAGGCCTATGGTGATTGGTTGCCGCGTGAGTGTGTTATAACCCCAGAGAGGTGGTGCGGTGGTTGGCGGAACATCGGGGAAGAAATGCGCAGTTGTATTACTAAACCTTGGTGGGCCTGGCTCCTTACATGAGGTTGAGGGGTTTTTGTTTAGTTTGTTCAGCGATCAGCGAATAATAGGGCTTCCAAATCCATTTAGGATGTTCCTTGCTGCACTAATTGCAAAACTGAGAAAGAAGTCTGCGCAGAAAATTTACGCACTTATGGGTGGAAAGTCCACCATACTGGAGGAAACAGAACTTCAGGCTTCCACCTTGGAAAAACGCCTGAATTGCACTACAAAAGACACAACTTACAGGGTCTTCGTTTGTATGAGGCACTCAAAACCCTGTTCCATGGAGGCGTTGCAAGATGTACACAACTATCAGCCCGAGCACATAGTGTTACTGCCCATGTATCCCCAATACTCAAGTACCACAACTTTATCTGCAATTGAGGATTGGTATCGCAATGCGCGCAAGATGCGCTACAAGTGCAACACTAGTGTGGTATGCTGTTATCACACCCACCCAGACTACATAGCATCACACTGTAAACTGATATTAAGCGAATACAAAAAAGCTTTGCTAATCCACGGTAGCCCGAGGGTATTGTTCTCCGCACACGGGTTGCCAACGCGCATTGTCAAGCGGGGAGACCCATATCAGAATCACGTACAGCAAAGCGTTGATGCGATTGTCGAAAGTATGGGCATACAATCTCTAGATTATTCCATATGCTATCAGAGTAAAGTAGGACCCGTAAAATGGCTTGAGCCAAGTACAAGATCTGAGATTCTACGTGCAAAAAGCCATGGAATTCCTGTGGTTGTAGTGCCAATCTCCTTCGTCTCCGAGCACTCAGAAACCTTGGTAGAGCTCGACATAGAATACAAAGCGCTAATGCCCGAAGAGGGACAGTATCTCAGAGTACCTGCTTTGGGAATAGACGAATCATTTATCGAGTGTCTACGTAATCTATCTTGTATAAAGCATGAAACTTCAAGCCCGTGTAACGGCAAACTTTGCTGGAAAAGGCTTCGGAGCGCGACCACGCAAGGCAAGAGACACTACAAGTGAATTAACGCTACCACAGCTCAGAGCCCATTTCGGCAAGACGGGATGCAGCACGCCGGAAACTCATAGGTGGTGTACCCACATGCAATTCACCTATGTCTGCAGCAAGAGAGCAAAAGATGCGCACCCTGCCCTCATAAAGTTCATCTACCAGAATGATAAATCGCTGCATTTCGTTTTGAGAGTAAAAATCGAACACCGGAATGCCACTAATAAATATCGTAGAAAAGCTCTCAGCTATTTTCTTGTAATCCGCAACCCATAGGGGGTTAGCACTACCACATAGATCATCAAAACTAAACCAAGCCATGGAACCGCAAGTTTTCTCTACTTTTATCTCTCTGGCTCCCACGGTAAGTACCGTATTTTCAACTTTCCTTGAGCCAACAAGCTTTAAAAAATGCCCGTACAGTGCGTGATCTGAGCCATCACCTACGTAATACCTTCTTACATTTCGCCCGCGTATTGTTCGGTAGTCGTGCTGCCCAGATACTTCCAGAACCTGCATATTCTGTTCCAGTAGAGATATTGCAGGTAAAAAGAGCTCACGATGCAGTCCCCCTTCGTACAGGCCATGTGGTGGATAGTTGGAAGTCATTATGACCACCAAATTCTTGGAAAACAGCACCGAAAATATTTTATGAAGTATCATGGCATCACAGATATCATGCACTTGAATCTCATCTAAAAACAGTAGCTCCACATCCCTCAACATGTCATCCATGATTAGAGATATACAGTGACCGCTCTGCTGTATATCCTCTATACGCTTCTGGTGCAGTAAATCGTGTGCATCTTTGATGAGAGTGTTGAAATGTATTTTCTTCTTCTTTTTGATTACCGAGCATTCATAGAATAGACTCGCCAGCAGGGACTTCCCCCGCCCTACATCTCCATGCATGTAGGCACCCCTTTTGGTGGTAGAGCCTGGTTTGCGCCAAAATTCCCACCACTTTGGCGGTGTCCTGTCGTAGCTTATCAACTCTTTGAGTGTAGAAACCTGGAGGGCGTCGAACACTATTTCGCGCGCTTCGACCATACCGTAGTATCTAGCAAGCATATAAATTATCAAATCAATTCTGTTGCATACAGAGAAGAATCTGCGAGCGGAGTTAGTGCAGCATATCACATAGAGTACATACCACCAGGATACTCCGTACTGTACCGCACCAACCGGGTACTCCCAAGTGTCGAAGTATGCACACAGTGTCCGGCGCAATAACACGGGCGTGCATTATGATTTACGCCGAACAACATGATAATGCACCCAGTTCTAGAACTCGAGTCCCTCACACAACCACTAGGCAACACACAGACTACCTACAGCTCAGGGATCTGGAGACTATGTCCCTCATTTTGTTTCTCACGTATATTGGATTATAACCAGCAAAATGACACACAGTTATAAAATCGTAGTGCAAATCGTTTATCCAGTTAAAGGCTTTCACCTTTTCTAGATTATTTTCCGTGCGCTTGTAGTTGGATGTAATGTCTATAAAAGCCTGAAGTATTACCGCACCCCAAAGCGCATTGTAACGTTTCTGCTCATCAACAGTCTCTCCATTCTCTGCGTTGTTAGGTTGATCTGTTGCAAGATTGTCGTATGTCCCGTAGTAGCTGTAAAAATTCAATAAATCAGAGTTCATTCTTATCCTCTTAGATGCAAAAAAGATTGATCGATTCAAAACCGAGGAAAAATAAAAAACAAGTCGCGTGCCGAATGCCTCTCCACTTCTAGTGACGCACAAAAATAGCCACATCCCCCAATGACAGGGGCTTTTATGACATGCCTATTGTGATATAATTATATTGGATATTTCCATACGGGCTGATCAAAAACTGTTATACCCCGGGCACGTGTTCTATATGACCGAAAATCCAGCTCCGAGACGTACTCGGCATAGGAGAGATAATAGTCCGTACTGTAGATCATTTTTATGGATCGCCGATGCCCCCTCGACACATTGTGTCAAACACTTGGCATGAGCAACGGACATGGAAATCGCTGCAATATGAAGATGAAAATGCGCACTTATTCTGTAATAACGGAATAATGCTCTATATCCTAAAAGTCGGCTAAAACGTATTGGTAAGCACCTCAACCACGGGACAGATGCTAGCTATACCGGTGCTACTGTGACTCAGACTATTCCACACTAATCACGGGCTGCGTATCGCTCTCTGACACAAGTGCGACCAACAAGTTGCTCGCAAACTTCAGTTTCTGATCATCAGTAAGGTTAATACCGTGCTTGGATTCCAGGTGCGCAAGCACTTCATCTACCATACTGACAGCATTCTTCACAATATACACCCTGGCCTCAGAGATTGCCTTAGCTTGTTGTCTCCTCAACATAACCTGTGCTATCTCGGAAGAATATGCTAAATGCGATATTCTTGTATCCTCCACTTCTATGCCAACAATGCCCATCCTATCCTGTAAAATTGCGCGGAGTGCTTGGGAAATCTCTGTAGAGTTCTGGCGCAGCGACACACCAGAATTTGAATCATATGGGTAACTGCCAGCAAGCTCTCTGAGTGCTGTTTCCCCCTGTACAGAAATAAAGTTTTGGTAATTCTCTATGTTGAAGCATGCTTTTTCGGGACATACTACTCTCCACACTATGGCAGCCGCTATCTCTATTGGATTCCCATCCGCATCGTTCACCTTCATCACAGAAGTGTTTATACTCTCAATTTTTAGAGAAACACTGCGCTTAGCAGAAAAAGGAATTGTAAAGAGCAATCCTGTGCCAAAAGACGTACCTACATATTTACCAAAAAACTCTACTACCTTCGCTTCGTTTGGACTATTTATAAAAAAACCGCTCGGCAATAGCGACCCAACTAGCATCAATGCGCCGGCGGCACCCAAGAATGGAAGAGAAAAATCACTAAACAAACAGCAAATGCCAAGGCCTACAGCGCTCACTAGCATAACGCCGATTACGTTGTATCCGTTAAAACACAACAGATCCTTGCTTACAATATCGCGCACAGACGACGCCATGCCACCACCTTGCTTACCCATGTACGCTTACACATTCCCAACTTGAACAACACAAGGCGGCCGTAAAGGAGCCCTGCAGAACCGTCATCACCTGCGTAGCGCCCATCCCTACCGCTACCCTTCACTTGCGCTCAGGCCGACTTGCATCTCGCTTACTGCGTTTATCATGTCAGCTCTACCGCTTGCGACCGCGACGCTGAGAGGGGTTTCTCCCTTGTTGTTCTTGATCATAACGTTGGCACCGTTTGACAGCAGGTATCTTACTGTATCTATGGCACCATGCCTAATCGCGTAGATCAGTACGTTGTCTCCGCTCTTAGTGCGTACTCCCTCCAGAACAAACTTCAGGTCCTTGCCTAAGTTTTCGAGCTCATTGACAAGAGCCATCAGCCCAGTAATGTTGTTGGACTTGGCACAGTAAAACACGTGTGCATAATACTCTCTCGCATCGTAAAAACGTGGCAAATGAGAATTATTGTCGTTATACGTGCCTGTTATCTCTATGTATGGGTGCACCGCCCTACGATAAGGCCAACTCCTGCTGCGCAACGCATTTTTGGTGTTGTCAGCAGCGGGCCCTGCCTGATCGCCTGCCTGCACGCTCTCTGCACTCGTCTCAGAGCCAACTACCACTGCATCACCAGCAGCATTTTCTTCAGTAGCGAGATCCGCTTCACTCTTGGTTTGTTTTTCTGATGATGAATCTCCACGTGCCGCAGATAGGCCGCCAGCCTTTTTAGGTGCGTTCTTTGCATACTCCCTATCGTCACTGCCTCTGTACCTGGTAATGACACCACCTGGACCTGACTCCACATTCGGCACTATGATCTTAGTTTGCTCGCCGATCTTCTCCATAAGAGCCACTGTACTCCTAAGTGCATCACTAGCTGCACCTCCCCGGCTAAAAAACACGACGCATAAAGCGCCAGTTAAAAAAACCTTCCACACAGCACACATGTTCCGCTACTCTTTAGACCTCACGCATATAGGCTCATACCACCAAAGTATGATTTAAGCATTAACGGAAAGGTTAAGAAAGTAAAAACACAAGATCGGTGAAAAATTATAAACTTGACATACAACAGCAAAACGCCACTGACCCGGAAAGGGAGTTCGTGTGGATAAGTGCGTCTGCAGGCACAGGAAAAACCGGGTTGCTCGTTCACAGAATAATCAGGCTGATGATATCTGGGCAACGCAATATATTATGTCTGACTTTTACAAACTCTGCCGTCCGTGAAATAAGAGAGAGAATATACGGCATCATAGCCGAATGGCTGACACTACCCGAAAACAGGCTAGCGGATACACTAAGAGAGGTGTGCTACCGAAAGATAAGCAGCCAACATTGCATAAGGGCAAGGCAGCTGTTTTTTGATATTCCATCCATCTTAAAAATACAGACAGTACACAGCTTCTGCTACTCTCTCATATCGTCTTTCCCTATAGAAACAGGGGTTTCAGTAGATTTCGGGATAAGAGAGCTGTCAGAAGCTTACCCAAGCATTTTCGCACAGCTGTTACGTGAGGATAGAAGCATAGACCACGACCTATCAGAAATTTCAGCAGAACTCAAGGAAGGCACACTATACGACCTCATGTACCAAATCATAAACAAACAATGCAAAATCTCGGCAATAGAAGCGCCTCCCCAAAATGCACCCGTAGATCCTAAAGAAATCACATGCCCTACGCAGCTGATAGACGCGCTAAAGTGCGGAGGAATAAGAGACAAAAAAGTAAGCGCAAAATTGAATGCGTGGAATAGCTCCGCCAAAAAGTCCCCCGAAAAAGTGGCAGAATATCTGTCAATTTTCATCGACCTGCAGTCTCTAGAAGAGAAGCCTATAACTAGTATATCAAGCAAAAACACCATTGAGCAGTTTCCTGAAATCGCACAGATTATAGAACGCGAGCAGGCAGCACTCTTGAAATTCGCGGAGCAATTCTATACATGGCGGATAGCAAAGCGCACGTTCCACCTGGCGCGGATTGCACAGAGGTGCGTAGCGCTTTATGAGCAGGACAAGAAGCACTCAAGATATCTGGATTACAACGACGTTGTAAGGCTCGCACTCAACTTGATAATACACCCGGATCACAAAGATGCAGTGCTCTTTCGCCTTGATAGCAAAATAGATCACATATTAGTAGATGAATCTCAAGACAATAGCCTTGAACAGTGGAACATAGTGGCTGCACTGTGCAGCGAGTTTTTTTCGGGTTTAGGCAGCAGCGACAGTAGGCGTACGCTGTTTATAGTTGGGGACGTAAAACAATCTATTTACAGATTTCAAAACGCTAGGCCAGATTACTTCCATCTCATGCATCAGTACTTCTCCGCACAAAGCAATGATGCGCTCGCTATACAACTATACAGATCATTCCGATCTACTAAACCAATTTTACTCCTAGTAGACAGAATTTTTAACGCGCTGAGAGAGCAGGTTTCTTTCCAATCACAAGAAATAAAACACGTAGCATATCGCGAGTCAGACCACGGATATGTGGAAGTGTGGCCACTGGTAAATATCGAAAGACGCAAGAAACCTTATGCATGGGACGAACCAGAAGTGGTTGCGCACAGCCCCCGCGCTACCAACACTCTGTTGCTTGCACAAACCGTAGCAAGAACCATAGGTGCATGGATTACAAGTGGCAGGATGTTGGCTGCAAAAAACCGCCCAGTGAATGCCAGCGACATCTTGATATTAGTACGCTGTAGAAGCCTTCTGGTTGACCAAATGATAGCAGAGCTGAGGCAAGCAGGAGTCCCTGTGGCAAGCAGAGACAGATTCAACGTTATGGACTACGTTGCTGTACAGGATCTGGTAAATCTTGGCGAATTTTTATTATTGCCGGAAAATGACATGGCGTTGGCAGCTTTGTTAAAATCCCCCATATTCAGACTCACAGATGACGACTTACTCAACATAACAAACAGCTGCACTGACACTGTGTCACTGTGGAGTAAGTTACAAGCGTTCACCGAACTAGACGGTATTACAAACTATCTAACATCGCTAATTGGAATGTCCAAGAATCGCAGTCCTCTGGATTTGTATTATTTTGTCTTGTCGGAGCATAGAGAAAAACTACTGCAATACCTTGGCCAAGCATCAGGAGAAATTATAGATGAATTCGTAAATTTACTCATCAAGTTCGGGCTCAACAATTTGTGTACGCTAGAGTCCTTCATCCACTGGATAAAGCATACAAACCCAGAGGTAAAGATTGATACGGGAGCTCAAGAAAATGCCATTAGGATCATGACTGTACACAGCGCAAAAGGCATGCAATCGCCTATAGTGTTCTTGCCCGATACAACCAGCATTCCCAAGTGCGAGCTCCAGATAGTTTTTGATACAGAAAATACACCCATATGGTGTTCCGGTGATACAAACGCACGCTGCAGAGACCTGAGAATGCTAAAGAGACAGGAAGAATACAACGAATACCTAAGGTTGCTATATGTTGCAATGACCAGGGCGGAGGACGAACTATACGTGGCGGGGGTGGGCCCCTCATGCGGGCAGTCTTGGTACAGCATCATCACAAGTGTTGGCTCAGATGTCTTCGCCAAGAAGCAGGCAACCTTGTATCCCGCATTCAAGGATGAGGTAGATGTTCTATATACGGAAAATCACCTGATAAACCGGCCCGCCTGCGAACCACACGTCAACGACGCCACAACAACCTAGAAAGAAGCAGGTGCCTTGCAGCAGGCAACACCACTGTTTTACATAGTTATGACGCCAAGCCCCGTCAGCTTCCGATCTTCCAGATCCTTGTGAGCCTTCGCTATATCCGTGAATTTATACACCTTGCCGACCTCTACCTTGATGTGCCCCCTCCTGAGCACCTCATAAATCTCCATGGCAGTGAGCCCCAGTTCAAGCCTCGAGCGTTTGTAGTGTTGAATTGACGGAGAGGTTATGAACCATGATCTTGAGCTCAGCATAGACATACTTACACTAGGCATGCGACCGGAAATGCTGCCATATGAAGCATACAGGCCGAAGTGCCCTAGAACACTGAAGGATAGCTTGCTCACAGCCGCGCCTAAAGGATCGTAAACAACGTTCACACCCCTTTCACCAGTGATCGCCATAACCTCTTTGGCTATGTTATCATCCTTGAGGCTCATAACGTAGGAGCAGCCTACCTCCCGCGCCACGTTTGAGCGCGCGTTGGATTCCACAACCCCTATAACCTTGCCGCCCTTGTAGCTCGCCCATTGGCACAAAATCCTTCCAACCCCTCCGGACACCCCATACACCAAAACAAACGTTCCCGGGCGCACGTCGTATATCCTGTGAGTCAGATAGTGTGCGGCCATCCCCTTTAGCATAATAGCGGCAGCAAGCTCATCACTAACATCGTCGGCTATCTTATACAAATATCTTTGGTTCAGAACTCTGGCCTCAGAGTACGCCCCACCAGGCGCAGTACAGTATCCAACCCTGTCTCCAACACTAAGCGCCTCGGTATCTGGCCCGAGCTTTTTCACAACACCGACAGCTTCTACACCCAAGACTGCGGGAAAGGACGGCACTTTTCGCGTACCATCTCGATGCTCAACGTCATAGCGATTAAGACCTATAGCCGTGTGCTCAATTAGCACCTCACCCTTACCGGGCTCCCCAACATCCACATCAACATACTTCAAAACACTGGCATCGCCGTGTTTATCGATAACAACAGCCTTCGACATAGCATCACTCCACTCGCCGTACCATATTACATATAACCATTAACAAAAAGCAAAAAGAGGTCGCATCGGAAGTACAGAAATCCCAAATTCGCCAACACCCACACCGTGCATCCATTCTCGATACTTGAAAACAATATTTGTCGGGGTACTACGCTATTGGAGACCCCCAGCTTCCACAACCCTGGACTTCGAATCATCAACTAGGTTTGCGCCATCAACTGAACCATCCACACCAGATGGGGCACATGGCACACCATTCACGTCAGGACGCTTGGCGCGTTCGCTAGTTCTAACACTCGTCTCCCCTTGCTGATCCTCCTCAGCACGTACGTCACCGCCAGTAGAATCAGCATCCGAACTTTTGGGCTCAGATTTGAGCACATCACCCCGAGCGCGAGCACCGCCTATGGCGCCATCTTCGCCATGCACCTTGGATTCCACGGCATTTTGTCGAACAGCACCGTTTTCTGGTGCGTGAGAAGTGCTATCACACGCAGCACGCTCTTCATCTTCAACATGACCCAAAACTCTGGGAGTCCCCCCACCAATACCATCATGTCGCGCTTCAAGCCTTGCAGGCCCACTATCGCCATCAGAATGTGCCTCCGAACCACCACGTCGCTCATCGGGTTCCCTGCTAGCAGGAGGCTTGTTTGTTGTAAACCTACTCAGTATCTCATTTCTGTCACCCATGGCAGCCATCATACCATCATCCATAACTATTACCTGCTCCACAGCACTGAGCAGCTGCATTTTGTGAGTCACAACAAACGTTGTAATCCCCTGCTGTCTGGCATAAGCAAGCGCCTGCACTAAGCTCGCCTCCGCTCTTCCATCCAAATTCGCATTAGGCTCATCTAGCACCAGAAGTCTAACATCCCCGTAAAACGCCCTGGCTAGCCCTAACATCTGCTTCTGCCCCCCTGAGAGGATCACTCCATTATTTCCTATTATGGTGTCATATCCGCTCGGCAGGCGTAATATCATCTCGTGAATTCCTGCTATCTTCGCAGCCTTCACTACTTTTTCTGGGTCAGGATTGGGCATCATTCTTGCAATATTGGTCTTCACAGAAGCTTGAAAGAGCTCTATATCTTGAGGCAAATATCCAACATGGCAGCCAAAATCCTCCCTATTCCATGTGTACACGTCTGCACCATCAAGCCTCACGACCCCAGACAGAGGCTTCCAAACCCCTACCAGAAGTTTTACCAGGGTCGATTTTCCAGAGGCACTGGGCCCAATGATCCCAACAACACTACCTGGCTCAACACCGAATGACACACCTTTAATGGTGGGCTTGCTCCCCCCATAAGGCGTAAAGAACACTCTCTCCATGGAGACGCTACCCTTAGGAGTCGGTAACGCCATAGCCTGTTCCCTCCTGGGAAACGAGAGTAACAGAGTCTGCAACCTTCTGTAGGATATTCTGGCCGACAGCAACATCTTCCAGGTATTGATTGCAGCTTCAAATGGCGCCAACGCCCTTCCCATAAGGATAGAGGCAGCAATTATACCTCCCGCGGTTTTGTGCCCATGAATTGCAAGCCACGCTCCTACTCCTATTACTGAAATTTGTAGAACAGAACGGACAAATTTTGTAATACCCATAATAACGTTGGATCTGCCCTGTGCCTTTACCTGCAGCTTTCTGTTATGTGTATTTCTACCGGACCATTCGGCAACTATATGCTTGACCATTCCCATGGCCTCCACCACCTCGGCATTACGACTCGCAACATCTATGTAATTGATATTGCGCACGTTCTCCTCGTTAGATTCTTGCATAACTTGCTTTGTCGCCAATTCATTCCAAATGGCCATCAGCACCAACAGCGCTATACCAACCACAGCGATGTACCCCGTAACCGGGTGTATCATGAATATCGCAACTAGGTATACAACCGCCCATGGCATGTCAAATAGAGACAGTACGCCGAACCCCGTAATGAAACCCTTCACCACGCCCAAATCTCGTATTGCTTCCCCACTGGAGGTGGAAGCTTTTATCGAAGTCAGGCTTATGGACCGTGAGATGAGATCAGGTGTGGCCTCCCCATCTATCCAGTCTGCAACTTTTGCCATGGTCAGAGATCGGCAGACATCCAACAAGGAAGAGCAGATCAATGCACCCACAGTTACAAGGCTAAGCATCAAAAGCGTGGAGGAGCTTCCACTGGAAAGCACCCTATCTAAAACCTGAGAGGTATAAAGAGGTAAAAACAGCACTAATACGTTAATCGCGGAGCTAAACCAAAATACAAACCAAAATACACTCTTACATTTCTCCAATGTCTGATAAAGAACACTCTTCTTCAGCTCCTTCATCGCAGAAAAGCCGAACTTCACACCTTCCACTGCATACCCCAAATATTGCAGACCTGCACACGCCAAACCACAGTGCCGCCCGTTAAGCCCAGATATTACTATAAAAGTCTGCTTATCATAAAGTAAATTAGTGTTGTGCAACCCTAAATCAAGCCTTAGAATACCACTTGGGGTTTGTTCGGGTACACATGGGCATTCTACTTGTCGTTGCGTTATCACTGCTCACTGTGCTCTCGCTGATAGTCGGTGTTGTGCTGGCATCTACCGGCGGGGATCTTTACCTGAAATATAGAAACAAAATCATGATTGCCAGGGTGGTGCTGCAAGCAGTGTGCGTTATCTCTGCGGCGTTACTCATCAGATAGGAAGGGTATGGGCCTAGCACGCACCAAAATCATTGGAATATTGAACGTAACACCAGACTCGTTTTCCGACGGGGGCAGGTTTTTCAGCAAGGATACCGCAATAGAGCACGTAGCAAAGTTGATTGCGGATGGAGCAGCAATTATAGATGTAGGAGGAGAGTCAAGCGCGCCAGGCGCCGCGCCCGTCCCACAGGAAGAGGAATGGCGCAGGTTGCAGGAGGTTTTGCCCAAAGTCGTGGAAATGGCGCATAGCTCAGACGTGAAGGTTAGCATAGACACTAGAAATGCGCAAACTTCTGCCCGCGCCTTGGATCTCGGAGTAGACTACATAAATGACGTAGGCGGGCTCATGGATCCGGAAATGCTGTCAGTTGCAGCGCGGAGTAACGCCGGTATAATCATCATGCATAACTTCGGCATACCCGTCTCCAGCGTAAAACAGAAGCTAGGAACTCCGGAACAGCTTGTAGAGGAAGTCATAGAGTGGCTGCGCGTCAGGGCGGATGCGCTGGTCTCCGCTGGTGTGGATAAACAGCGCATCATAATAGATCCGGGCATAGGCTTCGGGAAATCGTACGAATACTCGTGGCACATCATAAAGAATATATCGCAGTTCAGGAAACTTGGGCTTCCCATATGCGTCGGACACTCGCGCAAGTCCATGTTCTCTGTAATTTCCGTCGAACCAGAATCACGTGACTTTCCCACAGCAGTTGTATCAGCGTTCCTACTGGGGCAGGAAGTAGACTTCATACGGGTGCATGACGTATTCCTAAGCAGGATCGCACTTGAGGTTGCGAGCATGCTGTTGTGACAACCCTAACACATCTTAGGCAGCTAAACCCGATAGCGCAGTCTAGAACATCTGAATGAGCACACCTTACACTAACCGAGCATTACCCACTTTGCAGATCTCACACAAACGCAACTTCTGTGTTCAAGTCCTCCTTTGCTTTTTACCCGCATTAGTAGTAACATCCTGCAAGCTACTTTGCCAAGAACACGCATGCCCAAACGTACAGACATAGAGACTATACTTATTTTAGGCGCAGGACCGATTGTGATCGGACAGGCATGCGAATTCGACTATTCAGGTACTCAAGCCTGCAGAGTTCTAAAAAGCGAGGGCTATAGGGTGGTATTGGTAAACTCCAACCCAGCCACCATTATGACTGACCCCGGTATGGCAGACGCAACGTACATAGAGCCGATAACCGCAGAAATCCTTGAAAGGATCATACTGAAGGAAAAGCCAGACGCAATGCTGCCAACAGTCGGAGGACAGACCGCTCTCAATGTTGCTATGGAACTTGCAGATTCAGGTGTGCTGCACAGAAACGGCGTGGAGATGATAGGTGCAAGTCAGAATGCGATACGAAGGGCTGAGGATAGAAGCCTATTTCGCAAAGCAGTAGAGAGTATAGGGGCCAAATGCCCCAAGAGTACAATTCTGAAAAACCACGACCAAATAGCCTATGCATTGGAGTACATAGGGTTACCTGCTGTTATCAGGCCTTCCTTCACCCTCGGTGGAATAGGCGGGGGCATAGCACGCGCTGAGAAAGAATTTTTCGAGGCGGTACGCCTCGGACTTGCAATGTCACCGGTCTCTGAAGTCCAGGTTGATGAATCGATAATAGGATGGAAAGAGTTTGAGATGGAGGTTATACGTGACTGTCGCGACAATTGCATAGTCGTATGCTCCATAGAAAACATCGACCCGATGGGTGTACACACGGGAGACAGCGTTACAGTGGCTCCTGCAATCACATTGCGTGATGAGGAGTACCAGAGCATGAGAAACGTTTCCTTCGACATATTGAGGGAGATAGGAGTGGAGACTGGAGGGTCGAATGTGCAGTTTGCCGTCAATCCCGCATGCGAGGGAGAGATGGTGGTGATAGAGATGAATCCCAGAGTTTCTAGGTCCTCCGCTCTCGCGTCAAAGGCTACGGGGTTCCCTATAGCAAAGGTCGCAGCAAAGTTAGCCGTGGGGTACACTCTGGACGAAATAGTCAACGACTGCGCAGTTTCAATCCCTGCATCATTTGAACCTGCGATGGACTATGTCGTGGTAAAAATACCCAGATTTGACTTTTCAAAATTTCAGGTTTCTACGCAGGAGCTGTCAACATCTATGAAATCAGTGGGAGAAGCCATGGCAATAGGCAGATCTTTTACTGAATCGTTACAGAAGGCCCTATGCTCCCTGGAGGCTGGATATAACGGGTTGAACGAGTTCTTTCCTGCTGGAACGGAGTTAGAGGAGGTATGCACCGCTCTGGAGGCACCATCCCCCAATAGAATTCTCATGATAGCTGACGCTTTGAGGATGGGAGTCAGCATAGAGAAAATAGGCGAAATTACAAAATACGATCCCTGGTTCTTGAAACAGATAGAGATCATTGTGGCTTACGAGCGGGAAATAAGAAAAAATGGGCTGCCTGAAACTAAGGCCGAGCTTCTACAACTCAAGAAAATTGGGTTTTCGGATGCCAGGTTGGCAGAGCTCTCTGGCAAGGATGTTGCTTACGTGGAAGATCTGCGAGAGACCCTATCTGTGCATCCTGTGTATAAGAGGATTGACACATGCGCTGGAGAATTCGGAACTAACGCAGCATATATGTATGGATGCTACGAGGGCGATGCTATCAATGCTCCTGAATGCGAATCTCAGGTTACTGCAGACAAAGACAAAGTTATAATACTGGGGAGCGGACCAAACCGGGTTGGACAGGGTATAGAGTTTGACTATACATGCGTGCATGCCGCGCATATGATCAAACAAATGGGCTTGGAAGCCATAATTGTGAATTGTAACCCCGAAACTGTTTCAACAGACTATGACATATCTGATAGACTCTATTTCTCCCCTCTAACGCGAGAGTGTGTCTTGGATATCATACGCAAGGAATCCGAGGGGCCAGCTTCGGTAAAAGTTATAGTTCAGTTAGGTGGCCAAACCCCATTGAAGCTTGCAAGAGTACTACAAGAAAAGCGCGTGAATGTCGTTGGCACCGGTTTTGACTCGATAGATCTGGCAGAGGACAGGATGAAGTTCAATAAACTTCTGTCGAGGCTCGGGTTGAAGCAGCCGCGCAGCGAAACCTGCGAGTCTGCTGATGAAGTGCTGGACAAAGCAAGACTGGTGGGGTTTCCCGTATTGTTACGCCCCTCTTATGTGTTGGGAGGACAGTTTATGTCGGTGGTGCGCACCGAGCAGGCCCTTGCCGCGTATTTGCATAGCCACAAAAGAATATTCGATTCTGGATCGCTGCTTATAGATAAGTTTCTCACCGACGCATCAGAGGTCGATGTTGATGCCATTTCGGATGGCAATCAGGTGTACATAGCGGGAATCATGGAGCATATCGAGGAGGCAGGAATCCATTCCGGTGATTCAGCATGCTCCCTCCCGCCATATACCCTCGACGAAGAAACGATAAGCTTGGTATCACAATACAGTAAAAAAGTGGCTCTAGCCCTGAACGTCAAGGGCTTAATTAACATCCAGTACGCCATTCAGAATGGAGAGATATACCTACTGGAAGCTAATCCTCGGGCAAGTAGGACCGTGCCCTTTGTAGCAAAAGCCACTGGTGTCCCACTCGCCAAACTTGCAACCGCAGTTATGTTGGGCAGTAAGTTATCTGTACGCGACGACATGGCCCATAAGATGCCTTACAGCGCGGTAAAAGAGGCTGTGTTTTCGTTTTCTAGGTTTGCAAGCGCAGATCCAATGCTGGGCCCAGAAATGAAATCTACAGGTGAGGTTATGGGTGTGGACAAGTCCTTCGGCATGGCCTTTGTCAAATCGCAAATCGCAGCTGGATACGAGCTACCAACCTCAGGAAAGATATTCCTGTCTGTGAAGGATAGCGATAAACCGGCCGCAGCAGACTTAGCGCGTTCATTTGTTGAGCTAGGATTTGAGCTTTTTTCTACCACTGGAACGGCAAAATATC
This sequence comes from Anaplasma capra, assembly GCF_025628805.1. GTDB lineage: Bacteria > Pseudomonadota > Alphaproteobacteria > Rickettsiales > Anaplasmataceae > Anaplasma > Anaplasma capra. The sequence continues at coordinate 22,394 of NZ_JAOTBG010000016.1, forward strand.
TTAGTGAATTGCAAATTCCTACTACGCGCATTAACAAGGTCCGTGAAGGAAAACCACACATAGTGGACATGTTAGATAACGATGAGATAGTGCTAGTAATAAATACTTCTGCCGGAATCAAGGCGGTCTCAGACAGCGCAGATATTAGGAGAACTGCTATTACTCGCAGAATACCCCACAGTACCACGCTCTCAGGCGCAAAAGCCATAGTGCTTTCACTCAAAAACCTAAACGGAAGTGGCCTGGAAGTGACGTCCTTACAGGAGTACCACAAGAAAAACTGGGGGGCCTTGTCTGGATGCTCCGTACAATGGGAGACTGGAGCATAAGGCTGGGCTCGTAACAGACAGAGAACAGCCAGAACCCGCAGGCAGCCTGCACTCTGATACACAGGGAAAATGAGCATTAACAAGAAGCTCCACGAGGATTTTAGTGGAGAGCGTCAAGCTAGAGCAGCACGTAGGAAGATAGCAGGTGCATATGGAGCCCATGCCATCTCCATGTTACTCATGGAGATATGCGTAGTACTTATGCTAGTGACGGCATTGGCATTGGCACTTACCGTTGCTCCTCCCATTGTTGTTGCTTTGGCAGTAGCTGCTTCTGCTTTAGTTTCCATACCCACTGCCTTTAAAATAGCCAGGGCAGCTAGAGCTGCTTCTTCAGCCACTACCAGAGCCGCTCTTGAGGCTGCTGGTG
>NZ_JAOTBG010000017.1 GCF_025628805.1 Anaplasma capra
ATAACCATATCAGCGCAAAGGCAGCAGTCGCTACCAAACCTAGGTGCTTTGATGCAAAACTTAACATATCCTCCTCGATCCACAGATGGACACTCCTAAACTTATTCTCGGAACACAGCCTGGCAGTGCAGGGTGTGCGTGAACCCGCCGGTAGATCGAAGCCCCACACCTCCCTACGGTACCTGTGGCGTCCTACCTCACGGAGTGGCTCACGTGTAAGTTGTCGGCATTACAACACAAGGTTATTAAAGTTGTGTAAACAACCTATGGTTGTGTTGGGGGGTGTGCCGGTGCCGCATCATGTTGATGTGGCGCCGGCACACCATACGCTACCCCTTTTTGCTCTGCACGTGCGCGTAGCAGACACACAAGCTATGACGCAGCAGCGATACTTATTATCCGCGGTGGGACGGTTGCACTTTTCGGTGTGAGGTTATCGTCTTCGCCTTGTCGCTTCATACTTCTTGGCATTGCTATTATTCGTGTAACCTCTTAAGAAGTGTGCGCAACGCTCATCATCACATCCGTGCATGTACCTCACTTTGTACTGCCTACGAAGGAAGTCATCGTAATCTCTCTGGCTGTTAAATACTTCTTCGTATTCACGCAAGCCGCCGGTACAACTGTAGTGATCATTCCAACTACTTATAGTCCACCAAGCATACCACGGACAGTACAGGTATTTCTTCTTCTGTGGCCACTGAGGTTTAGCGGGCTCAGATTTGCGTTTAGGTGCCTGCTGTGGTTTCTCAACCTGCAGCTTCCTAACTTCAGTGCTTGTGGAAGGTTGCCCACTCTGTGCCTCGTCAGTCGCTTTTTCGTGGCGCTTCTCAGCTTCAGGTTTACGCTTCGGTTCTGCAAGCCCTAGATCTCTAGGTTGCGCCATGGGTGCCACAATATCCCACTGCTCGCAAGTGACCATTACAGCGCCGCTTTCACCCAGGCCGGGCCCGTCATCTTTATCCTCTCTTCCCCAGCATCCCCCCATGCCCGGGACGAAAACACTATCCCCGCGCCACTTCGAGTATCTAGATTTCTTTCTGCATAGCTCCTGAGGCAGGCTGCGTCCCTCAAAATATTCCTTAGTTTCCAACACGTGCCTTTTTTCCCCGGTCAGTGGGAAATTCATCTCCAGCGGGAATTTCGTGAACATTGCCCGTCCTTCCAAAAGCAGTTTGGTAGCCATGTCATCACTTGCCAAAACGTCGCCGGTTATGGTTCTATAACTGACCATCAAATCCCTAATAGCATTAGTGTTCAACACTCCCACATCTGTGCTTCCCCCGCCTACCGCACGCATGATCTCATGACACGTTTCTGTGTTAGCAGAATTGTTATGCGTGTTTGTGTGTTGACCACTGTGATTTTTTTTCTTTGTGCAGAACTTCACTACTGTATCACCGCCCGCTCCCTTAACACCGCTGCCATAGTTTCCAGTGTTCTTGGTTGGGATGTAGTGCTGTTTGAGCGCACTTTCTTGCTTTTTGGGTTTGTCGTGTTCGCCGCCTTCCCCGATATCGACCTTTATTGAGAATTCTAGATCACTGAGTTTAGGTGTTCTGCCGTCCTGTTTGTATTGGGAAAATACATTGCAGTCGTACTTGCCGTCACTATCTGGGTTGCGCAACACTCCCACGACATATTGTCCCGGTCTGCCGGATCTTTGCTCACCTGTTTCGGTTCTTGCGGCAGCTTCACCTCCTCCCCATGCCTCAATTTTGTAGAAGTGGCACCACTTCCTGTTTTGCTGCGTTGTGGTTGTTCTGCTGTTGCTGGCTTCAAACTTGAGTACCACGTACTCTCTGGCAACGGTTTCCGGTTTTCCATTCTCAACCTTGTACTCCGGTTCGTACCAATACCTTGGGAAACTGTCTACGCATAGCCCACGGTCGTAAAGACTCAAGGGTTGCAGCCTCATTGTTGGACTGTTGCCAGATATCTTGTTACCTCCTATGGGGGGCAGGGAGGGTGGACTGCCTTCAAGCTCCGCGCCAATGTTCTGACTGAGTGACATGGGACGATAGTCATCCAGGCTGGTATATTCATAGACGCAACCTTCGATCTTCTTTTTAGGGGCGTAGTACTGTGTGATGGGGTCCATGCACCCGGCAAGGCTATCTGATCCTGTGATGAATTTTCCTGGTTCATAATAGTAAGCAGTATTTGAATCAGCTCGTGCACAGAAATCACTGGAGTTCCTGTCTACGCTGGTGCCCAAGAACTTACGTGGTAGCACGAATTTTCCGTTCTTTATCACGGTTTCGTCTAAGATAGTCTGGCTGAGGAGATTCAAATTCACGGAGTATTTGTCGTCACATGCAATCCTTCTTGCATCACTGTCGCCACCTGCCAGCATGTAGCGTCTCAGCATTTTGGGTTGCTTCCTGAGCCATGTACGGGATATGCCGTCGTCACTACTCGTAACCTCATACTCAGAGGTGTCCGCGCCCGATTCTATGCCCGTAATACACATAACTTTGGGTGCGTCGGTAACCACGTGATACCCGCACTCGCCGCTGCCGTCTTCTGGGTCGCTACAAATTCCACCGAGCTCGCGGTTCGGGGTTGCTGCCATACCTACGAACTTTATGTGATGCACGTTTCCACCGTGTTCTTTGGCTACATAATGCTCAACTTTTTTTTGCAGGTCATTTATGGAAGAGTATCCCCAAAACCCTCCTATTGGGTGTTTGTAATAGCTGTCCACTACTGGGTGCGTGTTGTTGCGTGTCCTGTGAGGCCCCAAAACACTTTGCAGATAATCGCGCCCTTTACTGTTCGTAACATCTATGCATGTGTGTTTTCCGCTAAAAGTCACACATTCCTCGAGCTTGCGTGCGCATGTGTCATGTTCAGACCAGGACTTTTCTTTAAGCGCGCTGTGTTGCTTATCGGTGATGTGCTTCTTGTACCAAGCTGTGGCAGCAGAATTGTCGACAATCTTTTCTTCACTTACTGTCCAGCCCCCACTGTTCTGCTTTGTGAAATGCTGCACAAATGCTCTACTAAACTTGCTAGGCACTGAATTTGCGTTTCTTGTGATCTCTGTAGTTGCATCTCTGATGAAACTGATCCTGTTATACTCGGACCCACCTTTGTTGGTGAGATGCTCTGTCTTTACTGCGGCGCTACTTTTGCAATGTTTCTTGATGTGCTCCTCTCCCTTCTTTACCGTTTCTTCCGTGATATTGTATGTCTGATAGATTCTGGGCAACTCCATTTGGGGGATGGGTAGGCATTCCTCGAAAATCTCTGTGCTCATGTCTTTATCGCCACCGTAGTATTTTACGCATACTGAGTCTTGCACTCTTCGCGCCTTCAAATAATACTCGGTACCTGCGACGGAGAAGGAGTAGCTCTTCTCTTCCTCAGAGATGGCCCACTGCTCTTCCTCCTGTTCGTTGGCCCATCCTTTTGTATGCCACTGATATTCATCCTTCCTGCCAAGTATGCCTTCAAACACTGCGCTTCTTCTGCCCGGGTTTATTATGTGCTTGCTGACCTTCCGACTTAGGACTCTGTTGTCACTGCGGTCTTGCTCCCAGTGTTCAACTATTGCAACGAATCCTGGGCGCCAAAAGCTTTGTTTGGAAAATTCCATTGGTACAAATCTGACTTTGACTGACCTGCGATGTCCAGGTAGCACGTTGCAGAAGGGCCCAGCACTGCGCAAAGTTGGCTTCTCGAAGCATCCCAGCTCCTGCATGCAACTTCTACTCCATCCTTCCGGATCCCATGGGAGGTTGCATGCGATGGTCTTGCACGCACAAATTTTCCCTGGACCGTTTTGGTCCTGTACTCCATACACTGTAACAAAGGTAGGGAATATATATCTGCAATCTCCCTCGTACATATGCACGCAGGTGCCGCAGGCCGGCCACGCAGCACAAACCTTCAACTTGGCAGACAATGACGGCGTTAACGCGCTTGTATTTGATATTTCTTCAGCAAGGGAGATACCTTGGCGGGCAGGCTGGCATACAGAGGCGGGAGAAGACCTATTGCTGCCATGGCGTGCGGGCCTTGGTGGCGAAGTGCCGGCTGCGTTTGTGGCATCTACTGCGCAGAGCAAACTAGTCAGGAAGAGTGCCGCAACTGTAACGACGAGAACCGGGCGCCACCTATCCCAAAACAACATTCCCAACTTACCAAACACGCGCCCCCGTACGGTAACTCAGCAACGCTAAAATTTGCTTAATTCTCCATACAACCATGACGAGAAGGTTTTGCTAGCTTTCCAATTCAGGATTGAGTGTTGCGTGCGCTCCCAAACGCACACGCCACTTCGGCCGATAATTTTTACCTGCAGAGTGGTGGCCCGGTTCAACGACGCTGTCTAGTGAGGGGTTGTGTTCTGTTTGTGGTAGTACCCTTGTTTGTTTCTGTGTAACCCACCCTGAAGTGTACACATGACTTGTCATGGCAATCATGCATTTTCTTCACCTTCATCCAGGTGTTTCTGTACTGTTCATATGCCTGTACGCTCGCGAACGTGTCGGTGTACGTCCTTATGCCACCAATACAAGAATATGCATCTTCCCAAGAGCTTATCTGCCACCTCGCATGCCATGGGCAATACTTGTATGTTATTTGTACCTGGTTGTTCACTACTACACAGCTACCTGCCGGCATGCCCGCGCACTTGTTGTTAGTGTCAAAAGGTTTTTTAGGTGCGGGTACGGCAGGCCCGGCAGGAGCAGCAGGTTTGGATGCCGGAGCCGCGGGAGCCGGCCTTGTTACTGCAGGTTTTTGGGGTGTGGTAGGCACCTGTGGCCTCGTGGGCCGCTGCTGGCTTGGTTCTTCTATCCCATTACCAAGGAATGTGGGGGCAACGTCATCCCAGCGCTCGCAAGTGATCATAGCTGCCCCGCTCTCACCCAAACCTGGCTTATCTGGGTGTTTCTCGCTCCAACACCCACCCATGCCGGGAATAAAAAGATCTCCCGGGATACGGTGGGTGTAATATCTATCTTTCCACTGGCAAAACTGTTTAGAAAGGCTTCTTCCCTGCAGCGCTTTTTCTATTCCAAAATTTAGCAGATCCCTCGTCAGTCCCGTCCGGTCATACAGCGGAAAATTCATCTCCAGCGGGAATTTCGTGAACATTGCTCGCCCTTCCAGTAGTAACTTAGTTGCTCCGTCATCGCTTGCTAAAACATCGCCGGTTATGGTCCTGTAGCTGACCATAAGATCCTTGATGGGCTCTGCGTTTAATATCCCTGCACTTGTGCTTCCCCCGCCAGCTGCACTCATTATGTCGTAACATTTCTTGTTATTGGAAGTCCCCGGAGGATTTGCAAGAGGGCCGGCACTGCAGTTGTTTCCGCTACAGGTGCAGAACTTTACTACGGTGTCACTGCCTGCTCCGGGGTTAGGGGCGGTGTCTAATGCACCAGAGCTGTTTGTACCTGTGTTCCGTTGGGCTGTAACATTTTTGGTTTCGTTGCTTTTTCCCCCCTCTCCAACTTCAACTTCAATGGAGAATTCCAAATCTCTCACTGCGTTTCTGTTTCGCGCTTGTCGTACTGCCTCCGAAAATGCGTTGCAGGTATCTGTGCAGTTTGGATTGCGTAGCACTCCCATAACGTATTGTCCGGGCCTTCCCGATCTTCGCTCACCTGTTTCGGTTATTGCAGCAGCTTCACCTCCTCCCCATGCTTCAATCTTATAGAACTGGCACCCTTTTTCTTTGTTTGTGTCTCCAGCTTTAAATCTCAACATAATGTAGTTTTTGGTGGTAGATGGCTGTTGACTTGCATTTGTCCTCTGTTCTCTGTTGAACATATACCGCGGCTCGTACCAATGCCTGGGGAAGTTGTCTATACATAATCCGCGATCATATGGGCTAAGAGGTTTTAGCGTGAGAGCAGTTGCCTTGTGTTCTACGGTACCGTTTGTTGATATGCTAACCGAGGGTTCATCCACTGAGTTGCTGTTGGTAGCAGCCGGAGCGCCGAGCTCAGATGCACGTTCACTAAATGTTAGGGGGCGATAGTCATCCATGCTGACATATTCGTACGCGCAACCTTTCACCTCTTTGCCTGGGCCGTAGTACTGGGTAACTGGATGACTGCACCTGGATAAGACGCCTGGATCGTCGGTAAACCCTCCAGATTCGTAGTAATACGCAATTTTGTGGTTAGGGTTAGCGCATGGGTCACTACTTCCCTTAACAAAGCTCTGTTCAAGCAATTCCCTAGGAAGCACATACTGCCCATCTTGTTGTATGGTGGTGCCATCTAGGGCTGCCTGGCTTAGGGAATCCAGCAAAATAGAATATTTGTCGTCACATGCTACTCTTCTCGTGTTGCCGTCCACATTCACTAAAACGTAGCGTCGCAGAGCTTTCGGTTTTCGCTTAAGCCAAGTTCTGGATATTCCCCCGTCATTTTTGCTCCTGATTTCGTATTCAGGAACGTCGGACCCCGTTCCAGCAATACATAATACATTAGGGCCCGGAATCGCCTTTGTGTCGTACCTGCAGATTTTTCCGTCTTTATCTTCGGTGTCAACACAAGACTTCTGCAACTCACGTGACTTTGAGTCCGCGAAAACTCCGAACAGCTCCGCATTATATGCACTGGTTCTTCCTGTACTTCCACTCTCTACTACAGTGTTCTCACTTGCGAACTGCTTAGTTGCGTACCCTTCGAACATATCCCGCGGTTTATCATAATGCTTTTTGCTCCAGCTTCCATGCTGCGCTTCTTCCCGGTAACACGTTGTTCCGTTGAACTTAACACACCGCTTGTATCCGAAAGTGCACGTTTTAGCGATTGCGAAGTATAACCCCGACTCTAGATTATGGTGCTCGTAGCCGGTTTTGGTGTCGTGTTTTGGCATATTTTTATGGATATCGTCAAATGTTTTTACATCGCTTTCCCCGCTTGCCCAGGCCATGCGCCATTGTTCCCTTTCATCAACTCCGAAACTGTAAATCGGGATTATTTTATTCAGTCTTGAATTGTAATCGCAGTTTATCTCGTTGGGTATTGGTTGAGGGTTATTCGGTGCATGCAGTCTGTTCGTTCCGGTAGCGAAGCAGTCGACCAGGGCGCCGTCATCTACTCCAAGAATCTGACTGCCGTATTTGGAACTCTTGCTCCAATAAAAATTGACTCTGTAGTCTTCCTTTGTGTTGTTACTCTGGAGCTTTGCTATCTTTCCATAGTTTTTTGCGATTGCAATTGCAATCGGGCATACGAGCGCCCCGGATCCCCCCGTGCGCCCGTCACTTCTGCTTTTGTTGTAGCTGCCAGCGAAGTAAGCGGGGGTCTCATTTGCGTTCCATGTAACACTTACGTTATCACCACCATTCCCACCATTTATCGATCTGTAGGCTCGATATACTACTGGTAATTCCATTTTGGGGATGGGTACGCAGCTGCCGAAGAGCGCTGATTCCCTGTTCTGGTCTTCGCCGTAATACGCCACGCAAACGGTGTCGCGCACTCTGCGTGCCCGCAGGTGGTGCCGCACATTACCCTCGGAAAATTCATATGGCCTTTCTTGTTCATCTATTGTGTCACCTGTGGTGTGCCATGAGTATTTTGGTACTGCTTGCTCTCTACTCGACTCACTACCTCCTTGCGCTTGCGTGCTGACGGGCTGCTTACCTCCTGGGTGTATTATGTGCTTGTTGATTTTCTTGCGCACGGTGCCGTCTTCGTACTCCCAGTGCTCAGTTATCGCAACAAATCCGGGGTTCCAAAAACTTTGCTTAGAGAACTCCATAGGTACAAATCTGACATTCGTAGGTCTGTGACGGCTGGGTAGAAAGCTGCAGAAAGGTCCTGCAGATTCGGCAATCGTCTTGTTAAAGCATCCTAATTGCTGGTAGCAGTTTTTTTCCCACTCTGTGGAGTTCCAGGGTAGGTAGCATGACTTCGCTTTGCACGCACAAATCTGTTCGGGGCCCTGGGCGTCATGAACGCTGTATACCATTACGGAGGATGGGTATACGTGTTTGCAGTCGCCCTCGTACATACGCGAACAAGTACGGCAGGCTGGCCATGCCCCGCATACGTCTATCCCAGCTCCAGCGGCTATTGTTGCAGGTGTGCCTGCTCCTTTAACCAAGTCCGATGGAAAAATGCTTTGCCTAGTAAGCCGACACATATCCATGGCGCCAGCTTGCGCGCCATCTCTTTCCAATGTGCTGGGGTTCAGCTGTGCAATTTCCTCAGGAACCGGAGGCTCAGGTACTGGTGGGGAGGAGGAAGCCGGCGCAACGTATGGCGTGCACAAGTAGCAAAGCGTTAGGGTGACGACAGAAGCATAGAGCCACCTATCCCAAAACAGCATCTCCAACTTACCGCAACACGCGCCCTGTACGGTAACTCAGCAACGCTAAAATTTACTTAATTCTCTATACAACCGAGACGGGTATTACTTGCATCCAACTCGGGATTGAGTGCGTAGATTATGGGATAATTGGAGTGTAGAGTAGGGCGCTCCGTTTATGTTTAGTGTGCAAGGTCCCGGATACAATCAGGCTGCAGAGTGCGCCAAGAAGCGTACCAGGAAGTAGGGTGGAGAGCCCCGAATTGAGGTTGAGACCGTAGCGTCTGTTATTTTACCACGCGAACCTTGCTTTTTAGCAGTTCCCGAACGCAACGGTAAAATTCGACCATGGGGACATATGGTACACCTTTTCCAGCTAATTCCACGGCGCGTGTAAGTGCGCTGTGGTCATAAATAATTATCCTATTTGAGAGTGGGTGGGCCACATCATCTACCGGGGGAGGGTTTAGTTGCATGTCTAGGTACAACGCCCCAGAGTTTTTGCTTTGCTTCTTAACAAACGTTACTTCAGGGCCTTCTTTTTTCATCCACCAATAATCCCCTTGCGGTTTAAATGGCGATATCATGTTTTCAAGCTTTAGCAGTTCATTAAAATAAATATTTCCGTAGTATGCCAACAGACCTAGAGACTCAGGATCTTTGGAGAACTCTTCCATATGGGCCTCAATTTTCTCTATCCACGCTTTGGCTTCTGCGTTTGTGTAAAAGGTTTGCACTTCCCCGTCCAGTATGGGTATAAGGTGGTCCGACAGAAAGGAGAAGAGGGGTATTTTGGTTCCGGGTTGGAAGAGCCCGGGAACAGCCATTATACGGGACACTAAGTGTATCCGGTGATCTTGCAAGCCGGCTGTATACCCTAGCATTTTATTTACTACCTTGCGTTCCCTTACCCCGTCTTGCCTGCTTTTGGACCACAAGGGTGAATATTTGCTATCTAGCGCAGAGCCCACTTGTGCAACAAGGGATTGGCCATCATCCTGGTCTGGCTTCAGGTAGGCAGAGCATACTCCGCCTCTTCTCTTCGTGAGTTTCTGATATACACTCTTGTGATTGGGGTCACTATTGAATGCTTTAATCAGGACCTCCCGTATGTCATTTATGTATGTGTCTGCGTATCCCTTGCTTGCTGCGCGGATGTTGCCCAGCTCCTGTAGTAGCGATGCGATGCCCCTGACGGTACCCCGGAGTCTCTGGTTTGCGACCTTTACAAATTCGGGGTCGGACACCACGCTAACTCCGCAGCATATACCCCCTACATTGCCTTCCGGACATTTCGGCGTTAGTGCTTGGATCTGTTCAAGTGCCTTCAGGAATTCCTGATCGCTCACATTATTGCTGTCGTGCCCGCGGTTGACCAGCTGTTCCACGACATGCTCTATGGATTCGCGGTCTGCTTGGCTATATATGTCGTAAATGTCACTAGCTGTAACACACCTTTTCACATATCTATGTGCCGATTTGCTGAGCATTTGTTTTGCGAAAGCGTACGTGCGGTCAAAGTCTGGTATGGAATTCCTGGCAACTAGGAGACCATTCATGGTGAGCAAAATGCTGTTTAATCCCACGTGCAAGCACCACGACCTGCGCGCAGCGCTTTGTTTCAGGTTGTTGTTGCCGAACATCTTTCCCAAAATCTGAGCGCTAGGATGGCCATGCACGATCTCATCAAGAATTCCAGTACGTTTTAGCAGGGCCTGAAATGCGCTGAAGAATAGACCATACTCTCGCGTAGCCCGCGTTACGTTTACATTGTGTGTGATCAAACCATTTTCCCACATACGATTGAAGGCTGACACGAACACTTCTGTTGCCTTACTGAACGTCTCTGCGTTCATGTACTTGATGTTCTCTTGACACAGCTGCGCCGCAGTTGAGTATATGATCATCATATACGACAGCGCGTCCGGTTTGGATATGTATTGACGTACAATGTTGCTTCCGACACTACGAAAAGCACTGAGCTCATCAGGACCCAAAAATTCCGACATGTTGGGATCTCGTATTTTCGCAATACGCGCTGTTTGTTTTAGTATTCCACAAAACTTTGGATCACGCTTTATTCCATTTACCATGTGTCTCTGACTGATTCCATGAAAGGTTTGTGGGACACACTTAAGATTGTTGGACGTAGCCAGAGATTTAAGCTCAATAATTGCTTGAACGATGCTCTCGCTGCTTGTATCCCATGCGCACTCCTCCACTACTAGCTGCTTTACGGTTTCGTTATTTGTGCTCTTACTTATTACTGCCTTGCTATCCACTAAGCGTCTGAAATTCGTTATAAGTTCGGACTCTGCATCGTCATCATACTGCCATTTGGGGCGGTCGGCGTCGTAACGCACCTTATCGTATGCTTGTGCTATCTTATTGTTTTTGCCTAAGGCTTGGACTAAAGGTGTTATAGTGCTTTCTACCCAAGCATCAGCGTCGTTTCTGTTGCCGAAACTCTTACTTTCGCTGCCTAGAACATCCATTATAGCCTTCAAGCTTGCAATAAGCTTTCTATCTTTTGATATAAGCCCGGGCAGATTGCCCACTGTCATTCTTCTGAGAACGCCCAGTACTTTGATGTTGTTGTCCACTGCATACTTTTTTAGCTGTGCTAGAAGATCAGTTACCGTATCTAAAGCTGCGAAAAATACTCCATGTATCAGCTCTCTAAGACCATGAACAAAGTTGGTTGCTAGCTCACTTTCATCTACGCTCTCACCCAATGCGTCGATCACTTTCTTGTATGCTTGTAGCGTAACACTGTCACTTGCTAGTATCCGCTTTAGTGGCTCAATAATGGTGTTTTCAGCCAATTGTTCTCTGTTATCAAGAACTGAGTCTTGCAGATTATCCATCGTTGCTACTGCGCTTTCAAGCCATTCGACAAAGTCCGGAGATTTTGCCACGTCCTCAGCAAACGCTTTGCTTCCCAGGGCCGCGAGTATGTGGCTGGATTTTGTATCCAAGTCCAAGTCCTCGGCGTACTCCTTTAAGCGCTCGAGCATTGCAAATACCTCGCCACTGTCGGCAATTATGTCAACCTTGTTACTTATCAGCTTCTCAAAACTCTGGGTAAATTCCGTCTTGCCTCCAGTGTTTGTTCGCTTAAATGCCTTTTGTGCCTTGACGTAAGCATCGATGATTCTGTGGTCGCTACTTAGAACAGAATTAAGTTCGGCTAAGGTCTCCTCAATCCACTTCTTGGCCGCCTTCCTGTTCTTTTTTACTACATTCTTGCTCTTGACTACCAGAGCCAGTGAATCCGCAGTTTGTGGGAATTTGGGTAATCCGGTAACACCACGACAGAAAGGCGCGCTAGCAATGTCGGAGAAGAAGTCATTTGTTTTCTGATCCAGTTTGCTGTCTATGGCGTGTTTTTTGAATACATTGAGAGATGCAAATACCTCTTTGCTACAGAAACTTCCTTCCCATTCCTTAACCTTGCCGGGAGTACCTGACCATTTTTCGCAAGTCAGTTTGGCCATTCCATGTGCCCCACTTTGCAGCACTTTAATGTCTGCCCTAGCACACCCACCTGCGCCTATATACTTGCCTGGTGCAATAACCCTTATAGCTGATCCGTCAGCAGCATTTGGGGCGTTGCTGGCACAACCCACATCACCAACACTAGCGCGCCCAGTGGCGAAGTTTATATCCTGGTACGGCACGAACACTTCATCATCCCTGATCTCACTGCGTCCCTCAGCGACTCTATAGTGAGTAAGTTGCGTATATCCAGTGGATGAGACGCCCGGCTGCCCTCCCCCTTTTGCTATAAGTCTAAGACTACACCGCTTTCCGCCCATATCGTCACACAGCGCAACCGAAGTATTCCCTCCGGGGCTCTTAGCATTGCTATTGCCTTTAGAGTCAAGTGAAGCTACACCGCCGTGACCCACGCTGACTATCAGGTACTTACGTTCTGCCGGATTTACTTTTAAAACTCCCATAACATACTCACCGGGTTTTCCTGCTTTAGTGCCTCCCAGCAGGGATCCTGATTCTCCTCCTCCCCACATTTCCATCCTGATAAAGTCGCATGTAGTGTTGTCCTTGTTGACCTCAAGTAGATGCTGGTTGCTTTCTTCTGTGCTTAACCCAGAAGTCAGAGATGAGTCACCCGTGTAGTATTTGTATGAGTGTTCAGGAAAGTTACTAATGCACATGCCCTGCATTAGCGGATTGAGAGGCACAACAGCGCTTGGGTTTGAATCTTCTTCATCCTTCAAGAAGAAGGGTTGATGATAATCTTCGCTGATGTACCTGGTCTTACAGTGACCTCCAATTACTCCGTTTCTGCTATCGCTGCTGCACAGATGGGGTTTTTCGTGCTCAAATACCCTATCGTTTTCATAGGAATAAAGCATGTTATCTTTGCACAAGGTATCGCCTTCGGTGCCGCTATTTTCTTGCGGCATAATGCGGAAGAAGCGTCCTCTGCTTCTGAAACGGTCAATATCCTTCTGGCGCATTTTTGAAAGATCTAGCGATTTTCCATCGCTGCACAGTATATTCTTCTTGCTTTTTGAATCCCAGCTTCGCCCTACGAGCACCTTAGGTAATTCGCTGATCCAATAGTTTCTATGGTTTCTTTTGACGTGGAACTTCTTCTGAGCGAATTGTAGGTTCATGACGCATATTACATTTCCTTGCGGATCCTCAGCGTAGGCCTGCCTTGGTGATTTGCAGCTTCCTATTGCCACTCCTGGTTCATCGCATACGTATTTTGGTATAAAGTCGTAGCTGTTCGCGTCAAATTTTGGTTGTGCTACAAAAAATCCTATTTCTGCATCCTTGTCGCCAGGACCCATGATTAACTTGCAGTAGTTTGTGTCCTCACCATCATTGTTTTTGCATGGATCAAACTCTATCTGCAGTTTATTGCCGCCGCCGGACGCTGCAGTTATTATAGGCCTTTGTAGACTTGGTGCAGGAACGCAATCTGTTGCCCTGCCTGTGCTGCTAATGTACTCAATGCAGACTTCCTCGCCGCTCCTGCTTACCAAGTATCCCGATGCAAGTTCATCCTCATCAGGATCTGGAAGATCCGCAGTGGTAGGTGTTTTACAGGTTACTGATGTGTCAAACGCTCTACCTTCGATATCTTCACACTCAACGGTTTTGGTGTCTCGAGAGCGTTTAGATGCGGATTCCCAATTGCTGGAGGCGCCTAGGTATAAATCCTGTGTTTTGTCTCCCCCTCTGTTTTCGGTGATTAAGCGAAGCCCGGGCATGAGGTAAGACTGCCTACTGAACTCCATAGGCACCACCTGGATTTGTGACTTCTTCATAAGGACATTGCAAAATCTCGGCACGGTGGGAGTTGTGAAGTCTATATCAACGCAGCCTTTCCAGGTGTTCATATATTCGCACGCTTGTTTTACCCTGTCGTCCAGTGAAAGATCTTCAAAATTTGTGATCTCTTCTTCCTGCTCTGTTCTTTTAACTTCTAACTCCCGTGCTAGACTATCGTCCAAAATTCTGGTCCACTTTGTACATGCACACATCTGTAGCCTATTATCCCCGCCACGCTGTACATACCCGGCAACGTACCCAAGCCTCCTGCGCATGTACTCCCACCTTTCTACTATCAAGGCTTCATGGCTGCCGTAGCCTATGCCTGGAGGGTAAAAAACAACTAAAATTTCAGGTGTAGCGAAAATGCTTCCTTTAGCCTTCGTGCCCGGAGCTTCGATAAACCAGTCAGGTATTGTTGCCCCTGCGGGATGAACCGTGTACGGTGTGCAAAGTATTGTGGCAGAACATAGCGCATATATGGTATGTGACCAGATAGCCGAAAAAAGGCGCGTGCAGGCGCGTTTTTCTGTGTTATGCGAAAACATACGGTCCAAAATATCTATAGGCACCCTGGTGTTTAGTGTATTTCAGTCAATTGTCACCAGTTCACATGAATAGCTTTAAATAAAGGTTAAGATCAACTCAAAATAGCTATTCATATCCTAATATTATACAAGTCTCTCCAGAAATATATCCACACATATGGAATTATATCCTATATGGTTTCCTTTTAATCCAAAATGCTCGCATTGGTGAGTTGTGGTTACGCGTGACCACGGGGCTACGCTGGTCACGTAATTGAGATTAGTGACTGAAGTCGGAAAGCGTAAATTGTGTCCAATCCAGATCCATTTTTAGATTAAGTGGGGAGAAAATCCCTAGATACGATCGTATAGTTGTGCCATACCACTCTTAGCTGCTGGACCGGAAGCGCTGACTCAAGCTCGGAGCTACCGAGTTGATTGCCTATCACATTTTTTGTGGAATTCGGGAAGCCAATTCTCGCCTTTTTCTTTAATGGCTTCGTACATGAGTTTTATTGTTGTGCGATTTGCGGACAGCACCCTTGCTTCTTTTTCCTGCAGCTTCAGTGTCAAAACTACCGATGAACTTCCCTGTTTTATGAAGAAATGCCCCGCGTGGTGAGGAATTTGTAGCATGATGTCAACTTCCTCCTTTGACAGACCGAACGCCCTAGTATGCTGCTGGCTGCTTATGATGACGTTGGGCATGAAGATCCGTGTCTCCACGTGCTTACTTGCATACTTGACTAACTTGCTCTCAAAAACGGCATGCGAATTCTCTGATGCAAACACCACAACAACATTGAGTGCAGTAAGCCTGTCCATCCAGGCATCAAACTCTTTCTCATCGGGAAATACCACGTCCATGATCCAGGCCTCGTACATCACGAGAATGGTTGGTTCACCATTGAAACGTTTCTCTAGAGAGCGCACAAGATAGTACAGCACGGCACCCATGCATGCTTGCTTGCTGGCAAGCATGCCCGCATTGATTGCCAGAAATTCTGCATCTAGTTCGATTTCCGTCTTATTTGATATTAGATGAGCAAACTCTCCTCCGCTGCTCCAGGGTTGTGCTGCTGCACCCAATGTTGCTATGCACTCGCATACCTTAGCAGGTGTACGCGACCTCGCAGGGATGGAGAAGATCTTATCAACAACCTCCCTCACGGCACTCCTGATATCCTCGCTGGGTGGCTCAAATGGGCTTACCATTCTTTCCACAACCCCAACAGCTATTTCCCGATTTGTTTGAGTATCCTGTACATTGAATGGGTTAAAAAACTTGCTTTCCTTGCCTGGTCTGTCGTCTATCCGATGGTACTTTCCATTTATTGCGGTAGCGAAGATAATAGACTTTCCGCTGTAGTCAAACACTATGGACTTTATCCCCAGCCTTCTGGACTCTGAAATAATGAAATTCATGAGTAAGGTCATGTGTGAGTCTTGTGGCCCTAGGCACATCGTGTGTCCCTTCTCCTCCACATGGAAGCCAAAAAAGTACGGTAGGTTTTGGTCGGAGAAAAACAACGTTATGGCTTCTTTCCACCTTCCGCCCCTCAGAGTCCCTGAAGGGAAATGGTGAGTCATTGCGAAAGTACACGCAGTCTTTACCAGTGAAAATCGCATTCCCAAAACGTAGCAAAAACCGCCGGGCATGTTTGCCCAGAAGGTATCTTCCATTGCCAGGTCAATCCTTGCAACAATTGCTCCCAGTGCCGAGAATGCGGATACCATCTTCTTTATATCTTGTTTGAGAGATTGCACGTTATCCGCGATGACCATGCAGCTGACCTTTCGCTTGCAACACTCGCCGATCGAGTTCTCATCTGCGGACATTATCTCCTTAATGTGTGCAATGTCGGCCAGTTCTTCGTCCCCGCTTATCTCAAGCATTTCTGCTTGTCTTCTGTACATATTCTTGACTTGCGCACTGGGTACGAAGTGCATTACCTCAACTATAACGAACTCACATTCCTGCTGTAGGCACCCGTCAACTGCATCGAGAGATTCCCCCGAGCACTCTTTCACTCCTAGAATTGCTCCATACCTATGACTGTTCCCGTCTGAGACTCTTAATGTATTGAATCCCACGGTGAGGTTACACCCTGCGGCTATGGTATGCGCGCTGTCACGCGCTTCCAGGAAGCGCTCCTTGCTTCGCAGCGTTGCAATGTAGCCCAGAAATTCCAACAGCTCGGACCGCCACCTCCCGTCATCGCAGCGTACCACTCCAAGCCTTTTGGCAGAGAAGCACTGAAGCTCAGCTGCCATTGCGGAAGTTATTCCAGATAGCTGCCGCACCTTGGTGGCCAGAAAGCTCTTGTGCTTTTTTCTTACGTTGCCGAACATAAGTGCACCAAGCATGCCCTCTGGTCCCTCGCGTAAGTGTTTGGTCACCACCGCGATGTATACCTCGTTCGCGTAGGTGCATCTTGAGCATATGTGAGACTGGTGTGCAGAGTGTAAGGAGTCAGAAAAGTCTTTTGTCTCGCGCCAACTAAACTCAAACTTCTTTTTTTTTCGTACGGTGTACAGCCAAAATGCGATGTTCGGATCCTTAACATTCGATATGGCCGTGCGTATGGAATCCCTCAAGGATTCCATACCTAAATTGTCTGCGTAGTCCTTTATCCCGATAATTTGTACCAGCTCTCCACTTTTGTTGAGCAATGTTTCCTCGTTATAGTGGCAGGCTGGTGTCACGAACTCCGCGTAGGACGAGGCTCCCTCCGAACTTGCAGAATTGCGAGCCTTCCCCTTAACCCCTCCAGCTACGCGGCTCTCCCTGGCAGAATCTTCGTCTTCTTCGCCGCGCTTTTTCAGGCGAAGCCTAAGCATCAGACTATCTATAAAAGACACCAGCAAACACCCAAGAAACCCTCACGCCACCAGGCATAATTCAATGTACTACGTACATTCATATACTTAACATTCAGTGAATCCGCAAAGAGGCAACTCAGCCCTGTGTTTTGTAGTTTCAACACACGGGAATGAGGCTATATTGTTGTTCCGGCAAGCACCTTACAGTCAAAGTCATCAGCGCCCAGTTCTGCAATACCTCCAGCAAATTTTGCGATCAGCTTACCGGCACCAAAAAAGATTGCTGTGAACACTACTAGCATTACTATAGCTGGCCATGCAAGCCTACCAAACACTGCCATTATGCTCGAGCCCAGTATTACTCCAGTCATTATGGGAAGCCCCAATCTCTGTACGAATACCACAACGTTGCATATAACCTTGGAGGCCACGTCACCAGTTGCTGCGTTTGGCATGCTCTGTGCTGCATGTATGTTAGAAGCTCCAGAGCTGAATGATAATAGTGTAAAAACAAACACAGATGCAGTTGTCAAAAAGGCTTTCAACATCCCCACTCCCCTCTTAAAGAATTTACTTATTCACCTTATATAGCAATCTGCGCAGCCTATCTACAGTTATGCAGTAATAGATTCTTAATTTTGTTGTGTATTTCCAGGTTGTGAGTGTTCAATACGCATTGAGGCTGTCTACAATTCGGGGGTGATGCCTCCTGCTCCGGTAATAAGCATGCACTGCAGTAATTCCCGGCAGTGCATGCATTAGATTAGGCGTACATTTACTTCTTGCATTCGAAGTTGTCAGCGTCCAGGCTTGTTACCCCGGCCGCAAATTTGCTTATAAGTTTGCTTGCGCCAAAGAATACCGCGGTAAATACAACGAGCATAGCTATTGCTGGCCATGCAAGCCTACCAAAAACAGCCATAACGCTTGCCCCCAGGATTACTCCGGTCATAATTGGTAACCCGAGCTGTTGTACGAAGAGAATCACATTACATATTATCCGGGTGGCTACCTCTTTATCTTCGCCTGGCTTACTGTCCGCAAACGCATTTTCTGTGGCGCCTATACTAATAGCTAACAGGAGCGCACATATCCCTAATGTGCGAAAGAGAAATTTTAAAACCATTATACTTGAACCCCTCATCCAGTACACACCGGGGTAGAGCCCCACGATACGTCACTTCGCAAGACGGATTCATCCGCAATTATAGCTGCTCTGTATCCCGGTGCATTTAGTCTGCAGTGAGCAACTCACTTTACTCGCATCTTATGGGATGAGGGGTTAATTTAGGGTTAATCGATATTCTTGTTCAGCGTGCAGTTGTATGCCTTATCCCATAAGGGATGGGATATTTATGATTTCTCCAAAGAGATTGTGTAATGGCGAGTAAAAGTCTACGTTATTTCTTAGAAAGTTGTGGTTGCATGTACGCGTAATTAAGATTTCCCGTGCGTAATTCTTGGTGATCAAGCGGAGAAGACAGGCGCGCTGCTTGCGTTTCTGGATGGCAGCATGTTGATATAGGGTTTGTGAATCTTTTGTGTTGCGTGGTGCTCTGCATACCATTTGCGTAGTTCAGGTACGTTGCATCGAATTCGCTACACGCCCCGGTAGTTTCCTGGGGCATGTAGCATTGGGGTATATTACCTCATGACCACGAGTTGCAGGCAATGGTGAGACGCAAAGCGTGCTCAAGCTTGGTGCACACCTGTGTTAGCATGAAAAAGCCGCAATTGGGCCACCAACACCTTCGGCAAATTTCTTGACGAGTTTATCTGCGCCAAAAAACACTCCGGTAAACACTACCAGCACAGCTATCGCCGGCCACGCCAGTCTACCGAAGATTGCCATGATACTCGAGCCTAGTATAACTCCAGTCATGATAGGCAGTCCTATAGCCCTGACAAAGTTAATTACGTTACAGATGACCGTGCCCGCAACCATATCGTTAGGTGCTGGTCCCTGGGGTGGCGGCGTGTTTCCCCCTCCAGATGATTTTGAGTTGTTGGGAAATGCCAGACCTTCAGCCTCACCTGCTGGTAATTGTGTATTATCTAAATTTGCATGCGCCGAGTCGAAAACGAATAACAACACTAAACATGGTAACAATACCCTAAAGGGCACGCATGCCGCGGCCTTTTTTAGGCGTTTTAATGGTACACAAAAAGTCACTTTTGTTCTCCCTAAATTATGAACGATCACGAATTTCTACGCTACGCATGCAGGGCTCCATAGTTCGCTGAGTGTTGAGGTATCCTCATCCCATGCATAAAATGCCCTGCTCTGTTGCACCTACGCACCCACTGCGTTTGGTAAATGCCAGGCCTTACGGTATTTTTTCCTGTAAAATTCCACCGTCACGCATGGAAGTTTTTTCCCTTGTAACCGGGCCGTGCATTGAGTTACGCACAATTTATTGGACCCGTTGGGTCGCTGTTTGCTATCTCTGAGCAATGTTTTGCGAGTTACCTGTCTGAATGTGGTGCATATGGGCTCCATATGCTCACTGACTGCTGTGGGGTATTCACCCAAATTTTGTGGCGGGTACACCTGGCCACTTGTACATTCTTGTTGATTGGGTGCGGTCTCGCGCAAAGTTGCACGCACGCTGTGGACTATATGGAAGTGGGGTACCGCTAATGCCCAATACACGCGGAGACGTGGAGAGTGGCGCCAGGGTTCCATAAAATTTCCTCAGTAATGGCACAACATAACAAGGGCCAGTGACATAGGGGAAATTGCTTAACGCCATGTTACTTGGCATTTGGTAGGAACAGAAAGTGAGGCATGCTGGGGCACTTGACTATACCAGCAAATTCGGCTCCAGTTCGGAGTTGTATTCACGTGTGTCTTCACTAGGCAATGTAGATCGATATCACTGGGCTTGTACATGCAACGTGTGCTCGATGACAAAAATCGCACTCTGGATAGAGATCGTTGGAAAGTGTGCTCGGAAGATATGTGCCTATCGTCGATCTGTACCTATAGCACGACTATCTTGGGAGTTGTCCGTTGCTTTGGGCATGATTTCAATACTTCTTGGGTGATCCTAGTGCTTTCATGGCCGAGTGTTGTAGCAATCTAAAAAGCAAGTGGCTGGTGCATTTACGGGTGGGGGCCAGGGGTATTTTCCCGTATAAGCGGGATGCCGTTGGTAGGATAGACTTCAAGAC
>NZ_JAOTBG010000018.1 GCF_025628805.1 Anaplasma capra
GAGGGTGGTAGAACTGTCGGCTCGGGCATCATAACTGAGATTTTGGAGTAGTGGTCTATGGTGACGCAGAAGATATACATTGAGCTCAAAGCGTTTGACCACTGTTTGCTCGATAGGTCTGCTCGCAACATAATAATGATTGCGAGAAGGAGCGGGGCGAAGGTCGATGGTCCCGTGTTCTTTCCCCGTAGAATCGCCAGGTTCATTGTGAATCGCTCTACTCATGTCGATAAAAAGTCTAGGGAGCAGTTCGAGATTAGAACTCATAAGAGGCTTATTAGTCTGCCCAAGGCTAACCCTGCCATACTTCAGGCTCTTATGGGCTTGCAGTTGCCTGCTGGTGTTGATGTTAAGGTTAAGGTTGTAGGGGGGTAACGTGGCAGCCAGGAGTGGAGTGGGTTTATTGATGAAGAAGGTCGGTACCACTGCGGTATTTGGCGCCGCAGGCGCTAGGGTTCCAGTAACCTTGTTGTTGCTTGAGGATACCTTCGTTGTTGAGGTGAAGAAAAAGGACGTGCACGGGTACAATGCAGTTGTTTTGGGTGTACGCCGGCCTGGGCGCATCAACAAACCGCAGGTATGTGCGCTCAGGAAGAAGGGGATAGAGGTGGATTGCCACTTGTTCGAATCTCGAGTTGATACGGTCGATGGGATTGAGCCTGGAAGTAAGATTCTGGTGGATCGCTTTTTTCAGGACCAATTTGTGGATGTCGCCGGTCTCTCTATAGGTAAGGGTTTTGCTGGTGTTATGAAGAGGCACAACTTTGGGGGGCTGTGTGCGTCTCATGGTGTTTCTATATCCCATAGATCTCAGGGTTCTACTGGGCAATGCCAGGATCCCGGCAGGGTGTTTAAGGGTAAGAAGATGGCGGGGCGCATGGGCGGCAGCATGTCTGTTACGCAAAACCTCAGGGTTGTTCTTGTGGATCCCGAAGAGTCGCTGCTTGTTGTTGCGGGTAACAATGTTCCTGGGTCCTGTGGGTCGTATGTGTTGGTGAGGGATGCTGTAAAGAAGCCAGTTCCAGTCGGCGGCGCGTCTAGTTCTTCCATAGGTGCTACTAGTTGAGTGAAAGGTTGAGGGCGTTTATGGAAGTCAATGTTGTGAATATCAAGAATGAGGTTGTTGGCCGAGTTGAGCTGAGCCCTGCGGTGTTTGGTGTGCAGCCCCGGAACGATATACTTAAGGATGTGGTAAATTGGCAGCTTGCCAAGAGACGCTCGGGTACGCGCAAAACCAGGTGCATATCCGATGTGTCTGGTACGACTGCAAAGCCCTACAGGCAAAAGCATACGGGTAGGGCGCGTCAGGGTAGTCTGCGCAGTCCGCAATTCCGCGGTGGGGCCGTTATTTTCGGTCCTGTGAGCAGGAGTCACGCGCATTCTTTGAACAAAAAGGTTCGAAGGTTGGGATTGAAAGTTGCGCTGTCCATGAAGGTTTCTAGTGGAAAACTTGTGGTGCTCGACGATTCCGGTCTACTGCTTGAGAAAACAGCTGAGGCGCGTGCGGCTTTTGGCAATTTCGGTGCGCATAGGTCCTATCTCGTTGTTGCTGAGGAGTATAAGGACAAGGTAATGTGTGCGTGCAGGAACCTCCCCAATGTCGATCTGTTGCGGTATCAGGGCATAAATGTCCTGGACATATTGCGGCACGATTGCGTTATCCTGACCGTTGGCACCGTTCGGTGTCTCGAAAGTAGGTTGTGTAATGGATAGTCTTTCAGTTATTGTCTCACCTGTAATCACGGAGAAATCAGTCTCACTAAGTGAGGGATGTAACAGGTATGCTGTCTATGTGGCGATTGGTGCCGCAAAGCCCCAGATCAGGCGTGCAATAAAGCTGCTGTGTGGGGAGGATCCCCTGGATGTATGCTCGCTCAGGGTTAAGGGGAAGAGCAAGCGCTGTAGAGGGATTTTTGGTAAGAGAAAGGACAGGAAGAAAGTGTATTTTTCACTGCCCAAAGGTAAGGGATTCGAGATTGTGGAGGTGAAATGAGTCTTAAGGTTTTGAATCCTGTTACCTCCGCCTCGAGGGGTACTGTTCTGGTGGACAGGTTTTCTCTGTGGGAAGGTAAGCCGGAGAAGTCCTTGGTGTGTGGCAGGGTTTCAAGTGGTGGTAGAAATTCCCGGGGGGTTATCACTGTTCGTCACCGCGGTGGTGGGCACAAGCGGATGTACAGAGTAGTAGACTTCAAGAGAAATAAGGACGGCATTCCAGCTGTTGTGCAGCGCTTGGAATACGACCCGAATCGAACTGCCTTTTTGGCGTTGATTAAATACGAAGATGGGCAGCTGTCTTATATTTTGGCTCCCGATGGGCTGAAGGTCTCCGATGTAGTTGTGTCTGGTGCGGGTTCTGACGTGCTCCCGGGGAACTGTTTGCAGTTGGGCTCTGTGCCGGCGGGAACTTTTGTGCACAATGTGGAGCTCAGACCAGGTGGTGGTGGAGTAATAGCTAGGGCAGCCGGTAATTACGCTCAGGTTATGGGTAGAGATGGTGCGTATGTGCTGCTTAGGTTGGGTTCCGGTGAAGTGAGGAAGATTCTTGCATTGTGTAGAGCCACGGTGGGTATAGTATCAAACTTGAATAATCAGAATATCAAGCTCGGTAAAGCAGGTAGAAGGAGGTGGCTTGGCGTTAGACCTACAGTCCGCGGAGTTGCCATGAACCCCGTAGATCATCCGCATGGTGGTGGTGAGGGTAAAACTTCTGGTGGTAGGAATTCTGTTACTCCGTGGGGTGTGCCTACAAAGGGTAAGAAGACCCGGAAACGTGGCAGGCATAGTGACAAATATATTAAAGTTTCGTCTGTCAGAAGAAGAGGTAGGTAGTTTATGTCTAGGTCTGTTAAAAAACCTCCCTTTTGTGCGCCGCATGTGCTTCGCTTGGCTAATAGGGCTATCTCTTCCAATAGGAGCAATGTGATAATCAACATACACTCGAGGTCCTCTGTAATCTTACATAAGTTTATAGGGCTGACTTTCGGGGTGCACAACGGGAAGACCTATATACCCGTGAAGGTCACCGATAACATAGTGGGGCGCAAGTTCGGCGAGTTCTCTCCTACCAGGCGATTCCTGGGGCATGCGGGTGATAAGAAGGTGTCTAGGAGGGGTTAATATGGCTACCGTTATCAGTGCTAAGGGGTCTGGGCTCAGGTCCACGCCTTCTAAGTTGAATTTGGTTGCAGATCTAATCAGGGGTCAGGATGTGTCTGCGGCCGTCGTGCACTTAAAGTTTTGTAGGAAGAAAGCAGCTTCCCTTGTTGAGAAGGTGCTTAAATCTGCTGTAGCCAATGCCCAGGCCAACTACGGAGTGGACCTGGACAGCTTATATGTAAAAGAGGTCCTGGTGGGCAAGTCTTTCACCTTGCGCAGAGTTCAGCCTAGGGCACGTGGTAAGGCATGTAGGATAAGGAAGCGCTACGGTAGCGTCGTTATTAGATTGTTGGAAAGGTAACTTATGGGGCAGAAATCTAATCCTGTCGGATTAAGGTTAAAAATAGTAGGAACTTGGGATTCGCTATGGTACGCTAACGGGGGTTATGCGTCCAAGCTGCATGAGGACCTGCTGCTGCGGAGCTTCGTCAAGAAGACCTTCCATCACGCCGCTGTTAGCCGGGTGGTTATCGCCAGGAAAGTTGATGCTGTAATAATCAACATACACTCTGCGCGGCCTGGGGTTATCATAGGTAAGAAGGGTACCGATATAGACAGGGTGAGGCAGAAAATTGCTAAGATGATCAACCATGATGTGGAGCTTCACATAGTGGAGGTGAAAAAGCCTGATCTGAAGGCGGCACTCATAGCTGAGAACATAGCGCAGCAGCTGGAGAAGAGGGTGTCTTTCAGGAGGGCCATGAAGAGAGGTGTTCAGAATTGCTTGAAGCTAGGGGCAAAAGGGATTAAGGTCAGTTGCTCTGGAAGGTTAGGTGGAGCGGAGATCGCTAGGACTGAGTGGTACAAGGAAGGTAGCGTACCCCTGCACACTTTCAGGGCCAACATAGACTACAGTTGCGCCGAGGCCAAGACTGTATACGGTATTGTTGGCGTTAAGGTTTGGGTGCATGTTGGTGACACCAGAGCCGGTATAGAGTGAGATGTAGTTATGTTGTTTGTACCGAAAAAGACCAAGTACTCTAAAAGCTTTAAGGGGCGCATTAAGGGTCATACTAAGGGTGGAAGCGAGTTGGCCTTTGGCTCGTGCGGGCTTAAGGCTTTGGAGCCATGCAGGTTAACGTCAAAGCAGATTGAGTCTGCTAGGCGCAGTATATCTAGAAGTCTTAGGCGTGTGGGCAAGGTGTGGATAAGGGTGTTTTGCCACGTTCCTGTAAGTAAGAAGCCTGTTGATGTCCGTATGGGTAAGGGCAAGGGTAGTACAGAGATGTGGGTGTGCAGGGTGCAGCCTGGTAGGGTTCTGTTCGAGATAGGAGGAGTTCCATCTGTTTTGGCTAGGGAGGCCCTCAGAAAAGCGAGGTCGAAGTTGCCCATGAGGTGTTGTTATGTTGAAGATGGGTTGAGGTAAGTATGGGTTCTTCTGCTGATATGGAGGGGAAATCTTCCAAAGAGTTGCGCGAGAAGCTGGCGTCCTTGCGCAGGGACTTGGTTGCACAAGTGTTTGAAAGCAAGGGTGGTGGGTCGACCAACAGTGCTCGCAGGGGTGTGACTAAAAAGGAGATAGCCCGAGTGCTTACTGTGTTGAGCTTGAGAAGAATAAGGGGTGGCGATGTCTAAGGGGGTCCTGGTAGGTATCGTTACTGATGCTAGACGCGATAAGACTGTGAAGGTCTCAGTCTGCCGCATGGTTCATCACAAAGTGTACGAGAAAATCGTGAAGAAGCGTAGGACTTACTCCGTGCATGATGAGCACAACAAGTACAAGCGTGGTGATGTGGTGAAAATAAAGGAGTATATCCCCGTTTCTGCCACCAAGAGGTGGATTGTGGTGGATGATTAGGGGTTTACTATGATACAGAAGAATGCGATTTTAGATGTAGCTGACAACTCCGGCGCTCGTAGGGTGCTCTGTATAGGGTTTTTGGGCGGAAAGAGGTGTGCTTCGGTTGGGGACGTGATAGTTGTTTCTGCCAGGGCTGTTGTTCCCAGAGGGAAGGTGAGCAAGGGCAAGGTCTACAAGGCGGTTGTCGTGAGGACCAAAGGCCCTATTCGCAGGTTGGATGGCAGTGTTATCCGGTTTTCTAGTAACGCTGTTGTGTTGGTGAATGACCAAGGTGACCCCTTGGGTACCAGGGTTTTTGGTCCTGTTAGGAAGCTGCCCGTTGGCGAGTTTACCAAGGTGATGTCTTTGGCTGTGGAGGTGTTGTAGTGGCTAAGATTGTTAGCGGAGACGACGTGATCGTCATAGCTGGGGGCGACAAAGGTAAGGTTGGCAAGGTTGTCAAGGTTTTGAGAAAGGGTAAGCACGTTCTCGCTAAAGTTGCAGGGGTGGCTCTCTGTAGGAAAAGCGTTAAGCCTTCCAAAGATAGAGAAGGTGGCGTTTTTAGTGTAGAAAGGTTTGTGAACATCTCCAATGTCGCTTTTTTCGACAGTGAAACTGGTGTGCGTGCCAAGGTGGGTTACAAATTTGTAGACGGAAAGAAGGTGCGGTATCTAAAGAGTTCTGGCAGGGTGTTGAGTTAGGTTTATATGCTAGGAAGTGTATGTAAGGAGGCTGTGGCGAAGTCTCTTATGAGTAAGCTGGGGCGCAGTAGTGTCATGCAGGTGCCTAGGGTGGTTAAGGTTTGCCTTAACATGGGTATTGGTGTTGCGGCCATGGACAGCAAGGTTATAGATTCGTGTAGCAGGGATCTAGCTCTGATATCTGCGCAAAAGCCCGTGGTGACTCGTGCCAGACGGTCCATTGCTGGTTTCAAGATACGTAAGGGGTTTCCGGTGGGTTGTATGGTCACCCTTAGGGGTAAGAGGATGTATGAGTTTCTTGATAGACTTGTAAATGTGGCTCTTCCGCGTGAGCGGGACTTTAGAGGGTTGTCTATGTCGCAGTTTGATGGGCATGGGAATATATCTTTTGGGGTAAAGGAACACATATCTTTCCTTGAGGTGGACTACGACAAAATAGATAAGGTTCGCGGTTTGGACGTAAGCGTAGTTACTACCGCGACAAGTGATCAAGATGCCAAGGCTTTGCTTATAGAGTTGGGATTTCCTTTTATGAATTAGGTAGGTGGGGGGTTGTAGTGTCTAAAAAGTCCGTGGTGCAGAGAAATCTTAAGCGTATCGCTATTTCTGCGCGGTCATCGGAGAAGAGGCGTGCTCTGGTGCGTATTATAAAGGATGAATCTTTACCCATGGCTGAGAGGTTTGCTGCTCAGGTGAAGCTTTCCAAGATGCCCAGGGATTCTTCGTATATTAGGGTTAGGAATAGGTGTCTCATTACTGGAAGGCCCCGCGGTTACTACAGGAAGTTCATGGTGTCTCGTATAGTGCTACGCCAGCTTGGTTCAGTGGGGCAAGTACCCGGCTTGACGAAGTCGAGCTGGTAGGTATATGAAGAAGGGAGGTTAGTTGTGTCGTTGTCCGATCCGGTCGCTGATTTTTTGACTCGCCTGCGTAATGGGCAGAAGGGTATGAATAAGGCTGTGTCCGTGCCGCGCTCTAAGATAGTTAAAGCGATATTGGAGATTTTGCTTGCAGAGGGTTATATAGAAGGTTTTAGTGAGGAGGAGTCTAAAAGCCCCGGGATCTGGAACTTCAAGGTGGATTTGAAGTACTACAATTGTGCTCCCGTCATCAAGAAGATAGTTCGTGTTTCTCGTCCAGGTAAGAGGGTATACTCTTCCGCAGATAGGTTGCCGAAGTTCTACAATGGCCTTGGCGTATACATAGTGTCAACGTCACAGGGGGTGATGTTGGATTACAAGGCGCGTAAGCTGGGCATCGGTGGAGAGATTTTGTGTGGCGTTTTTTAGGGAGAGTTTCTTGTGTCTAGAATCGGGGCTATGCCCATAGAGATTCCTGAGGGTGTAAAGATTGATGTGCACGATGGGGGGTCTGTGACTGTCGTTGGTAAGGGCGGGAAGACTTCTGCCTTCGTTCTTTGTCACGGTATAAAGGCCGTGCTCGATGGCAATGCTCTGCTGCTCGTTAACGAGAAGCAGTCTTCTCCTAGGGCGAAGGTAATGTGGGGTTCTTATCGCAGCAACATAAACAGCGCCATCGAGGGGCTGTCCAAGGGGTTTTCAGTTGAGCTTGAAGTCAGTGGTGTTGGTTACAGAGTGGTATGTGACGACAAGTACCTGTCGATGTTTGTGGGGTTTAGCCACGGGGTAAAGTACGTGATCCCTGAGGGGATAGAAATTAAGTGCCCCAAGCCCTCTCAGCTCGTTGTCAGGGGTTCCGACAAAGTTAAGGTGCACATGGTGGCGGCTGATATATGCTCAATAAGGCGGTACGATCCATACAAGGGTAAGGGCATATCCGTGAAGGGAGAATACGTATATCGGAAGGAAGTGAGTAAGAAGAAGTAGATAAGTGAGTCTGACTATGTCGTTGTTTGATTTAAGAAGGGCAGAAAGGCGCAAGAGGCGGGTTAGGATGAAACTTAGGTCGCTGTCGGCTGTACGACTTTCCGTATTTAGGTCCAATAGGCACTTTTACGCGCAGCTTATAGATGATGAGAAGGGCGCGACTTTGGCGGCTGCCTCCACTCTGGAACCTGATGTCTTGGCTGTGGCAAAGAGGAGGGTAAACTCTGAGTCCGCGAAGATGGTTGCTAGATTGTTTGCTAGTCGCTTGGGTAGCCTGGATGCTGGCTACCACAGGTTTGTGCTGGACCGCGGTTCCTGTAAATACATAGGTGTAGTGGCCGCGTTTGCTGATGAGTTGCGAAGTCTTGGTTTCAAGTTTTAGGGTGTTTGATGAGTATTGATAAGAAGCAGCGTACTGCACACGATTCCCACGATTTGTCAGAGCTATTGGTGTCAGTGCGCAGGGTTTCGAAGGTTGTCAAGGGAGGAAGACGATTTTCCTTTTCTGTGCTCGTTGTGGTGGGTGACGAAAAGGGTAGAGTGGGCTGCGGTATGGGTAAGCACGCTGAGGTTTCTGAAGCCAAAATAAAGGCGGTGAGCGCAGCAAAGAAGAGCATGATAAGAGTATATCTCCGCGAGTCTAGGACACTTCATCATGATATAGAAGCGAAGTTCTGTGCCAGCAGGGTGGTCCTCAGGTCTGCCAGAGTTGGTACGGGAATTATTGCAGGAGGTTCAGTTAGGGCAGTTTTTGAGGTACTAGGTGTACAGGATGTGGTTGCGAAGATTATAGGGTCTTCGAATCCTCACAGCGTAATTTATGCCGTATTTTCTGCTTTTAGGAATATGCTGTCTCCTAAGCAGGTTGCGGGTAAGAGGAGTAGGAAGGTCGGTGAGGTTATAGAGAATCGATGATCGGTGTTGTAATATGAAATTAAACGAGTTGTTTGCCGGTCTGCCCAGGCGTAAGAAGCCTAAAGTTTTGGGTAGGGGCCTAGGCTGCGGTAAAGGTAAAACCTCTGGTAGGGGGCATAAGGGCCAGAAAGCTAGGTCTGGGTGTTCGGTCAACGGATTCGAAGGGGGGCAGCAGCCTATATTCACTCGTCTTCCCAAAAGAGGGTTCAGATCCATGTCACGCGTCAAGTATGAGATAGTGAATCTTGGTGCTATACAGAGGCTGATTGACGAGAAAAAAATAGACGATGCTTCTAATATTAGCAAGGAGCTCTTGGCGGAATTAGGTGTGATATCCTCGTCTAGGAGCAAGGTTAAAATTCTTGGAAAGGGCAAGCTGAAGGCGAAAAAAGTAGGAATAGGCTATGACGCTGTGTCCAAGACTGCTGAGAAGAAGGTCTCCTCGTTAGGGGGTTGATGTATTTTTGGGAAGGTTTGTTGTGAGTGCGAGTTCGCGAAGCGATATTGGACTGCTCCGGAAATTTGGATTCACACTACTCGCTTTGGTAGTGTACCGCTTGGGGACTTATATACCGATTCCTGGGGTCAATCCAGGTGTAATAGAGAGGATAGTGTCGAGCCACTCCACTGGCGTATTGGGGATATTTAACGTATTTTCCGGTGGCGCGTTGGGTAGGATGACCATATTTGCGCTCAACGTTATGCCCTATATAGTCTCATCAATCATAGTACAGTTGCTTTCTGTTGCAGTGCCAGCCCTGAACGAGATGCGACAGGATGGTGAGCTCGGCAGGATGCGAATAAGCACCTACACGAGATATCTCGCTGTGGTTTTCTCCATTGTTCAGGGGCTAGTTATACTGATAGGGCTGGAGCACATGAACTCAGATGAGGTGATGGTAGTTATAGATCCGGGGATAATGTTTCGGGTTGTGGGGATTAGCAGCCTGCTCGCTGGTACAATGTTTTTGCTTTGGCTCGGGGAGGGAATTAGCTCAAGGGGGATAGGCAACGGAATTTCCCTGATAATTTTCGTGGGGATAATCTCCGAGTTGCCCAGCTCACTATCCTCGGTGTTCTTGTTGGGGAAGAATGGGGAGATTTCGGGATTCGCAGTTCTGTCCATATTGGCGGCGTTTTTTGTACTATTCCTACTTATAATTTTTTTCGAGAGATCGTATAGAAAGGTTTTTGTTCAGTACCCCAAAAGACAAACCGGAGGCCGTTTTTATAACAGTGACTCAAGCTACATTCCGCTAAAGATCAACATCTCCGGTGTGATACCTCCCATTTTTGCTAATGCTCTACTTCTATCTTTCATTACTCTTGTAAGATTTCACTCCGGTTCTGAGTGGGCGGATACGCTGCTTGGATACTTCTCCTCTGAGGGTGTTGTGTACGTGACTGTCTACATAGCGCTGATAATGTTCTTCACTTTCTTCTACACCTCTCTGGTATTTGATACGAAGGAAACATCGGAAATGCTAAAGAAGAACGGCGGATTCGTACCCGGTAAGCGTCCTGGCAAGGCGACTCAGGAGTATTTTGACCAAGTGATAGGGAAGATTACGGTTTTAGGTGCGGTGTACCTGTCCGTTGTATGCGTAGTTCCGGAAGTTATCAGGTACTACTGTGCGGTGTCATTTACCCTGGGGGGCACCAGCTTTTTGATCATCGTAAACGTAATAAACGATACATTCTCTCAAGTTCAGACTCAAGTGTACTCTGGCAGGTACAGTGCATTGATTAAGAAGTCCGAGCTATGGAAAAGAGTAAAATAAACTTGCTCATTTTCGGAGCCCCGGGCTCTGGTAAGGGGACGCAAGCTCGTATGTTGGCCAGACACCTTGATGGGTTGCGGGTGATATCTGCAGGCGATTTGCTACGTGATGAAATTGGCAAATGCACTGAGATAGGTAAAGAGGTAGAGAGTATAATGCGTGAGGGGCTTCTAGTTAGCGATGCCCTCGTGTGTGAGATGATGTTGAAAAAGCTCAGAGAAGTAGGCCCTGGCTTTCTATTAGATGGCTTTCCGAGAAGTCTGCAGCAAGCCGAGTTTTTATCGGTTGTTTTACAGATACTGGGTTGTAGCATCGATGCAGTGATAAAGTTGGAAGTGGATGTAGAGGTTGTGAGGGATAGGCTGCAGGGGCGCTTGGTGTGCAGGAGTTGTGGCAAGGTGTCCAACATAAGTTTTGGTGAGACCGTGTGCAGCGAGTGTGGGTGTCGTGAATATGTAAGTAGGAGCGACGATGTTGCGGGGACTATCAAGCGTAGAGTTATGGAATATGAGTTTGCGATTGAAGAACTAGAAAGGTATTACGGGACACTGGTGGTCAAGATAGATGGAAATAAATCCGTGGATGAGGTGTTCAGGCTTATAAGAGATAAGGTTGATTCTCTAAATAACTAGTTGACGGTGGGTGGTACATTTGCTATACAGGGGTTCCGTTGGTGTCTTTTAATTCTAGGGGTTCTTAGTGGCGCGTATAGGTGGGGTTAATGTCCCCGTGAATAAGCGTGTTGTAGTCGCATTGACGTACATATATGGTATTGGCCCGTCTTTGGCCGGTAAAATCTGCGACGGCTGTGGTATAAGCCGGGATGCTTTAGTTTCCTCTCTAAGCGATGAAGATGTAGTTAAGATCAGGAACTTCATAAGGTCTGGCTGCGTAGTTGAAGCTGATTTGAGGAAAGAAGTGGCGATGAACATAAAGTTCCTCATGGATATAGGCTGTTATAGGGGTCTGCGTCATAGGAAAAAGCTTCCTGTGCGCGGTCAGAGGACGCACACCAACGCTAGGACCCGTAAGGGTGGTGCCAGGTTGGCGGTTGCTGTCAAGAAGGGGTGATGGGGTTTCATGGCGATAGCTAAGAAAAAAAGAAATGTTGTTGTCGGCAAGGTGCACGTTTGTGCAACCTATAACAATGTTATCGTGACGATTGCTGACCAGCAGGGGCACGTTCTTGTGACTACTTCGGCTGGAGCTTGTAGCTTTAAAGGCTCCAAGAAGGCGACCCCTTACGCTGCTCAGGAGACTGTTGCTAGGGCGGTGAAGGCCGTCATCGCTAAGAATGGCATGAGGACCGTGTCGGTATGTGTATCTGGTCCTGGCGCGGGAAGGGAAGCTGCTATAAGGGCAGTTCAGACCTGCAACCTCAACGTTACGTCCATAAGGGATACTACCAAGCTTCCTCACAATGGATGTAAGCTGCCAAAAAGGCGCAGGGTGTAGTTTTTTGTTTGTGAGAGATTTATGGCGATTTCTGATGGCGGGGATTCCGGTGGTTTGTGTTACGGCAACGAGTTCTCCATATCCGATCACTGGGATAAGTTGACAAAACCTTCTTCCGTAAAGGTTGTGGGTTGTGGCGATGTCTCGCGCTCTGCTGAGCTGGTTATTGAGCCGCTGGAGAGTGGGTTTGCCCTTACTCTTGGCAACGCGCTAAGGCGTGTTATGATGTCCTCCCTGCGGGGGTTTGCTGTGTACGGAATAGAGGTTGAGGGCGTCTCGCATGAGCTAACGTCGATATCTGGGGTCAGGGAAGACGTTGCAGATTTGGTGCTTAACATCAGCATGTTGAGAGTGAAGCTCTTAACTTCTGGGTCCAGGGTCTTGCGCCTTGTTGCTAAGGGTCCGGGGGAGATTACTGCGGCGGCCATAGGAGATTCGGAGGGCTGCGTTATCCTGAACAAAGATCTGCATATTTGTACTTTGGGTAAGGATGTTGATTTCAGTGTTAAGATATATGTGAATAGCGGACGGGGTTATGTTCCTGCTTCTGAGTACAGGGCGGCTTCTAGGTCTGGTACTGTGAGTGAAGTTGGTCCTGGTTTCATAGCTACCAATGCTCTGTACAGTCCGGTCAGGAAGGTTGCGTTTAGAATAGAAAGCAGTAGGATAGGTCAGTTCACTGACTACGACAGGCTCATTCTCTCTGTGGATACTGATGGTTCTATATCTCCGGACGAGGCGGTGGCTGTGTCCGCTAGGGTGCTGCAAGACCAGCTGCAGTCGTTTGTGGGCTCTGAGGAGGTGGAAGGAGAGACCAGGAAGAAGGTTGACAAGGAAGAAGGAGCGCTTCCCTACGACCACAACTTGCTTCGTAAGGTTGATGAACTCGAGCTTTCTGTGCGGTCCCACAATTGCTTGAAGAATGACAATATAACTTACATAGGTGACCTGGTCCAGAAGACAGAGTCCGATATGTTGCGGACCCCGAACTTTGGTAGGAAATCTCTGAACGAGATAAATGAGGTTCTGGCGAGTATGAATCTCCATCTTGGCATGAAGGTTCCAAATTGGCCGCCTGAGTCCATTGAAAATCTCAGCAAACAGTACAGCGAGGATTAGCGTGGGTGCTTTGTATATGGATGTGGATGGGGGTCTTTCATGAGGCATGGTGTAAGTTGTAGGAAGTTTTCTCGGCCCACTGCGCATAGGATGTCTATGCTGGCAAATCTTGCGGTATCGCTGGTTCGCCACGAGCGGATCGTCACTACTGTTGCAAAAGCTAAAGATCTTAGGCCCTTTGTGGAGAGGTTGGTAACCATTGCTAGGAAGTATGCTGGGAAGGATTCCGTCCTACACGGACGACGGCTTTTGCTTTCTAGAATGTGTGGGGATCTTGAGGCGGTCAGTAAGTTGCTTGATGTTCTAGCTAAGCGCTATGAACGTACTCCTGGTGGCTATACCCGTATTCTAAAGCACGGATTTCGCAAGGGAGATTGCGCGCCGGTTGCGATCATGGAATTTGTCGGTAGGGAAGAGACTAAGGTGGTTAAGGGCTAGCCCGTGAGGTTCGCGTATTCTTGGCTGCTGGATTACTTAGACACAGGGTGGCCGGCTAGCGCGGTTGTTGATGAGCTGTCTCGTTTGGGTATTGAGTCTGAGCTGCTGTACGATGGGCAGGATCCCTCTTCTGTTTTTGTTGTTGCTAGAGTTGATGAGGTTGCACTTCATCCTTCAGCCGATAGACTGAAGATCTGCAAGATCTTTGATGGCGCGAATTACCTGCAGGTAGTGTGTGCTGCTTCTAATGTTAGGGAAGGCATGTTGGCTGTGCTGGCGCGCTGTGGGGCGGTTATTCCAAGTAGCGGGCTAAAAATCGCCGAGTCAATCATAAGAGAAGTGAAAAGTTGTGGTATGCTCTGTTCCGCAAGCGAACTCGGTGTACAGGGGTATGGAGAGCGGGATTCCTGTATCTTGGACCTTCCAGATTGTGATTACAAGGTTGGGGATAGCTTTTTTCTTCCAGGTCCAATAATTGAGGTTAGCGTCACGCCCAATCGCGGGGACTGCCTGGGTTTGTACGGCATAGCTAGAGAGTTGGCAGCCGCTGGAGTTGGGGTCTTGAAGCCACTTACTATGGGGGGTGATCTGGAGACTTTTGGAAGCCCCAAGATTCAGGTGGAGATGCGTTCCAAAGGCGTGTTTATGGGCAGATACATCAGATCCATCAAGAATACAAATGGCACCCCAAGATGGATACGAGATCGCCTGGTGTCTGCCGGCATAAAGACCGTTTCATGCGCCGTTGATATTGTGAACTACGTCATGCTAGTCCTTAATAGGCCCATGCATGTGTACGATGCCGATAAGATTTGCGGGGGCAAGCTAATTGTTAGCGCATCTTCTGATGCGAATTTTTCTGCGCTTGATGGAAAGGAATATGCCCTGTGCAAAGATAATCTGGTGGTTACGGATGGTTCTGGGGATGTCCACTGTTTGGCAGGCGTTGTAGGCTCAAAGTTAAGCGAGTGTACATTGGATTCAGAAAACATATTTCTGGAATCTGCGTGGTATGATCCCGTCGACATTGTGGTATCGTCACGGAAGATCAAGCTATCTACGGATTCCAGTTATAGGTTTGAGAGGTTTGTCGATCCTGGATGTGTTAGACTTGGCCTAGATTTTGCGGCGCACATGATAATAAAGTACTGTGGTGGCATGGCATCCGATGTTGTGGTATGTGGTGAGGCGCCACCTGAGAATAGGGTGATACCCTTCCATCCGGATTCCGTTGGTTCCGTGTGTAGTGTTGAGATTGCACGCGGGGAAATCCTAAAGATATTGGTCTCGCTGGGTTTTGCTGTGAATTCTGACGAACACCCCTGGGAGGTTTCCGTTCCATCCTGGAGATTGGCCGATGTGCGATCTTCTCTAGACGTGGTAGAGGAGGTTTTGCGGGTGTACGGATACGATAATATTCAAGAACAACGAATTACTCCCGACACGGTAAACTTACCAGAGGCTGAGGACTTGCGTGATGGCAAATTGCGCTTGTCCATGCTGTCCGCAGGGCTTTCTGAGGTTGTCACGTGGTCCTTCATGAGTGGTGCCGTTGCTGCTGAAAGGTTTGGTTATGATGTTGGGCACCTGCGCATAGAAAACCCAGTGAGTAACCAGTTTGACGTTATGCGTCCGACTCTACTGCCAAATTTGTTGCAAGTTGTTGCTAGCAATCAAGCATGCGGGTGTGAGAGTGTGGCGATTTTTGAGCTTGGTGACGCATATAGATCTCTAAGTGGGAGTGAGCACTCAATATGTGGAGTTCGCTCTGGTGACAGTGTTCCCCGTAATCCGCATGTTGCCTCTAGGAAGTTTGATTTTTTTGATGCGAAGTGTGACGCTTTGCAGGTGCTTGCGCAACTGGGTGTTGACAGCAAATCGATTGAACTCAGGGACTGTGCAGGTAGGGACTACATGCACCCGGCAAGATCCGCTGATTTATACTTTCACGATGTACTGTGCGGATATGTTGGTGAGCTGCACCCTGACCTAATTAGTTTTTTTGAAATCAAGTCTACTGCTGTATGCTTTGAGATATTTGTATCCAGCGTTCCGGCCGTGAGTGAAGGCCACATAGGGGATGAATTCCTAGTGCATAAGTACCAACCAGTGAAGAGAGATTTTGCGTTTGTACTAGATAAAAGTGTGCGGTCCCAAACTTTGGTTGACGTGGTGAGCTGTGTTCCAAGTGTCGAGGAAGTTGCAGTTTTTGATATATACAGTGGTGACAACGTACCTGAAGGCAAGGTTTCAATAGCCATTGCTGTTGTTATGTCGTCAAAGATTAGCACCATGACCGAGCATGAGATCAGTAATGTGTCTGCGCGTATTGTTGCTTTAGTGGCGGAAAAGTTGGGTGGTACACTCAGGGCATAATGGGTCACGCCTTGTTGCGCAGTTCGTTGTGTGTCTGGGTGTTATGGACTGCATTGGTGTGAGCTGCAAACAGCGGTTGGCACTCCCTGTTCTTGTGGGTGTCGTTACCATGATTGGATAATGTATTGGTACCGCGATGCTTGATTTATTAAAATTTTAATTTAAATAATAGCCTTTAGATGTGCGACCAGTAAAGTGCAGTCTGTAATTGGGCTAACAGGTAGCAGGGGGTTTTTGCGGCCAATTACGGATGCACTTGCATTACAGGCCTGCAACTTTGCGATATGGATTCCAGTGTTCCAGGCCGTGGGGATCTTGCTTTACTTTTCTCTGGAACGCGAGCCGAGTGTTGCGCTAACAGCCCTTGCTGCCGGTCTGGCCCTTGCGCTCCTGTTAATCGTACTTGTTGATAGAAGATTTTTTCCATTGTTGGGCATAGCGTTCGGGGTACTTGGATTTGTAGGTGCATACTGCAGAACGGTGTCACTTCTTCCCAAAAGTGCGCCACTTGCCACGTTTTACAGAACATACGTCAGAGATGCTACCGGGCTATTGAAAGAGATTGACTACAAGCCTGCATATACTCAGTTACTAATGTGTAATATCAAAAGCGACAAAGTTCAGGACATATGTGCCAGGCTAGCTGTGAGAACTTCTGTTGATTCGGGGATAAGGGTAGGAGACGTACTGATATTCTCCGGGGTAATGTATCCCCCGCGCGTTCCTGTGTCCAAGTATGGCTACGACTTTGCGCGCGTTGCTTACTTTAGGAGTATCCACGCGGTGGGCTTTACGACCTCCCCTGTTAAGTTGCATGAGCGGAGCAGCAAAGTGCTCTTTAAGGAACGAATTGAGAGAATTAGAAACAGGATTTATGAGAGACTTGTTGCTGGGCTTCAAAAAGATTGCGCGGAAATAATGGCTGCGCTGCTGATCGGCAAACGACTGGGCATCAGAAGCGAGATTCTAGATGAGATACGAAATTCTGGGCTCTCGCACCTTTTTGCGATTTCAGGGCTACACCTTTCTTTTGTCGCTGGGATCTTCTTTGTATTTTGCAGGAATGTGCTAGCTCTTTCTGAAACCCTAACTCTCAGCTATAACATAAAGAAATTTGCTTCGGTTGCAGCTGTTGCCGCAAGTTTCTGCTACCTACTGGTTTCCGGAATGCCAGTTTCAGCGTGCAGGGCATTCGTTATGGTGGCTCTAACTTTCATAGGAATAATTATTGATAGACCCAACAGCAACCTGCGCTCCATATCTCTTGCTGCATTCATTATATTGTTGTTCACTCCCGAGGTAATCTTACTGCCAAGCTTTCAGATGTCGTTCGCCGCAGTCATAGCACTAGTCGCTGGTTGTAACTTGGGCAAGATAGTTGCTGCGTGTGGTGTTGTGCGATACCTAATTGCGGCGGCCACGAGCTCCCTTATAGTAAGTATCGCAACAGCTCCGTACATTGTATACCATTTTAACTACTTTTCCATAATTGGGGTAGTGGCCAATATTATTGCCGTACCCGTTACTGCGTTTGCAGTAATTCCCCTAGGGCTTGTGTACCTTGTGATGGACTGCATATCGTCCAGCGTTCTTGTGTCACGTGCACTAGAAGCGTCTGTGGCTGTGATCCTACACACAGCTCATTATGCTGCGAATATTGAATGGCTGATTCCAAC
Organism: Anaplasma capra; assembly: GCF_025628805.1. Taxonomy (GTDB): domain Bacteria; phylum Pseudomonadota; class Alphaproteobacteria; order Rickettsiales; family Anaplasmataceae; genus Anaplasma; species Anaplasma capra. The sequence continues at coordinate 17,245 of NZ_JAOTBG010000018.1, forward strand.
TTTGCGTAGTATTCCTGCGAGTGCCGTGTCAGCAACAACGCTTGGACTTCTTGTATTCAGCTGGTGGCGTGGAAGCTTCAAAATCGCATTAGGACTGTTTTTTACCCTACTGGGGTTACTGCTTGCGATTACTTACAGGACTCCGGACATCTTTTTTAGTGTTGATGGGGTGGCGGTGAAGGAGGGTGACGGAAAACTGTATTTTGCAGCGCGGGCAGGGAGCAGACGGGGATTTGCATATTCTGTGTGGGCTAGAGAAAATGGACAGGCTCGTATTGCGGATGGGAGCCTTTTTGGTGGGAAGAAAAAGCGACTAGTGTGTACGGAACGTGGCTGCATATACGATGGTCGAGTATTAATTTCCTGCGATGTTGAGTTTATATCTCAACACTGTTCTGAGGTGGATTTAGTTCTCAATATTGGAGGTTCACGCAACCAGGCGTCGTGCGACCACGTGCCTAGCATTGGGTATAATGATATTAAAAACCGCGGTGTGCATTATGTGTCGCTGAATGAGTCTTTTGTCAAGGTGGAAAGTGCGCGCACTGAGAGGTCCTGGCACCTAAATGCGGCAAGTTTTGTACGAAGAAAAAAATATATGACTAAAACATCAGGGGGACGTGCGGAGCAATGTTTGCCGATTGTTGCATGATTGCGTCCTTGCCGTGCTTGGGTAATTTAAATGCTGTAGATACCCCAAACCTGCCTGGGGCCCTGGGGGTGTTGCCCTAGTGCCGCACTTGAGCTGCTACTTATTAGGGTGCACACCCTCAAACATGTCGCGATACTTCGCCGTCATTATGAGCACACCAATGGTGTTTACTATTATAGCCAGCGAAATTGACAAGTCAGCTACGTCCCAGAGGAGCTTGACGGCGCACACCGACCCCAGGGGAGTAATGGCGATGAAAAACGCGGTCCAAGCTTTTCCGTAGAAATCCTTTTTCAAGACGTACATTATGGTCTCCTTTGAGCACATTAGCCAAGTCAGTACTGTGGTAAATGAAAAACAGAACATAAGTATCACTAGCACATACTCAGTGTAGCCCGTTCCCAAAGTGTTCATAAAAGCGGTGAAGCACATGTTTGTACTTTCTAGTGAAATATCAGACCACACGCCGGTCACGAGCAATACCATGGTTGTCATAAACGCTACCACCGCGACAATAAACGGCGAGATTAGAGATATTAGGCTCTGCTGAACGGCAAACCGCTTGTCGTTATCCTCATTCACCACAAGTGAGTGTATAATACCCTCGAGACCAAGTCCTATGTCAGTCGCAAATATACCGCGCAATGCACCGACTTGTACGACCGCTAGGACCTCTGCAATGAAGGCCAAGGTAACACCATTTTTTAGGCTACCTAGATTTAAGAAACTTGCGAAAATCAGCTCTAGTGAAGGTAAGATATTGCTGTGAAACTTCGCAAGAACGATCACGCACAGTGCAAGGTAAGACAAGGTCATCACCGGGACAACTGAGGACACAGTCTTGGCTATGAAGTTCATGCCTAGAGCGCTGACAAAGAAGAGTACAAGTGTCATGAGCATGCCGGCAACGAGCGGTGACAAGTCCATTAAGTGCATGGGAATGGACAGAGAATTCACCTGAACCAGATTTCCCACGGTTATGGCGCATACCGCAGTTACGATGGCAATGGCAAAAGAGGCCCACGTTCCTAGAGCATGTTTAACGTATACTACCGGCCCGCCAATTATCCTGCCATTTACCGGCATTCTTGTAGCTATGCTTACGTAGCAGTTGGCGTACTTGATTATGGAGGTGACCACTACTATGAGCACCATCCAGACTATGAAGCCCGGCCCGCCTGCTCTAAGTGCCACGGCAGTTCCAGAAATGTTGCCCACTCCCAAATTTCCTCCAACGATTGCACATAGGGCAGCCACGGAAGAGAATTTTTTTCCTTTACCACTTGCAAACAGCGAGGAAATAGCGAGCGGAAGCTTTCGCACCTGCAACCAGCCAGACAAGACGGATAGGTAAAACCCAGTAAACAACAGCATGGCAACTGCTGGAACGCACAAAAAAAAGCTGAGAAAACCCACCATTCCTCCATCTAGCCGGGAAACGACACGTGCAGCTTAAGCTTCCCTAGACATGACACCAGGCTGGACTGCAGCGCTCCAAGCCTAACCTCTGACAATCTACTGCTACTCACTAGGACATAACAAAACCCCTTAGCCGCGTCGGTAGCAACGACATTTTGTGCGACAACCCTAAGACGTCTCCGTATCCTGTTGCGAGTCACAGAGTTGCCGGATTTTTTACTTACGGTAAAGCCAATCCTCACCGGCCCACCACCCTCTGGGGGGTTATCCGGATCCTTCGCAGCTTGCAGTAACAGCCCTCCACTACTCGCGGAACGCCCGCTTAACCTGACGTGTGCGAACTCCCTTCTTTTTTTCAGGGTCACAACTCCCCTCAAGCGCACAACAAGCCCCTCCCCCTAGCGCGCCTTCTGTTAAGAATCTTTCTGCCCCACTTTGTTGACATCCTGGCGCGAAAGCCGTGCCTACGCTTCCTAACAATTCTACTCGGCTGAAACGTCCTCTTCATTGCATCTTATCCAAGGCCAACGACAGCACAGACTATAGTCAATCTCAACTTCTGTCAAGCAATGTACTGATAATATATAACCATTATGCGTGTCTCGGATCTGTGGACTCCAGTTATTCATTCTGCGCACCTTATACAATGGTGATATGTGCCATACACCGGCTGCAGCGCACTTAGGCGACCTTGTCTTTCTTTGGGCAGAAGACTTGGTTTAGAGCTACCCATATGTTCTGCAATATCCAGACTTCT
>NZ_JAOTBG010000001.1:0-29026 GCF_025628805.1 Anaplasma capra
GCATCAACTGGACAAGCCTCCTGACAAAAACCGCAGTATATGCACTTGGTCATGTCTATATCGTATCTTATTGCTCCACGACTGCCATCTTCCAGTTCAGCTGCTTCTATGGTAATAGCCTGCGCAGGACACACAGCCTCACACAATTTGCACGCTATGCAGCGCTCCCGCCCATCAGCATACCTTCGAAGGGCATGCTCACCACGAAACCTCGTGCTCAATGGACCTTTCTCAAAAGGATAGCGTAGTGTCGCTTTGTGTTTAAACATGCTTACCAGCGTTAGCGAAAAACCTCTAACATTCGTACGCACAAACCTCAACAGAGCACCAAGAAGCCGCACAGCTATCTCACAAATTCACTATTTTATAGCACGCAAAATCCGATCAGTCCTAATCCCAAATGGAAACCATCCATCACCCTTCCTAAATGAAAGCGCGATAATCAGGGCCTTGCCTACAATATTCTCTATAGGTATGTTCCCAACCTCCGTAACAAAGCGGCTATCCCTGGAATCATCTCTATTATCACCAAGTACAAAAATGTGCCCTTGCGGGACCACATAAACTGGCGTGTTGTCTAAAGAACTATTCTCCAGCTCATCCAATACCTCGTAGGATCTACCGTTATATAGGGTCTCCACATATCGCTTAACAGACTTAACCCCGTCGAAAAAGTCTTCAACTTGCTTATACCCCATTTCCTCCCCGTTAATATACAGGTGCCCACCAACGATCTGCACCTTGTCCCCGGGAAGACCTACAACCCTCTTCACATAGTTGGTACCGGGATTAGAGGGAAGACGAAACACAACAACATCACCAGCCTGAGGAGGAGTGTAGAACACCCTACCCTTTAAGATGGGAGGAGACAGCACGATAGAGTAGCGACTATACCCGTAGCTGTACTTACTCACAAATATATAATCCCCAGCAAGCAGACCGCTCTTCATCGAGCCAGAAGGTATGTGAAATGGCTCAACCACAAAACTACGAAACACAGCTGCAGCCACCAATGAAGCCGCTAGTACACCAAGAACCTTTAGTAGAGAAAGGCCCTTCCCTCTCGGAACAGAAGACACAAAACCCCTACTCACAGAGAAAAACTATTGCCGCAGCCGCAACCAGACTTAGCAGCAGGATTTACGACCACAAACCTGGAACCATTAATATCTTCCACGTAGTCTATCGTAGAATTGCGCAAAAACTTCTTGGAACAACGATCCACAAAGAGTATAGGCCTTCCAGAAGCATCTGAAAGTATGAGGTCTGACCCACCCTCAATTTCATCGTTATCCTCTTCCTCATCACCATCCATATCATCAAAGCCCGAGTCATCCTCTTCTGGATACTCGTCATCCACATCATCGCCGTATGACTTATACGGTCCAGTGGTAAATTCGTATTTAAACCCGGCACAACCCCCACTTTGCACAGAAACCTTAAGAAGCGAAGCATCACCCTCTTCTCGCAAAACAGCCATGATCTTACTAACAGCACCCTCAGTGAGAGTGAGCCCACAACCTTCCACACCGGACATAAAAACCACCGAGCTAATGAAAACCCCGGTGAGTGTATCATGAACTTTTTTGGCATGTCAAACAGATTGCAAAGTGCACATATCGCGCATACGCAGTTGTTATGTCCAGCGGAAAAACACACAAATCTGTGACGTGTATCACTAAACAAATTCCAGTGGGGCTACTATGCTAATAGCGCGCTCACCGCGCTATTAAGCCTATTATCGAGTTACATGGTATGCGCAGTGCAAAGTGCCACAGATAAACGTGCATGCAACGTGTTCACGCAAACATGAATTAGACTATTTGTGGTTCTGCAGCAAGCATTGAAAGCTGTATTTAATTGCGCCACACAAGCGGGATACCGGACCACATATTTACCATATATTAACATAATTACAGGTAGCATTTTTGTAAGCCAACACAACTTAGAGGGTAGTCGGATCCAGCATGGAGAGCCATTCTCCGCTTACTAGTCTCAACTTCAAACACAGTTGGCTCCAAAATCCAATTCTACAAACGTCTAAACTCGGAAACACTCATATGACTGAACACAGCAACGATGCCGCTGCGGCAAACGACAACGCCCAACATACCATAAGCCAAGGAGCTGCAACTACGCCGCAAGGGCGGGGCGCCACAGCAAATCACAAGGATGCCAACGACGCATATAGCAAGGGAATCCCACAGTTAGAACAGTACATAGAACAACATCAAAATTTGGACACCACCGAGGTGCTGGGGTTTGGAACCTCGTCGTGTCTTCTGGAAAAGGCAGTAAAGGATGGGAATGTGCGGGCGGTGGAGTTGCTTAGTCGGAATTTCTCTGATTCAGTATTACAAAGAACTCTTCACCTCAACGCAGATGGGAAATCTCTGCTCGACCAAGCAATAGACTGTCACTTTGACAAAGATCCAGCAGTCGCCCTGGAGATAGTAAAGAAGCTGTGTGGTACTTTTGCTGCAGGTGTAGCAGATGATGCTCTTAGTGCTGCCAAGGATATAATAGAATCCTTGCACAGCAAAGCCGTAGCCAAGGGAGCTAGTGATATTTCTGCATACTGTACAGATACCCTAAAGGTTGGCGACACGAGCAATTGGCTTAGATATCCTATATCCGTTACTAGTGCGTCAGAAGAATACCGCAATCGTGCACAATCAGCTTTTGACGCTGCCAAGGAGCTGAGCGATAGCGCACAACAAGGAAAATCAAGCAATAATCCCGCTACTGTTATCGCTAATGACAAAGATGCGCTCACAAGCGCATACACAAGCGGTGGGATAAACGGCTTAAGACAAAAAATAAACTCTTTCATAGCTGAAGGGAAGAACACAAGTGATGTGCGCATTGCGTTGGGAAACACAAGCAGCGGTGTGATCTCGGAAGTAACTAAGAGTATGGACAGAGAAGCAGCCTCATTTCTGTCTACACTATGCAACAATGTTGTGGTGCAAGAATTTAGAAATGCGGGTTTGATCGAAGACAGTAAGTCGGCTGCATCCAAGGATTCTGAGAGTGTTGATGCAGCGGGCACAAGTGGTCAGGAGAATGACCTGGTGGCGCAACAACCTGCAAACGAAAACGAGGAAGTAGCACTAGCCACCCAAGATGAGGGAGCAGCACGTGGTGACGAGCCCCACAGTACTGATGGCCTCGCAGGGGATATGGGCACACAAGGTTCTCCCGGTACTATCGAAACCCGTAGTAGCGGAGATTCCGAGGTAGAAGGAAGTGAGCAGGAAGCCCAAATCCACTCCTCAGATGAGGAAGAAGCTCTAGATACGGAGGGAGAGAGCGAGACGCAAGACGAACGTGAGCAGCTTGCTAACGAAGTGAGCATTGATAACGCAGCAGAAGCAGATAAAGATTCTGAACCTGAACCGCATGATGCTAATCACAACAAAAAGGCTCCAGCAGCAAAGCGTAATAAGGCAAAGCACCAGCAAAAGGCACATCTGGCACGTACCTTGCACCGCAGCCACGGTCACCACGATGACGCAGAACAGGAACTCCATGCTGATACAGCACCCAAAGGCGAGAAGTCATCTGAGCAGCAAGCTGGTGGCATAAGTAATCTAACGCAATATGCAACGTCAATCGCAGATAGAACCAAAGAAGCGATGTCTGGTCTTGCGGGACACGTCGGGACCGCAGGTAATAAAATTACCACAGCCTTGGAGCATCTTAAAACCGTAGTGGAAACCGCAGCGAGGGAAGTACGAGGGGCAGTACGTCTGGGTGTGACAGAACTTAGGATCAGAATTTGGGACGCGCTATATGGGCTCTTCGTCGCTATACGCGATTTCCTAGAGAACCTAGGCTCCAAAATAAAGGCGCAATTCAAGAGCCAGGTAGATAGGTTAGCTGGCATCCGAGATTCGATAAAGGATTCACTGCCTTCTGTTGATGTTATCAAAAACGACTTGCTGAACAGCAAGCACAACCTCTTGGAGTTTGCAGCACTTGCTGAGTTCCACGTGAGGAGCACGATAGACGGAATGCTGCTATCAGCGCAGGGCGCAGGAAGAGAAGTTGGGACACGGCTGAGCGACACAGCAAGGACAGCACAGCGACGGGTCTCTAGCGCCCTCAGTAGCCTAAAGACGAGCATTGAAAGCGCAAGAAGCTACATGGCTGCGCAGAAGGATAGAGCCGTTGCAGTACCTGCACACATGCTTGAGAATATTAAAGGAAGGCTGCAAGAGCTTGTTAGCGCCGTAGCACATCTCTTAAATAACCTAGGCTCCGCAGTGAAGGCGCGTTATGACACCCAAGTTGCAAAGCTAGCCACCATCCGGGATATATTCCCACAAGTAGTGAGGCCAGCACCGTCTGAGGCCCAGGATACCCAAGCGGGAGTCGATGGCCTGGCAACTCCCACCGCTACCAAACAACAAACTGAGGTGCCGGCACATACCGCCGAACACGGCGCATCCGCTCCTACCGAACTCTGCAGCGGCATATTAGAAGCCGCAACGCAAGGCAAGTTGCCAAGCGCCCTGGAACAGCGCTCTGAAGCCCTGACAAACCCCGAAACATTGTATGCTGTCCTGTCACACAAAAATGAACAATCGCTAGGTGCGCTTGATTTATGTGTCAGATCGGAAAACGTCAGGGATCTAATCTCTACAGTAAGAATAGTAAAGAGCTTAAACAACCGAGCACTAAATTCGGTGCTCGCTTGCCACTTGGTAAAAAGTGGAGGGCAAAGCGGTAAGTCCATTATCCAAGAAATCATGGATATTGCAGCAAACAATAGCAACCAGCTGTCCGACGTGAAAGAGCTGGTTACAGAGCTCGTAGGTGGGCTTTGCTACAGTCTCGGCAGTGTAGAAAAAAGGTTGTTGGCAGGACACGTGGCATCCGCAGCCTTGCAATCCGGTGTCATAGATATACTCGATCAGGCAATGAGTGCCGCTCCCATAGCAGAAGAAGGGCTGACCCAAAATCCAACACTAGACACCATCGCCCAAGGTATCATGACGTGGATCGAGAATGCGAAAGCCGATGTACAGGAAAGCAAGGTACACACAGGGGTACTGTTGCTGAAGAAGTTCAATAAGATAGCTAATGATACTGCACAAGAGATGGCTGCTAGGTGCTCATCTGATACCATTGCCGAGCTGGTATATAGGGTGGCATGCGAGCACGACATAATCAAAGCGGAAGCGGCAGACAACACCGCTGTACCGGCTTATGCTGCAAGATACGAACTTTCCCGTGCCATGAGCGTGCTGCGCTCTGAGTACGCAAAATGTGCGCAAGCTTCGGCAGCATACAGCAAGCACGCCCCAGAAAGCGGACTCACTGCAAATTTGGCGGGGATTTTCAAGAGTGTAGGCGAGCTGACCGGTAGGCAGCTAGCCGATGTGGCCACACAACTTGTGACAGATACTAGGAATCTGACTGATAGTATACAGAGAATCAGCAGCAACCCAGCAACGGGTAATGCACTCACGGAAATCGAGGATGTGGTAGCTAGCTATACAGTTGGAATATCAGCTCTAATTGGGAGCGCAAAATTGTCCAACCCACAAGAATCTCAGAGCGCATTCCACAAACCCGTACCCTTGGCACAAGAGGGTGGCGGGCATTCAAGGCAGGCAAGTCTCCTAGCAATGGCTTTGAAGCAGCTGCATAACGCTGCAGATCACGCATACAGCTCCTACTCGGGGCCGTTCCGTGACGCTAGTATCGAAAGCCTTACCAATAGTTTGGTTAGTGCAGAAGAGGACATAGCAAGTGCTGTAAAAACACTTACAGACTCGGGCGCACCTGGCGTTACCGTAGATTTGAAAAACGCAACACGCAGAATGGCCTGCGCAATTTCTGAAAATGCACATGTGGTCTTCTGCAGTCCAAAAATACTAGAAGAGATGCTACACGCGGCAACGCTACTTGGCATGGCTGCTGGGCATACGAGGTCAAATGAAGAGCAACTCGATACCGTTAAGGACAGTACCTACAATGAACTAATTACCTCCTTCGAAGAGAAGACGGCCGATGCATGTTATCATCTAACGTCAGCGCTTAACTCCATTGAGAAACACATCGAATCCGGGTCGCAGGGGACACATCAGCAGGACATAGGAAGCAAGCTGCGCGCCGCAATGAGCACAATTAAGCGGGGTTCGTCGCTGATCTCTCAAAATGTTCCCCCAGCACCACAGGTAGAAACTTTGCTGACACGGGCAAAAAATGAGCTGTCACAGCTTACAGGAGATGCTCCGCTGCACTTGCGGGCAGCAGCAAGTAGCGTGGTGGAACACATCGTAAGGGCAATTGAGTGCCTTGGGCAGGCAATACAGAGATTGCGTGATGTGTGTGTGCATCTAGCAAGAAAATCTCTGGGTAACATAGATGCAGTGTATAACCTTGGCTCCCCCGAACGTAACCCACTGTCCACAATACCCGCTATACGCACAAGAATACGAGAAACAGAAACAGCGCTTTCTCGCAGCGAGTTAAGCGATGCTGATAAACTAAAAGAGGCACTGAGCTCCGCAGATTCCGTACTTGCCGAAATATACAATAGCCTACCATCTCGAAAACAAGGCTTCCTGGACGGCAATGCGCCACAATCGCCCCTGCACGAATGCGTGAGACAGATCTCCCAATATGACCAGATAGTAACAACACCACCGTTGAATAGCAAAATACAAGGCGTGATCACGGATCTGGAGGGAGTGGTCAGCAAGCTTGCGGATATCAAGACGTTGAACACATTGAACGAGTCCCCAGCTGTGGAGATCCCTGAAACATTCGCCAGGAATTCACTGCAGGCACTTGCACACATGCTACGGGTGCGCTCTGCCCTAGCTGGCGTGCGAGCCTCAGTAACAAGTGGGCAGCTGGAAGAAATAGCAAGCACGCTCCTTCCGGTCTCCAATGGAAGGTTTATGATCACCAGTGGAGCTGATCTCGCAGTTGTGTTGAAAAAGGTCATAGAGGAGCATCACACCACTCATAGCAAGAATACAGTTAGCAGAGCTGCCCCCATTGCAATACTCAGCGAGATTGCAGAGGAAGTGGTAGGCAGCACTCACCATGTCGCATCAATCGTACCAGTGCAGTTTGTATATAACACTCTGGCAGCGTGCTCCAGCGCAATGCAGCTCAGCGCGGCTGCAGATGGAATCAGAGCTGAAGTATCCAAAGATACGCTCAACAAAATCATGATTGCAGGGCTTCCCCGTGACGTTAGGAACAGTCGTATGATTTCAGATCCGGGTGTCATCGCCTCTATAATGGACAACTTCGTTCAGCAGTATAGAGACTCAATGTATCGAGACGCAGTGCATGCTGCAAAACACTCTCTGGACCGGAGCTGTGTAGATTTAATTAAACAACTTGTCAATCGCGGAAGTGAGTTCAGCCTAAGCAAAGAGGTGCCTGAATCCATATACTCAGTAGAACCGCGTGCGGAACTCTTGGAGGCAACTCTGGGACAAGCACTCAGCAAAGCACTGAGCGGAGATGCGCAAGTAGGTACAAAAGCGAGCGACGGCAGCACTGATTTAGGTAGCAATGATACAGTTATACTAAAAAGGGATATTGCGCGAGCCGTACTCACAGCGTCAATGTGCGCCCTACAAGATGTAATAATCACTGGACGAAAAGGGCGTATGGAGGGTGAACCTAGTGTGCCCAGTAACATCATAGGTGCACTTGTAGACGATGCGGCGTGGAGGAACGCCGACGATGACAATGATGTGTGGCTTAACCGTAAAATCATCTCCGAGGTACTTGTAGATCTTCGTGAGAGAATGAAAGATCTCGGTGTGCTCACCAACAATGAGCAAATCAGGACCAGCATGGTAGAGCGATTTGTGGGCACTGTGCTTCGCAGTGCTGTGATGTACAAACGCTCCAGTGGGAATCAAGCAGAAGTGGCACACGACAATGCAGAACAACAAATAGAAGGTGAGGTAGTCCGGGCGTACGTAGCAGATGTGCGGGAAAAATGCCGAGATGAGGCATCCACCGCACTGCAAAATATTAAGAACAATATCGGCGACGAACACGCTGCTCGCATCTGCGCTAAGGCGGTAGAAATTACAACTGCACTTATGCACGACGAACGCGGTCAGGCTCACAGCAATGTTCCTGATTGTATCTACACCGCGTTAGCGATGAACGTCGCAACAGACATCTCTGGAGCACTGGGTGCGACACAACAAAATATGGGGAGTCTTTTAAAAGTTGGAGCGAACTTTAGCAAGAATGGCATTGTGAATATATCACAAGAATTCTTCACCGCCTTCTTCAAAGAAATTCGTAACATTGCAGAAGGATACACAGTAGGAGAGTACGCAGCCTTCGGAAGTCTCACAGATAACATGATAGAGCACCTAGCGCGTGATACTTTCACGATCTACAACGCTGCTTCTAGTGTATGGAGAGACGGCGTGGTAACAAGAGTATGCAACACCGCTTCTGTGATTAGGGACAAGCAGTATCATGCCATCACGCAAAATAGCGTAGATCAGGTCCCACATGATCTTGCAAGGAAGGTATTGGCCGCATCCATGGAAGCAGTGAGCGAATCCGTTGGAATAATGCAGGGAAATGCAGAGGTCCACTGCACACGGGAACAGATTGACAATATCGTAAGCAGTGCACTTAGTGGCGATGGTAGCTCATCAGCAACGAAAGGTAATCAGACTATCACCCACACCCTAATACTCAATATGCTCACCGAGCTGAACAGCGTGATGCTGAGCCGCATCCCGGCACATGGGGCAGATGCCAGTAATCAGGTTCCTCTAGTTCCCATAGAGTCACGCTCGCCAATAGCGCGTATGGCGCTATCTACCATTAGGGAGTGCATCCGGACGAGCGATGACGTTGCACTCCAGGGCGCACTACTTGAACACATGCAGCGCAGTATTCATAGAGCTTGCGGTACGGACGTTGTGGTAGAGCCAATGGAGGCACACGCTCGTCCTGGTAGAAGCGAGCTGAATCAGGCACCCGAGCTGGTCTTGAATTTGGCTACTGTTCTCACCGGATTGACTGACGCTAGAGATGAGATGTCAGGTATAGCTGACAACAATAACCTATATGCTGCACAAAAACAGCGTATAAGTTCCGCGATACGTGAGACAGAGGATTTAATAACTGACATAAGTACAAGTGGCGTTAGAGTTGCATCCAGCAGAGTAAAGGAGGCTATAGGATCGATCATTGGAGCTCTTGAGCGCATGAGCAGTGAGAGCAATCTTACCTTGAGAGATTCATACGCGATCAGCGTTGCATGCGCTTCTCTTGTAACACAGCTTGGACTAGTGGAAGCAAGCTTAACAGGGAACTCTAGGGTGGTTTTCGAAACAAGCGATACACGCGGAGCTGCACCCCGTATGGTTGAGGCCGCTGCCACATTGGACGACCCTGTCTATAAAGATGCAGGGCCTGTAATAGAAGATGCGCTCTCTGCTAGTTCATCTGGCTTCATGGAAGATTTGCCTGGTCAGACCAATGCCGCTACTAATCAACAGACGCCGTTATCTCCCAACGAGCGCAGCAATGTAGAAATAATAACGCGTCTAGGGCGGACCGCCCGCCTACTTGAAGGCATCAACGAGTTTCTTCTTTCTCAGGGAGATAACATTGACGCAAATCAGGTCAGGCTCATGAGCAATTTGGCGCGTGCCAAGACACACCTGGAATCCGCTCAGAATGCTGCTTTGGACCTAGCACTATGTCAAATTACAAACGCAGAAGAGTCACAACAGCAAAACACGAAAAATCAGCTTGTGGACCACGTGCAGAAGTGTCAAAAATGCCTTTCCGACACGATGCTTGCAGGAGCTCAGCTGTCAGAACATGTGGTGCGCATGCTGAGTGGGGCTCACAGGTCCGCAGCGTTGGTGTCACATACGCTACAGCCAACAATAACAAATGAGCAAGGCTGGCGCATTGTATCACAAGATTTGAAAGCTCAGATTTCGCGTATGATCTCCCTGTCCAGGAGTGCAGCACATAGCGAAAACGCAGTCTCCAACGCTCCTGAGAGTCGTCTTCAGGAGTATAAGAAGAGTGTTCTGATAAGCCTTAGTGAGGCTGAGAACATGGCAAAGTTCCTTGATGAGGGATGCGTGCATGAGTGGGACAGCCCCCTCATAACCGCGATTTCACAAAAGCTCACCAATTGCCAGAATTTCCTGACATCGTTTGCTGCTGCACATGGGGCAGAAGGCGCTGAACAACCCAGCATCCACTTGCAGATCGCTGCAAATACAGTGCGCATGGCTCTAGATCTTATCAGCAGTATACCTGGGCAGGAGGGAGCTTCGCTGCATCAAGGAAGCAGCGGGCCGTCTTGGCGTGATGCCGCACTTATAGACGTGTACGAAGCTGCGCTTAGCGCAGACGCACTGGTTTCCGCAGTATACGTGGACACTGAAGATAGCGGTCTGGTGCTTAAAAAGGGCGCGGCCCAGATTCTCTGTGAGTTGGACAGCCAGCAAGCGTCACACGAACAAGTGCAAGATGCACTTGACGGCCTGGGTACCTATGTGCTAGGTGCAAGGACCCTACTACACAAAATCTGTGGACAACTTGCAAATGATGGGCAGTACGTGCCAGATGAAGAGCACATACGAAGCATCACAGGTGGGTATAGCGGGACAGTGGCGGCTATACTTCCAGAAGTTGTTCATTCACTTGACAAAATTTCGAAGTTGACAAAGTCTGCCGCGCACAAGGCAAGCACAACTGCTGAATGTCAAAATGTTCTAGAAGCAGTAGCTATACATCATGACGCAGCATCAACGGCGCAACAGCAGCGAATGTCAAGCCCCACCGCCGAACAATGGCTCAGAATGATTATTGTTGGTCCATCGGCAACTCCTAGTGTACCTGAGCAGGGTAGCGCAAGTCAGCAGCAGCCTTACTCAGATTGGGCACAAAAAATCAAAGATGTATCACAAAAATTGGAAGGTGCCGCATCGCTGTTGTACGGCTACACACTGGGCGCGGAACTGTCCGCAACAAACAGTAAGATGACCAAGGCCTTGGGGAACGCCGCAAACCTTTTACCTCTTATTGAGGGAGTTGGAGGCGGCAGTATGACCGATGGCTTGTGCGCGAACACTGTAAGCTTAGCTTTCCGACTAGAAGGCCGTAACATTCCTCAGGACAATGTAGGAAAGATCGTAGCAAAGTTTGGGTGTATTGCTTCCAAGCTGGCATTGCTCACATCACTCAGAGATCTAGAGGGCATGGTTTCGGAATTCGAGGCCATGGGCGAATCCGAGCAAAAAGTAGCGGATGCGGTGCGAGATTTCAAGGAATCCGTTGATAACATGAAGTCACTCTCTGAAGAGGTTGTGAACAAGATAGATCAACTGGTATCGCTACAGTCACTGACGTCAGGTACACATGGCCTTATTGTCGAACAAGAGCTAGGAAAAGTCGCTGTCAGCACGCTTACTGGTGATTACGAAAAAGGGAAAAAACTGGACGAGTCAATTAGAAGCGTCAGGAAAGTATTAGGAGAGCGATTCATAATTGCAGATCACACCCTTCTGCAGAATATGTTTAACATACAAGACAAGGACTCCGCTGAAACATATTGTGGTAGCGCGGTATTGCTGCCGACACGAAATTGCATAGAAAGGGTCATGAGTACCATTTCTGGCGCACTGCGGAGTGACCTCATTGATTCAGAGCGCGCACTCAATCTCCTAACGAACGTCCTGAAGAACTCTGAAATCGCAAACACCGTGCATGTAAATGATAGGCAGATGTATGGGCTACGTGAGGCGGACATAACAGATATTCTCATGGCCTTCTACACACGTGACGGTAGAGATGGTATAGAATTTTTACGCGATAAATGCGACTCATACACCATAAACGCTAGCAGAATAGAAGGTGCTATCCTCGCAAAGCTGTGTAACAACGCACCTCTTGATTTGGTAGACCCGCCACTGCTAGACCTGTGCAAGAATGATATATTCACCGATCATGACGAAGCTGCAAGAAAATGCAAAAATGTTGAGGCTAATTTCTTGCGAACATATCTCGATAGGAAGTTTGGCGCTGAACATGACGCCACCGGGCATAAGCCTAGGCATTACATGTTTACACCTTCCCACCCGGATAAGTATCCGTGGTACAAGAGGCTATGGGAAACGATAAAAGTGCTTGTCTCTATGAGACCTGCTGCACCGGACAAGGGTCCGTGGTATAAGCGGGCGCTTCAATATGTTGTGGATTTCATCAAGTATTTCTACGCTGCAACAATGTTGCTAGTAGTGCGATGCGTAAGACCCAACACCAGCACAGAAAAACAAGTGGTACAGGAGCAGCATGCAAGCCACATGGAAAAGGGACGGGATACCGCAGGGAAAGAAGCTTCTGCTTCAGTGGATGCCGAGAGACAATCCAACATCGCGCATTCTCCTTCATCCAGTGCACAATCTGGGTCGAAGAGCGATGGCAACCAGCAAGAACTACGGCCTTCCACCACCTTCGATAATCCCGAGGTTTCCCAGCACGGCGCGGGACAACGCCGTGGAAGCGTTGACAAGTAGCCAGATTCTTACCCCTCTGTTGAGGAGTGCGCTACTAAGAGCTGGAAGAGCTTTTGCGCGCTCTCCAACCGGGGGTAACTAACTGAGAATACGCTAAAGATTCTCACGGTTACCCTCCAATGCCAACGAGAGCACTCATGGGACAGTATGTTAATTGAGTGTATCGGAATGGGGCTGGCATAACCATTCGGCAACTCTGTGGCAGCTCTGAGAGATTAAGTCATGCTTTACCGCAAGGCATCTATCCAACTTAGCAAAAACCAAGTTTAGGTTCTCCAGCGTGGAGGGGTCACTATCACGTAGTAGGGCGTGCGTATTGCCTCTAATCTTGCTACGTGCTTCTTCCAAAAGCTGTAGCAACACCATTTCTATGTTTTGCAATTCCCTAAATTTCCGCATGTCACGCAGGCGTATACACTCTACCTCTTTTTCCACAACAAAAACAATGTGTGCCGTGAGTTCCATCACGTACTCAAGGGGCCTCCGCTGCACCGTAAACCACAAAACACCTACGAACCACCGAGCTTCTCAGAAAAATCTTAATCTTGTGTTACGAATGGAGGTCCCAAACTGGTTGCACAAGCTCAGGAGTAAAAAGTGCGCAGTCACGGAGAACGGTTGAGCACCTCCAGAATTATAATGACACCAGCCCGCGTCGAGCCACCAACCGGCAGAGACCGGTAGCCCACCCTACGGTTTACTCATCAGTTAGCGCTTTTCGATCTCGCAAGACGCTTGCGCTCGTTGGGATCCAGAAATCTTTTTCTAAGTCTTATGGATTTCGGCGTACACTCTACCAGCTCATCGTCGTTGATGAACCCTATCATCTCCTCCAATGTCATCAATTTCGGAGGAACAAGCCTCACAGCCTCGTCAGAACCCGCAGCCCTGACATTGGTTAACTGCTTTCCCTTCAATACATTAACTTCTATGTCATTGTTCCTGTTATGCAGCCCAACCACCATACCTGCATAAACCTTATCTTGAGGTTTAACAAACATAGCCCCCCTATCCTGTAGGTTAAAGAGAGCATACGCAACAGCCTCGCCCTGCCCTGTGGAAATCAGCACACCATTCACTCTTCCAGGAATATCACCCTTGTGTGGAGCATATCCGTGAAACAAGCGATTTATAATACCCGTACCTCTAGAATCAGTAAGAAACTCGCCATGGTAGCCAATCAAGCCCCGAGAAGGAATCAAAAACACCATGCGTACCCTGCCTTTTCCCGAAGGCGACATATCTTGCATATCACCTTTGCGAAAACTCAGCTTCTCCATGATCACGCCACTGTATTCCTCATCGACGTCTATTATCACTTCTTCTATGGGCTCTAAAACAACTGAGTTTTCCTTTCGCAACAAAACACGCGGGCGCGATACAGAGAGCTCAAAGCCCTCTCGTCGCATAGTCTCAATCAGCACACCAAGCTGAAGTTCTCCACGGCCACCAACTTCGTAAGAGTCGCTACGCTCCCCCTCCTTCACCGTGATAGCAACGTTGGTTTCAGCCTCCGACAGCAGTCTACTCTTAATTACGGTAGACGTAAGCTTAGTCCCTTCAGTGCCAGCAAGTGGCGAGTCATTTACACCAATAGTTACCGCCATAGTTGGAGGATCAACCGGGGTAGACTCAATGGGCGTGGTGACAGAAATATCAACTATGCTGTCGGAAACCGAGGCTTTCTCAAGCCCTGCAACGGCTATGATATCCCCAGCACTCGCTTCATCAACAGGTACGCGCTTCAGGCCGGAAAAAGACAATAATTTGGTAAGTCTGCCACTCTCTATAACCTCACCATTTAAATTCAGCACTTTTACCTGAGAGCCCATTTTTGCCCTACCCTGGTATACCTTGCCGGTCAGCACCCTACCTAAAAACTTATCTGATTCCAGAAGGGTAAGCAGCATGCTAAACGGGCCATCACAATCATGTTGTGATGGCCTTATATGCTCCAGAATCGCTTCGAACAAAGGAAGTAGATCTTTGCGATTATCAGACAGATCTTTGACACACCACCCACTCCTTCCAGAGGCGTAGAGTACGGGAAAATCGAGCTGCTCGCTGGTGGCGTTTAGATTGATGAATAATTCGTACACCTCATCCAAAACCTCGCCCACTCTACTATCCGGACGATCAACCTTATTTACCACAACTATTGGCAGTAAATTAGCCTGCAGTGCCTTCGAGAGTACAAACTTGGTCTGCGGCATCGGACCTTCAGACGCGTCAACAAGCATCAATACTCCGTCCGCCATGGAGAGCACTCTTTCCACCTCTCCACCAAAATCAGCATGTCCAGGTGTATCTATTACGTTGATCTTGTGACCCTTCCATGTAATCGCAGTACATTTTGCGAGAATAGTAATCCCCCGCTCACGCTCCAGGTCGTTGCTATCCATAACCCGCTCAACAACCTCTTGGTTGTCCCTGAGCGCACCGCTCTGCTTTAGCATGCTATCTAGAAGCGTAGTCTTCCCGTGATCCACATGAGCAACAACAGCCAAATTACGAACAGATTCGTAATCGCAAGACATAAGCTCCCCACACGATGCAATTGGATAAATCTATAGGATTAAATTAAATAATCAACGACAAAAACCGGCCTGCGGTGAGTCACTGCGCAATACTGTCAACTGACTTTTCGAAAAACTCATACGAGAAATCTTCTCTGCTTGGATCAAACTTGACCTCCACCCTACCCCCGCAAGTTAGTTTACCAAACAACATCTCAAGTGCTAGGTGCTTTTTAATCTTCTGTGCAATAACACCTTGAGCCTTTCTTGCCCCATAGCCGTCCTGCTGTCCCACTTTTGTTAGAAAATCCACAGACGCTTGGTCTATGCTCATGTCCACACCCTTCCTAGACAACTGCTCTCTAAGTTCAGCAATGAATTTCCCTACCACCTTGGCCATCACTTCAGTGCTTAAGTATGAAAACGGCACCACAGCATCCAATCTA
The DNA here is from genome assembly GCF_025628805.1 of Anaplasma capra. Lineage (GTDB taxonomy): Bacteria > Pseudomonadota > Alphaproteobacteria > Rickettsiales > Anaplasmataceae > Anaplasma > Anaplasma capra. The sequence goes on from NZ_JAOTBG010000001.1 coordinate 15,520, forward strand.
TTGCAGAACTCAGGGCCAAAAATCTTCTCAATGGCTTTATGCTCGCTACCCAAATTGAAGGTTCTATCACGGTCAAACCCAACAGCGTTCTTACTAAACTCCACAGCGCCAGCGTTTGTGGTCAGTATTATTACCACATTACGGAAGCTGACCTTTCTTCCATATGTGTCTGTAATGTACCCATAATCCATTATTTGCAGCAGTATGTTGTACACGCTATTATGGGCCTTTTCTATTTCGTCGAGCAGGAGAACGCTGTACTGGTTCCTAGCTATAGTATCAGTGAGCAGGCCACCTTGTTCATACCCCACATACCCTGGAGGCGAACCTATCATTCTGGCAACTGTGTGGGATTCCGTATACTCAGACATGTCAAACCTGATGAGCTTCATGCCCATATTGTGTGCCAGTTGCTTCACCAACTCGGTCTTACCCACTCCTGTAGGGCCAGCAAGTAAGTAGCTAGCTAACGGCTTCTGATGGCTTCTCAGCCCAGCTTTGGCAATTCTGATCGCGTCAACAATCTGCGATATAGCCTCATCTTGCCCAAAGATAACCTTTCTCAGATTCTCCTCTAGATTTTTTACCTTGTGTGTATCGCTGGCAAAGAGGTTATCGCACGGTATTTCGGTAATACGCGAGATAATAGCTTCTATATCCTTTCCTGTAACAATTTTGCCGTTCTCGCTCGAGCGTAGCTTTGCATACACCCCCGCCTCGTCCAGCACATCTACCGCTTTGTCAGGCAGCATTCTCTCAGCTATATACCTGTCGGACAGCTCTGCAGCATACTTAACCGCCTGGCTGGTATAATGTACATCATGGTATATCTCATAATACGATTTTATTCCACTCAGTATCTGTATAGTTTCTTCAACGGTAGACTCCTCAACGTTAATCTTCTGGTACCTTCTTGCCAAGGCCCTATCTTTCTCAAAATTGCTGTTGTACTCCTTATAGGTGGTAGCCCCCATACATCTGATGGAACCGCGAGCTAGTGCGGGCTTTAGCAAATTACTAGCGTCCAGCGGGCTGCCACTAGTGGAACCAGCCCCAATAATTGTATGAATTTCATCAATAAAAAGAACTGCGTTTTTCTTATTTTCTATAGCCCTAATAACCGCCTTGATTCTCTCTTCAAAATCCCCACGGTACCTGGTTCCCGCAAGTAAAGAACCCATATCGAGGGAATATATTTCCACGCGCTTGAGCTGTGGAACAATATTCCCCTCCACAATCCGCAGAGCTAATCCCTCAACTATAGCGGTTTTCCCTACACCAGAATCCCCAACGTATAAAGGGTTGTTTTTCCTTCTGCGCAGTAAAACCTCAATTGTCCGCTCTTGCTCATATTGCCTGCCTATGACATAGTCGATCTTCCCGTCCTTAGCCAAAGAATTTAGGTTAACGCAATAAGCCTCCAGACTTTCACCATCTTTAGACACTACATCTTTGGCAATATTGGGAAATCCGATCACCCCACGCTTGGCAAAATCCACCTCCTTTCCAAGCTCTTGTTGATCGTACAGCTCTTCTTGGTGCTCGCTACTGGAGATGCAACTCACAACATCAATGTACTTAACGTTGTGCTCGTTCAGGAAAGAAACGCTACATGAGTCTTTTTCCAAAAAAATCTCCGCTAAAACGTTCACTCCGTTAATTTCATCTCTACCAGACGCATGAGCGTGCACTATGGCCCTGTGCACTACTTTCTCGAATGCCGTACTAGGCCTGACCTCAGTGACACTCTGATTCATAACTATAGACATCTCGTATCTCAAAAAGTTGATTAAGGTCTCCCTTAATCTGTCTATAGACACCCGACACACATACAGGACTCGTCTCACGTCAAGGTCGTCAGTCAGAGCCAGCAGCAGGTGTTCCAGAGTTGCACATTCGTGACGGAAATCGAACGCTATCGACAGCGCTCTATGTAAGCTAGCCTCAAGATTTTTTGATAACACCCAGATTTTACTCCCCAAGTCTCGAGGCCAGGGTATCATCTAAGCCTTAAAATATATTGAAAACAAAATGGGATCAAAAACGCAAAAGTGTGTATACTGCTACGTGGGTTACACTCTATAGCCGGGAATAATCACCTAGTATGAGTCTTTCGTATTGCAGTGTAGTTGAATTCTTCACTCTGTTGTTTTTGGAGATGATCCTGGGCATTGATAACCTTATCTTTATAGCCCTAATTACTTCTAAGCTTCCTAAAAATTTACAAAATAAAGCACGAATTTGTGGTCTGGGCACAGCGTTGGTAATGCGCTTCGCAATGTTGTTCGGAGCTTCGTTTTTGCTGTCGATGAATGAACAGTTAATCGCGATGCCTCGCATGCAAATTACTTATAGAGACATGTTTTTTATAGCCGGGGGAGCGTTTCTAGTACACAAGAGTGCAAAGGAAATCTATTTAGAGATATTTCCTAAAAAAGACTTAGAAATTGGAAATATAACCAAATTTTTTCCTGCAATTATGCAAATTATTGGGATAGATCTTGTGCTCTCGTTAGACTCCGTAATATCTGCAGTGGGCATCACTGACAATATGCCTCTTATTGTTCTTATATTCTCTATATACGTTGTAGTTGCGCTTTTTTTCTCCAAAGAAGTTGCAAAGATTGTACAGCAACACGAACGAGTAAAAATAATCGCTCTATTGTTTATAGGGGCGCTGGGAGTATTGCTAGTGGCAGATGGCGTGGGGGTCAAAATCCCTCACAACTATCTATACGTGACGCTAATCTTTCCAGTAATTATGGAATACATAGACTGGCGCAAAGGAAAGCACACTTCCCTCAAGAGATAGACGGGGGGAATAGGTGGAAATGAGAGCCGTATTACCTACTCTGATTCTCCATCTAACACCCTACTTCTGAGAGCACATTATCTCACTAATGCGAAGAAAGTTGTCAAATTCAACGTCCAACTTGAAGTGCAACCTGGGCACATACCGCAGCTTGAGATACTTGAACACCGACCTTCTAATACTATCGGACGCATCATTCAGCGCCGCAACTATCTCACCCTTGTTGGCCAACTTGTCTCTAACTACTACAAACACGGTGGCATTTCTCGTATCCCCACTAACCTTCACGTTAGAAATAGACAACACATTACTCAGATCATAAAACTCACAGATGAACATCCGGGCTAAAGCCCTTTTTAGGACCGATGCAACTTTCAAACTACGAAACCCAACATCCGGGGTAAAAGTTATCATTCCACCACCCTAGCATGCTCTACCACTTCCAGAACCTTTATTACATCACCCACGGCAACATCCTTCACACCTTCAACAAGTATGCCGCACTCCAAACCGTGACTCACTTCTTTCACGTCATCCTTAAACCTCCTGAGAGCCTTAACCTTACCCTCATACGTCGCGGAGTCGTTCCTATAGATTCTAACTGATGCACCCCTACTGACCGCGCCTTCAGAAACATAACAACCAACAACGATCCCCCCTTTGCCGCTGGAGAATACCTCCCTAACAACCAGCGATCCAACCTGGGTTTCCCGTACAATGGGTTTTAGCTTTCCACAAACTACACCCTTTACGTCGTCTATTAGATCGTATATTACCCTGTGGTGCCGTATATCAACATCTTTCTGCCTAACAAGATCCCTAGCCTGAGCATCCACCTTAACGTTGAAAGCCAACACCACTGCTGATGAAGCCTCAGCAAGTAGAACATCTGATCTCGTTACATCACCGATATCTTTGTGCAAAATATTAAACTTAACCTCTTCATGCTCAATTTGCGCCACTGAGCGGGCAACAGCCTCTAGAGAACCCGCAACATCAGCCTTGAGTATCATATTAACTTCTTCAATAGCCTCACCAACCGGAAACACGGGCCCCATGAACACGCCACCACTCTTACGGGCCTCGCGAGAGAAATGTATCTCCGCCCTACGCTCAAGCAAGTCACGCGCATGTTTTTCAGAAGGCATCACAAGAAAGGTGTCACCAGCCTTAGGCACCTTATCAAGTCCTAACACCTTCACAGGCATGGATGGGGGAGCTACATCGACAGAATTGTCTCCGTCATCAAACATATTGCGCACCTTCCCGTACGAGCCATCACCAGCTACTACTATATTCCCCTTCCTCAGCGTACCTTTTTGCACTATTACGGTTGCCACAACACCGCAACTCCGCTCCACTTTAGACTCTATTACCACTCCCTGCGCACGACATTCGACCGGAGCTTGAAGCTCCAGCATCTCAGCCAAAAGCAATATACTCAATTTCAGCTTGTCCAGGTTTTCTCCAGTTTTCGCAGAGACTGGCACTATCATGGTATCCCCGCCCAAATTCTCTGACACTACACCGTGCTGCAGTAAATCATTGGTAATCTTCTCAACGTTCGCGCCACTTTTGTCTATTTTATTCACCGCAACTATCATAGACACCCCAGCGGCTCTCACATGATTTATAGACTCTACAGTCTGGGGCATAATTCCATCGTCGGCTGCAACCACCAAGACCACTATATCCGTAACATTAGTACCTCGAGCACGCATATCAGAAAACGCCTCGTGCCCGGGAGTATCAAGAAACGTGATCTTTTTCCCATCAACTTCTATCTGGTAAGCACCTATGTGCTGTGTGATCCCTCTAAACTCCCTTTCAGCAACGTTGGACTTGCGTAAAACATCCAATAGAGAGGTCTTACCGTGATCCACGTGACCCATTACAGTAACAACTGGGGGCCTCGGTTGCAACTCAAGGTCATCATCACCAATATCGCACAGCTCCCTCTCCATTTGAGTCTTGCTGACAATCTTTGGGCGGTGGCCGAATTTCTCCGCAATCTCACTCGCTACACCGGACTCAATAACAGCACCTTGCCTGGCATCAATGCCCATATGAGCAAGAATGCGCAATACATCCCCAACCTTCTCGGCCATAGCGGACGCCAGAGCCTTAACTTCTATCTCATCAGGAATTATGACTTCCCTTGATATCCTATGCACGTTCCTGGATCCGCCCCTGCGCCTCGAAGAAGACCTTAAAACGTGCCGCTCCTCCACACCGCTCAAGGCATTTTCGATATCCAGCTTTATGTGCTTGCTAGAAGCACGGGAAGCTACGGCTTTCTTCGCCCCACCGCCTTCTTTCTCTCTAACCCTGCCACCAGCGCTCTGAGAGGAATACCTCTTATTTTTATCTTCATATCCACCCTTCCCCGGACGGGCACCCGCAACAGCATCACCCAACATGGAAGGTCCCAACACCGCATCCGCAGCGGCGGGGGCAGGCCCCTTTGCAGCACCATCACCCTCTGAAGAGCTCTCCTCCTCTACGGGGGCGGCAACATCAGGGGCAGATTCCGTGCCACTCCTAAGCTTTTTAGCCGCTTTTTCCTGGGCGCTTATACTATCTGCTGTGTGTATAGCATTTATCCTGGAAAGTTGCTCCTTTGCGGTAAGAGACCCCACGGCAGAGCCCTGCCTCTGCTTGCTGCTATCAGAACCAGAGGGAGTGGTTATCAGGCGCTTCACACCATCCGAAGGGGGCGTCTCTCCGGCTTTTCTTTTTTTACTACGCACCTCAACAGTCATGAAGGGCTTACCACCAGCCGAGGCAGGTGTTTTCGTAAGAGTAGCTGGAGCCCTTACACCAAGTTTGAGTGTAAGACGCTCGCGGCCACCAGAAGGGCCACCGCAACTTTCTCCAAACTTCTCAACATCACTCATCAATAGCACCAGAAAAATCTAAACCCACCCCATTCGCCTGCGAGACTCCAAAATTATGGAATCAACTTGTTCCTTACTCAAGTTTACTCTGGGAACAATGTCATAAAACTCATCGGTACACATCGAGGCAATATCCTCGACATTCCTCACGCCGCCCTCGCACAACTTTATGACATCCTCCATCTCCAAATACGGAAGCTCCAACACCTCCTCACTTACAGACAGGTCCTTCAGCATTTTAAGTGCCTCCTCCCGTTTACGGGCTAGGTATTCAGAAGCACGCTTCTTGAGCTCCGTAGCAATCTCTTCGTTAAACCCATCTATCGCGGTGATCTCAGCAACATCAACCTTATCCAAATCTTCTATCGTCGCAAAACCCTCGCTAACTAGAAGTTGCCCGATAATCTCCTCGACATCTAACCCATCAACGAAGACCTTGGCACCTGAACTGAGCTCTTTAGCCTTCCGTGTCGATTCTGTCTCATCTCCAATAACGTCAATGTCCCATCCCACAAGCTCAGAAGCCAGCCTGATGTTCTGGCCGTACCTACCTATAGCCAAGCTTACTTGGTTCTCGGGAACAACGAGCTCTATCTTTTCCACGTCTTCGTCTATTATGACCTTCACAACCTCAGCTGGGGCTATCGCGCTCACCACAAACTTTGCCAAGTCCGACGAATACAAAACAACATCTATCTTCTCCCCGTGCAACTCGGAAACTATACTCTGTATCCTAACCCCCCGCGCACCTATGCACGCACCCACGGGATCCACATTTTTATCAGAGGAAAACACGGCAACTTTCGACCTAGAACCGGGATCCCTGGCCAATGCCTTGATTGACACCATCCCATCGTATACTTCGGGTATTTCCTGCCTAAATAAAAGCTCCATAAAGCGCTTACTAACCCTGGATAAGAAGATTTGAGGACCAGAAAGCTCCTCCTGACGAACTTCCTCAACATGAGCCCTGATCCTATCATTCGGGCGAAAGACCTCCCCCCTTATGGTGTTATATACCGGAAGATAACCCTCACTCCCATTCAGGTCCACAACCACGTTGTTGTATTCAACGCGCTTCACAACCCCGTACACAAGATCCCCAACCCGATCTTTGAATTCCTCGTACTGACGCTTACGTTCTTGGATCATAATCAGCTGCGCAACTTTCTGTTTCGCAACCTTAGCAGAGTTATAGTCAATATCCACGGGAGGAAGAGGCTCAAGCAAAATATCACCCACCTTCACATCCTTACCGTCAGCAATCGCATCTGAGATTTTGATTAATCTGTATTTATCGACCTCACCAGCGGGAATACCGTACTGCTCCCCATCAAAGCTCATGTCATCATTCACCACAAGAGCCTGCCTGGATATGGAAATCACACCGGTTTTTCTATCTATAGACGCTTTGATTTTGCAGTCACCATATTTACTGCGGCTGACGAGTTCCAGAGCCTGCTCTATTGCTTCCACCACAAGCTCAAGGTTAAGTCCCTTCTGCTCCGCAACATCACGAGCGACCCTTATCAGCTCCAAATTATCGAAATTGTACAAATTCACCATAAAACCCCTTGCACGAGCCCGAACGCCTATTACTACACCTTGATGGCAGAAGCGGCGCCCCTACACAGCACGCCACGGCGATTCTACTTGTGAGGCCGATTTGAGTCAAGACATTTTCTCCGTCAGGACAATCCGAAATCCAATATGGTATCTCAGCCACAGAGCCGGATAAGGACCAACATTATTGGCTGCCAAACGAGCACCTAACACCACAGACGGGACTGCGGACAGGATGTTTCAGTAGAGACACACAACCACCTACAGCCAGCCATAAAGCGCTAGGAATCCTGAGCAACAGACACCTCTTTCCCCCCCCCCCCGTTCCTCACCCAACATCAAGATCGCAGGGGTAAACAATAGTGTGATGACAGTGGCCAACAGTAACCCTACGGAAGTTGTGATAGACAATTCAAACCACAACTGGCTGGATGGAGAATCGTATAAGACCTTTCTCCCAAAGAAATCTATGCTAATCTTCAGCACCATCGGCAATAAACCCAGCACCCCGGTAATGACAGTCAAAAATATCGGTCTTAACCGAGAAAGCGCAGACTTCAATATGGCACTTTTCCTGTCAGGCATTGTTTCCAGGTTTTCCCGATAAGCATCCACCAGTAATATATTATTATTCACCACCACTCCCGAGAGCACTATGATGCCCACTCCACCCATAACTATCCCAAACACTTTGTATGTGACCAAAAATCCTAAAAATACACATGTGGTGGCTAGGAAGACAGCAGTCATCACCACAGCAACGTAGTAGAAGTTGTTTAGCTCTCCTACCAGAACCAGGGTGATCAATAGTATCACCAGGCAGAACGCGGTTATCAGAAATTCTCTGGATTCCTCCTGGCTCTCCATATCTCCAAGAAAATTGGCTGTAACCTTGGATCCAACCCGCTTTTCTAGAATTCCCTTGAGGTATTGCACTCTATCGCCAACAAGATACCCAGGTAGCAAGTTCGAGTAGATGGTAAGCGATCTTAACCCATCAACCCGTTTTATCATGTCCACACCACGCTTCACCTTTTCTTGAACAAAATAGGCGGCTGGAACGGGCCCATGGGCAGTATTTATGGATATACGATCCAGCCCCTTGAGCGATCTACTCCCCTCACGAAATCTGGCTATAATAGCAACTTCGTCCTTGGCACCCTCAGGATAGTACTTCCCAACAACTGCACCACCTGTAAGCATCTTTACAAACTGCCCAATCAGCATAACATCGGCACCAAACGATGCTGCTTTTTTTCTATCAACATCAACACTCCATTCCGTCCCTGCAAGAAAGTTATCGCGCACAACGTCGGTGAAACCCTGAGGCTCATTCATAGCTGATACCAGCAAATCAGCAGCAAACTCCAGATCCTCACTTTTCTCACTCCTTAGATTCACCTCCAGTGGCTTGCCCCTATTGGGCCTCATATTCTCACCTTTCACATCAAACGTAACCCCAGCAATACCCTTCAGTCGCTCCGCAACTTCTGCCAGCAACTTAGTGGATTTTTCGCGCAGATACCAATCTTGGAATTCGATGTCTATTGCACCAATTACTCTGGTATTTTTTGGCTCATCCCACCCGTGTCCAACAAGTGAATAAAGAAATTTTATCCCTGCCACATCCATGATCTTTGCCTCTGCCGCTTTGACTATTTTGTCTTTCTCTTGTAGTGACATGTTGCTATCGCTTCTTATCTCCACCACAGCTCGATCTGGCTCAATATTGGGAAAAAACTCAACCCCCGGACCTATGGTGAAATATGCCGCGGTCGACAGCATTAAAACTGCTACCGTTGCACACACAAAACTCTTGGGGTAATCGAGCACTACACACAAAACTCTTGAGTACAGACGCATGGCCGGACTCAGCTCATCAATGCGCAAGTCTTCCACAGCGTTAAGCTTCGATACATCCTCTCTAGACATGGCCGAGGGTTTACCAAACACAGAGCCCAATACAGGAGTGAACGCTATGGCTGCGATCCAGGAACCCGCTAACGTGGAAATTGACACCACAGGTATATACTTCATGAATTCACCCGTAACGCCAGGCCAAAACAACAATGGAATAAACACCACCAGTCTGGTCATGGTAGACGATGCCATGGGCCAAAACATGCGGAGAGAGGCCATCTTATATGCAGACTGTCTATCAAATCCGTATACCATTTTTCGGTCCGCATACTCGCTGACAATAATTGCATCATCCACCAACATCCCCACAACCATTATCAGGGTGAACAGTATGACGATATTGAGGGTATAGCCCATAACGTAGATGACCATGATCCCCAACAAGAAGGAAATCGGTATGGACAGCGCAACTAAAACAGCCGTTCTAATGCCCATGAAGGCCATTATGACCAACAGTACCAACAGAACAGAAAATGCCACCGCGTTCTCCAGCTCACGTAAGATGGTCGACACTTCCTTGGACTGATCTTGTACGAAAAACAGTGATGCTCCCTCCGGTAAAAACTTGCTTGCGCCTTCCAAAAAAGCCGTGACGCGCCCTGCAACTTCAGCAATGTTGCTTCCGCTCTTTTTCGAGATCTCTAGCACAATGCATCGCTTTCCGTTGATCCTAGCAAGCTCAGTGGGGTCTTCCAAAGCGAGCTTTACTGTTGCAACGTCGCTCACAGTTACTGCTGCGTCACCATTAACCTTCAACACCACATCCAAAATCTGCTGACGGCTGTCCAGCAGGCCGTTTACCCTAATCTTATGGCGCCCAGCCTGCGATTCAAGCACACCATAATCTATGAGAGCGTGGTTTCTAGCAACCGCTTGTACAATATCTTGTATCTGTATCCCATAGTGATCCATAAGCTCCGGAACGAGACCGAGCTCTATGACGTCATTACGCAAACCTACAGCATTCACCTTAAAAACGTCGCTCAGAGACTCAATTCTGTATTTGAGCTCACGTGCTACAGAATGCAAAGATCCAGTTGGCAAATCCCCAGTGATAGCAACCTTGAGCACAGGCAATAAGCCGAGATTTCGCTCCTCAGCCATAAGTGATGTTACATTTCTGGGAAGTTTGGGACGAACTACATCCAATCGGGATCTTACATCCGCCATTGCAGCTTTAACATCGAAGCCATAGCGGAGTTCTAGCACGACACTAACAACCCCATCTCTAACTATAGAGGTAATCTTCTTGATGCCTCCAACCGACTGCAGCTCCCTCTCCATTGGCAACGCCAATAGCACTTCAGCCAATTCTGCAGTTGCGCCCTCCACAGCCGCAGTGACACAAATAATCGGAGCCTTGACTCCGGGAATTTTTTCACGCGGTAATTTGTAATAGGAATATATCCCGACCACAAATGCAGACAGCAAAACAAATATGGCAAATCTGCTTCTCTCCAGAAAAAAACCCGTAATTTCACTCACAGCGATAACACCACACCTCACAACTGCCGCATATCCAACGGCCACACCCACCCAGATGCTTTCGGTACTGGTACCCGTTCACCACAGCCCATTAATTAGCGCTAGCGCTAATTAATTAGCATGAATCTAAGGATAGGGAAACCCCCTACCCCATGGTAGAACTTGTGGATCGGTGTGCTGGTACACCTTGCTAAGCCCCATGGAAGCGTCTCAATGTTTTGCGTGTTCACACCCTGTTACCTGCGTTCAATGTACTTACACGCAAATATGGAGGCTTCGTAGAGCAGCAACATGGGGATTGCCAAACCTATTTGGCTTATCACATCAGGGGGAGTTAAAATTGCAGCTACGGTAAATATTATTACAATCGCAACTCTTCGCTTGCTAGCTAGAGTTTTATGCGAAATCAAGCCCACTCTAGCCATCAGGGTAAGTATAACAGGCAGTTGAAATGCTGTACCAAAGGCAAACATTAGTTGCAACACCAGGTCTAAATATTCACTAACTGATGGCATAAAATCTATGGGTACGCCTACTGAGGCATCCCTATTCTCAAAACCAATAAAAAACTTCCATGCTAGAGGAAATATATAGTAGTACACCATAGCTGCACCTGCAGTAAACAATACAGGAGCGGCTATCAGGTACGGCAGCAGCACCTTCTTCTCCTCTTTGTATAGACCTGGAGCAAGAAACATGTAAAATTGCCAGGCAAAAACAGGAAATGAAAAGAACAGCGCGGCCATTGCCCCCACTTTTACATATACAAAAAATGCCTCCGTAAGATCTGTGTAGATCAGGGAAAAATCTTCGTCATCACCTGCAAGTTCTACCAGAGGTATCAGCAGAAATTCGTATATTTTATCGGAAAAAAAGTAGCACACAGCGAACATTCCCGCAAAGCATAGAATGGAGCGAACAATCCTCCTTCTAAGCTCAAGCAAATGCCCAGATAGCGGCATCTTTTTTATATTCATTTTGTACCAGACTCAAAAAACCCCGCAGGATTGTCACACACTTAAAAGAAATAACCAAGCACCCGTATACTCATACAACGCAACTGCGTGTTCCCACTGATCACAACATTTTCTCTGTGGCCTAGGAGTAATTCCGTCGCACGTATGACTCAACAAGCTCAAGAAAGTCACCAAGAATATTGCCGCCCTGCAGCGTACAGAGCTTTTTACCATCTTCATACACTGCAGCAACTTCCCTTTCTCCACTGCCGGGCAGACTTATGCCTAAATTCGCGTGCTTGCTCTCCCCTGGTCCATTAACCACGCACCCCATAACAGCAATGGTCATGCCTACCACACCGGGATTACTAACCTTCCAAAGCGGCATACGTTCCTCCACGTAGCTATTCACACCATGCACCAGTTCTCGAAAGTGGGGAAAGTTCGTACGCGAACACCCGGGGCAGGAAGTTGTCTGAGCGGAGAAAAACCGCAAGCCCAGAGACTGAAGAATCTCTTTACACACCTTAACTTCCCGTGTTCTATCTTCCCTAGAGGTTGACGTAAGCGATACCCGAATCGTATCTCCAATACCCATCAATAGAAGATGCGCTATACCGGCCACGCTACTAACTACACCTTTAAGCCCCGCGCCTGCCTCAGTTAACCCCAAGTGCAGAGCGCAGTCGGAAGCTTCGGATAGGGCGGAGTACACCGACACAAGGTCACGAACCTTGCTGACCTTACAGGAAAGCACTATCTTGTCGCGCGGGAGCCCTATTCTTTCCGCAAGCTCAGCACTCTGAAGCGCAGAAGCTACCAAGGCCCTGCGTACTACCTCATTATCAGGCTCAGGCTCAGCCAAGGATGCGTTGTCATCCATAAGCTTGCCAACCAGAGTTTTATCCAAGCTCCCCCAATTAACGCCTATCCTCACGGGAATGTCGTGCTTGATTGCGTACTCTATTACAGACTCAAAATTCCTATCCCTTTTTTCGCCAAAACCTATGTTTCCTGGATTTATTCTTATCTTCCCAAGAAACGCAGCGCAATCTGGATACTTGCTAAGTAAGGCAGCAACTTCGTACTGACCGCAGCCAACAATCATTTTCTCGTCAAAGCCATGGCCAACCAGATGTTCAACGATCCGGGGAATCGCTTTGATGGACTCTTCAGAATTGATGGCAACCCTCACGAGCTCAGAACCTTCCCTCGCAAGATCGAGAATCTCCCTAAGGTCCCCATCCAGGCTCCCAGACCCTCCGAGCGCCATAGACTGCACCACTACGGGATTGCCGCCACCTATGATAACCCTGCCCACTTTTACGGCACGACTAACCCTCGCCATTACCTAACCCAAACTCAAGCACGCATGACACTACGGCTCGCTAGTCCATGTACTGTATGATGTAGTCGTCATCATATTCATCGTCGTACGGTTTCCAGGAGTCCATGAAGTCACCTCCAACCACTCCCCCCCTGTCATCACTCCCAAGGCGAGCTTTGTTGCTGCCAGAACCTGTAGTACCACTATCCTTGCCTTTAGCATTCAAATCAGCAACGGTAGCGCCAGGCTTCTTCTCAACACCAACCCCAGCAGGTTTCTTACCAGCACTCTTATCAATACCGGCTACAGCAGGCTCACCGCCCTTCTTTGCTGGACTATCGCCCTTGACTACGGCACCAGATTTTTTGCTGCCGTCGGAAGGCTTCTCAACAACAGGAACGGCTCCTTCCACTCGTTTGGCCCCGGTTACTGTAGTAGGTGCAGGGCTTTTAGCCTTCACAGTAGGAACACTACCTATAGACTCTTTTTTCTTAGTGTCGCCAGATCCCTTAACCACATCGCCAGATGCCTCTTTCTTCTTGGTAGC
>NZ_JAOTBG010000001.1:29126-154280 GCF_025628805.1 Anaplasma capra
TCTTGGTAGCCTTCACGTCCTTGGATTCCCGAGCAGAGCCACCTGCAGTGCCACTACCACCAGATTTCGCGCTCCGGGACCGCTTAGCATCGACAGCCCTTCCACCTTTTTTATCAGCAGTAGATTTTGCACTCGGAAGCAAAGCACCCCCACCTGGAGCAGCACCACCTTTGGAGGTAATCTTGCCCGAACCAGCGCCCTCACTCGGAGCAGCGCCACCCTTGGGAGTAATCTTACCCGAGCCAGCATTCACGTCTGCAGCTGGAGGCACAGAAGATGGCGCTGCACCACCCTTCCTCTTTGCCGCAACTTTACCGTCAACAGCAAATCGCGTCGTCAGCCTTTTCTGACTCTTACCAGCAGGAAGCATTGGCTTTTCATTTTCTTCATTCTTAGGCTTAAGGCCCACATCTAGAAACCTAGCACCCTCAACCCGAGAAAGGTCCACCCCCTCATTATTCACCATACCAAGGTCATCGCTTTCTACACTATCGACAGGAACTGCACCGTATTCGCGTAGCTTTTCCATAACGTCACGCTTTCGCAAACCGGAGCGACCGCCTACACGCCCCTCGGGATAGCCCTCCTTACCAGAACGCAACCCACGAGCCCCAGCGGTATCCGCCAGGACATCATCCCTACGCTTCTTATACACCTCATAAGACTGAGCAAAATCCTCATCTTCATCAAAAAGATCTCCGCCCGGATTGTACGGGGGAATATAGTTCCGACTCATTTCAAACGCATACTTCCCACCACAGGAAGTCATAAACAGCACTAAGCCCAACAACGAAAATACTAATCTTGACATGGAACCGACCAAGAAGTTGACACAATAACACGCACTCAACACACCTCACTCAGATTAAGGTAGCAAGCACAACACCTGCTATCCCATAGAGGAACGCACACCGCTATGTACACCATTGCTCGCAGCAGCACAACACTTATTGCACAAAAAGCATGCAGGAGTGCATATCTACCACGCCAGCTCGGAAATTTTCAGTGCGTTCACCACCTCTCGAGCACCAACCCTACACAGCAGATCGTATTCACAGACTTCCGACATAGAGCCAATATCGTCGTAGGCAAATTTATCCATGGCACCAGCGACCACCTTAGCAATATCCAAAAACGCGATCTCAGAATTTAAAAAAGCTTCCACAGCAACCTCATTTGCGGCGTTCAGCGCTACACCAGCGGCATGAGGCTTAGAGGACTTCAGAACCTCGAACCCAAAATTCAGCGCTGGAAAGCGCTCTAGATCAGGCTCCATAAACGTAAGCTTACCACAGGACACTAAATCAAGCTCGCTACCGTGCATACTCGCTTCCCGAGGCCAGTACAGAGCGTGGAGTATGGGCACACTCATATCCGGCATAGACATAAAAGCAATGGCCGACCCACGAGAACACCCAACCAAGGCGTGAACTACGGACTCAGGATGTACTATAACACCAATCCTGTCTGGGTCCAGCGAGAAAAGGTAATGAGCCTCTATGACCTCCAGGGCCTTATTGATCATAGTTGCGCTGTCTACGGAAATTTTACGTCCCATTTTCCACACAGGGTGCGCAAGGGCATCGCTGAGCGTCGCATATTTCATCTGTTCGCTGGTCCATCGCAAAAATGGCCCTCCGGAAGCTGTTAAAGTTACTTTATCAACGCGGCTGCTACAAGATAGTATCTGGAACACGGCGCTATGCTCAGAATCCACAGGAATGATGTTAACTCCCGCACGCCTGGCCGCGTCAATAAGAAGCGCACCTCCACAAACCACGCTCTCTTTACTAGCCAAGGCAATTGACTTTACACCTGACTCAATTAGACTAGCAACCGAATCTAAAGCAGCTATGCCTGTGATAGCCATGACCGCGCTGTCCGCACTCAAAGACGCTGCACCTATAACATCAGCCTTACCCGCCCCTGCTTTGGTGCAAGTACCACGTAGCAATTCCTGCAACTCTCCATATGCAGAATCCTCCGCTACAACAGCAACTTCCGCATTCAGTAGCCTGGCTTGTGATGCCAACAGACGCACATCTTCTTTTGCAACCAGAGCAACAACCTCAAAATCACTTGGGTTATCCAGGAGAATTTGAATTGCCTTCTGTCCAATACACCCGGTCGAACCAAATACCGAGACTCTCTTTCTGCCCATACAAACACACAACTTCTGAGATCTAAGCCCTAGAGCCAGCCACTTAGGTTTCTACGCAAAAGGCCCCCCTCGCGAGAGTAAGATATCAAAATATTTAGCCGAGAACAACGCAATGATGCTTAATAGCGCACAAGCGACCGCGACAGCCGAAAGCCCTAGACTGTGTGGCAACTCCGTAAGATACTTTGCCCTTGCACCAACTGGTTGATCAAAATACACCACCTTAGCAATACGAAAACAGTAGAAACATGGTACAATCCCGGCCACACACAGAAACAAAACATATGGAAAAGCTACAGCCGCAGGAAGCCCCGACATAGCTATAGATTTGAGTAAGGAATACTTCGCAAAAAACCCTGGGAATGGGGGAACTCCCGCAGCCGAGATCATGGAAGCAACCAGGGAAAAGGCCACAAAAGGATTGTTCTTGCACATTCCCGTAAGATCTGTCAATTCGGGCCCGTCATCCTTATACCTGAGCAGCACAGAAAGAGTCCACGCATTGATAATCCAGTAGGTGAATATGTACTGAAAAATCGCATAAGAAGAAGTGCCTTTCAGGACAATCACAGGCAGCACATACCCCAAGTGCCCTATATTCGAATACGCAAGCAGCCTTTTTATACAACTCTGCCGTAAGGCACCAAGCTCTCCAACAATCGTAGACAATCCGCCAACACAGACAAACATAGTTGCAAAACTCTCCGTAAGTGCCTGATTTCCCCCAATAATTTGGGCAAGCAGCAAAGTCATCGCGGTCTTTATCACCATAAAAAAGAACGCCAAAGCCGCCGTTGGAGACCCTTGATAGGTATCTACAGCCCACATGTGAAATGGCACCGCAGAAAGCTTGAATAGCACTCCTACCACAATGAATACGCATCCCAAACTGGCACCCAGTGAGGCACCCCCTTCACTCACCTTACGCACGATTTCACATCCCAGTCCGGGCGAGTATCCGTACAGTAGAGAAGTACCATATAGCATTATGCAGGAAGTCAATGCCCCCAAAATGAAAAACTTAACAGCAGCTTCAGATGAACGCTTAGAATCGCGATTGAAACACACCATGATGCAAGACGGTATGCCAATAAGTTCAAATGACAAATAGAAGGAAAGAAAATGATTAGTCTGAACCAAGAGCATCGCACCGAGCACGGCAAACATTGCCACAACCGGAAACTCATAACGTAACTTGCTTCCTGCACATAAATACAAAAACAACGACAAAAATCCGGCCATGCCCACCATAACTCTGGAAGCACGCGTGCACTGAGTGTGCAACAGAAAGCTATTGAACAAGGAAACATCTTCGGCGTGGTGAATGAAATCAAGAAATGCGAGAAGGACCACTGCGCCCATGGAAGCCACCAGCAGCCTGCACACCAGTTTGGCATTCACCACCATACCCAACAGTAGCGCAACTACCGCCGAACCTAGAAGGCAGAGCTCCGGCAGCATATGTAACAAACCGTACCAATACATCTCACCCCCAGGAAGGTTGAAGCATATGCATATGCACAAGCAAATGCTCTACACCAGGCTTAAGTAGGGCAAGCAGCGGGGCGGGAAAAACTCCAAGCACCAAAACAAGAACAGCCAATACTATCAAAACAGCAAACTCCCAGACGGTTATATCGTCAAACTCATCCTTTGCCTCACTTGGCACAGTCCCCCAAACAACTTCCCTGCATAAACGCAACATATAGGCAGCACTCAATACCATACCAACAACAAAAAGGGCCACCATTGGGCCGTAAGATTTAAAAATCCCCAACATTGACAAAAACTCCCCCATAAACCCGGAAGTACCAGGAATTCCTGCGGACGCCATGCTGAAGAATATCATCATCACGGAAAGCCGTGGCATAGACGAGGCAAGGCCACCACACTCAGACATCTCCATAGTACCAGTTCTGGAGTATATCATTCCGACACACAGAAACAGCGCAGCGGATATCAGCCCATGACTGAGCATCTGAAAAATGGCCCCAAGTATCCCAGCCTCATTGAGAGAAAACATGCCCGCAGAGACAAAGCTCATATGGGCAATGGAAGAGTACGCAACCAACATCTTCATATTTCGCTGAGCAAAGGCAACCAACGATGAGTAAATTAGCGATACAGCACTAAGGCATACTACAAACTTTGCAAAGTGCGTACTGACCGCTGGCAACATCTGCACACAAAACCTCAAAATCCCATAGCCACCAAGCTTAATAAGTAAACCAGCTAGCAGCACAGAACCTACAGTCGGCGCTTGCACATGCGCACTCGGCAACCATGTGTGGAACGGAACCATCGGCAACTTAACGGCAAATGCAAAAAGACACGCAATCCAAAAGTACATCTGCCAGTGAAAATTCGTATTCGTGGCCAAGCTGGCGGCAACACTGTCAAAGGATCCCAAAGGCACAGCAATTATGGCATTCATGCAAACCAAAGCAGCCAAAAACACCAGAGAAGCTGTAGCCGTGTATATCAGAAACTTAAATGCGGCACCCACTTTATCACCATGGCCCCAAAATCCAATCATAAAAAACATCGGGATTAAGGAGGCTTCGAAGAAGACGTAAAACAGCAAAACATCGCACACGGAAAAAACGGCAACTACAAGTGCCTCAAGCAAGAGCAGCAAGGCAAAAAAGGCAGGAGAAGAAGGCGCTCCTCCCCTAGGGCCAAAAACACTAAAAAGCGCACATATGAAAAACAAAAGGGCAGACAGAACTATCAGCGGTGTAGACAGCGCATCAGCAGAAAAGGCGCGCTCCACCAGGGCAAGATAGGCACCTCCTCCTATAACGCAGTGATTCCCATAAACAAGCAGCGCGATACCTACACACAACACCGCCAGCGTCACAGCAACAGAAGCCGGCCCCACAGCTCTGGACAGAGTACCACGCATGGACGCCACTGCACAGGACCCCAACACTGGTATTAGAATCATCAGAAATATCACCGTATTCTAAAACCGTATATCACCAACAGTGCAGCAGCCACCACCCCAGATAACATGACAAAAGCGTAGTCGAACGCACGCCCACTCTGCATCTTAACACTATATCTGGAACATGTGCTAACAGCCCCAGTAATACCACCCAACAGAAAATAATCAATCACTTTTTGATCTACAACAATCCGGAAGGTGGTAGCCATCTTGCCCACGGGACGGACCAGCATTAGATCGTACAATTCATCAAAATAGAACTTATTTCTCAGGAGCGCATAGACAGGTTGCAAAAGCCTATTCAAGGGCGCAATAACAAAAAATCTGTAGTAGTAGTAAGCGAGGTACATTAGGACGCCAGTAAAGCCCATCACCACAGGAAGTAGGGAGGGTAATTTACCGATGCTCTCGTGCACAGGTACCTTCAGACTTTCGGACCAAAACCCACTCTCCGCTATACCCCAAAAATTCTTTAGTAACATACCAGAAAACACAGCCCCGATTGCCAGCACCAGCAGCGGAAGTAGCATAACGCTACCAGATTCGTGTATAGACTTTACGCGCTCAGTAGAGGGATTGTGAAACACCTTGAGCATAAGTCTGCACGAGTAAACGGAGGTGAGGCACGCAACCAGATTTGTCACCGCAAATCCAATACCGCTAGCATAACTGCTTTCTATTATGAGCTCCTTTGAATAAAACCCGGCAAAAGGAAACACACCCATAAGGGCCAAAGAGCCAATCCACATCAAAACGTAGGTTAACGGTATGTCCTTCCAGCAGTTCCTACTCATGTGTGCGATTCTCTGTTCACCAGCATTGGAGTGAATTACATTACCCGCAGAGAGGAACAAGAGCGATTTAAAAAGTGCATGTGTTGCCAGGTGAAAAATTGCCAAGTGATAGCTAGAAGTACCACAAGCCACAAACATATACCCTAACTGGCTACATGTAGAATAAGCTATTATTTTCTTGATGTCCTCCTGGACAGTTGCGATCAGCGCGGCAACTAAACATGTGGATACTCCGACCGCCATCACTACATCCCTAGAGGCTTGTGATAACTCAAAAATGGGGGAACATCGCGCAACCAAAAAAACACCGGCAGTGACCATAGTTGCCGCATGTATTAGCGCAGAAGCGGGAGTGGGGCCTTCCATAGCGTCAGGAAGCCATGTGTGAAGACCGAGCTGCGCAGATTTTCCCATGCATCCAAGAAATAACAGAATGCATGCAATGCTTACAATCTGTATCTGATATCCAAACACATCAACAACATCAAGACCCTTGCCACTCGTGATCTGTTCGAAAATTTCACTGAAGTTAAGCGAGTGAAACACATAAAAAATTGCCAGCATTCCACATAGAAAAAATAAATCCCCTACCCTGTTCACAACAAACGCCTTTATGGCCGATTTATTCGCCGCGTCCTTCCTGAACCAAAACCCTATAAGCAGGTAGGAACACAATCCAACGCCTTCCCAGCCGAAAAATAGCTGCGCAAAATTCCCACTGGCGACCAGGATCATCATGAAAAAGGTAAAAGCAGAGAGGTACGTAAGAAATCTGACTCTGCCATTGTCAGAGCTCATATACCCTATAGAGTACAGGTGCACCATTGATGACACAGTGGTGACAACCACGAGCATCAAGGCAGACAATTTGTCAATACAGATTGACCAGAGAATTTCCATATCCCCAATACGAAACCACGGCATAACATCAACGCTATAGCTCCGCTGTAAAGTGAGGAAGAGATACCAAGACAACGCAGAAGACACACACACACACGTGGAAGCAACACAACAGGACAGCAGCCCATACCGCTTCAGCATCTGTCCCACGAAGACCCCAACCAGGGGAAGTGAGACACACAAAAACTCTACACCGAACACACAACTACCACACGAAGTCACAGGTCACCAGACAAAAACCCATATTCGGTACAAAAACATCAAGGGTACACATATTCTCACCTCACATCTTTAGTGAGCTCGCTTCACTCAGGTCAATGTTGCCAACATTCCTAAAATGGGCCAGCATCACAGCCAGACCAACAGCAGACTCTGCAGCCGCAACAACAAGCACAAATATAGCGAAAATCTGCCCATGAATATCTCCCTTGTATGCCGAAAAAGCCACAAAATTCATGTTCACGGCAAGCAACATGAGCTCGAGAGACAGTAGTGCATTAATTGCGCTCTTGCGCCCTACCACTATGCCGCACCCACCTATAACGAAGAGGATAGCTGAGAGCACCAAAAAGTGATTTAGTGACACACCGGCATTGATTAAAAACTCCATACGCACCACCCCATGACAACAACAAATCAGCACCCGTACAAACAATCAGTCTACATCAGCAACCCCAGTACCAACCCCGGGTGAGCACAATCTAACTTTAGATGACCTGCTGAGTTGCTGGCCTGCGTTCTGCCGCAGAGATCTACGTTCATTGCTCATCGCCAAAATCAGGCCGCCAACCCCAGCAACCAACAGCAGGATCCCTGACATCTGAAATGCGCACGCATATTCGGTGTAAAGTTGCAGGCCTATAAGAAACACGTTGCTGGCCCCGCCGCTTATTACCTCCCCTGAAGCATAAACTTCCTCTGGCCTGGTATGAGAGATCAGGTATACCATACACCCGAAGAATAGAAACATACATACAACGCCCAGGGGATAGTACCTAACAAAGCCATGTTTTGCTCTCACCATGCTTATGTCTAGCATCATCACAACAAACAGAAAAAGCACCGCTACGGCCCCAACATATACCAGGACAAGCAGCATGGCCACCAGCTCAGCCCCTAACATGATGAACACGGCACCAGAAACAAAAAAGGTCAGAATCAGACTCAAGACCGAGTACACGGGATGAGGTATCAGAACTACACCTACAGCTGACAGTATCATTACTCCCGCAAAGCAGAAGAACAAAAAGCTGATCACCCGGTCCCCCACGGCAATAACACCCGGAATGATAGCATAACGATATCCAGGCGCAAGTCTATTCCAGTCCCACTTCTCGGAGCCTGGTACAGGCTAACCAAAATGCATGGAGCGCACTTAACGATTACAAAACCAAAACCTGTGGGCTGTGGGTTTATGGCGCTGTGTCTACAAACCCGACTTAGCGCTTTCGCTTCGTATGCCTATGCGATCTTCAACTACATGTCTGAAGTGCCGGAAAAGGCCTTGTATTGGCCATACTGCTGCATCAGCGAGAGCACAGATGGTGTGGCCCTCGATTTGCGATGCGACATCGAGCAGTTTGTCTATCTCGTAATTCTCGGCTGTTCCATCAACCATCTTTCGCATCATTCTCCACATCCACCCCGTGCCTTCCCTACAGGGAGTACATTGGCCACACGACTCGTGCATATAAAAGCGCGATATTCTTTCTATTGCCTCTATCAAATCCGTTGACTTATTCATGACTATCAATCCAGCAGTGCCGAGGCCGGATTGCACCGCCTTCAAAGAGTCAAAATCCATCATTACATCATCACAGATAGACTTAGGCAACATGGGCACAGAAGAGCCCCCAGGTATCACTGCAAGAAGATTATCCCAGCCACCAATGACGCCACCAGCGTGTTTTTCTATGAGTTCTCGCATGGGAATTCCAAGCTCTTCTTCCACGTTACATGGGTTGTTTACATGCCCAGAGATACAGAAAACCTTGGTTCCCGTGTTATTTGGCCTTCCCAAAGATGCAAACCACTTGGATCCTCTGCGCATTATGTCTGCGACCACGGCTATAGTCTCAACATTGTTTACAGTTGTAGGGCAACCGTACAGGCCAACAGCCGCAGGAAAGGGGGGCTTCAACCTAGGCATCCCCTTCCTCCCTTCCAGGGACTCAAGCTGCGCACTTTCCTCCCCACAAATGTACGCACCAGCGCCCCTGTGGATAAAAACATCTAAGTCATAGCCGGAAGAACATGCGTTTTTGCCTATCAGTCCGTGTTGATAAGCCTCTTCCAAAGCCCGAGACAACACCAAGTATTCTCGGTAAAACTCACCCCTTATGTAAATGTAGGCAGTGGTGACACCCATGGCAAATCCTGCAATCAAGATGCCCTCTATAATCTTGTGCGGCTCGTATCTAATTATGTCTCTGTCCTTGCAGGTGCCCGGCTCTGACTCATCAGCATTAACCACTAAGTATGCTGGACGCCCTTGCGGACGCACTTTAGGCATGAAACCCCACTTCACTCCGGTAGGAAAGCCTGCGCCTCCTCTCCCCCTGAGTCCAGAATCTTTGATTTCCTGAATTACTTTATCGGATCCCAACCCCAGTATTTTCCCTGTACCATCCCACGTGCCGCGCCTCTTTGCTGACTCTAGATACGGGCACTCCAGGCCAGCAAGGTTGGTAAATACTGCATCCTCGCTTTTCACTCATTACTCCAAGTGAGAGAACAAACAGATACTAACCCACAATTCCAAGAACAGCAAACCCAAGCGGAATGGCACTGCTTATTTTTGCCAATCAAATTTCACATTTACCCTGCTAGCAAGCTCACGGGCCGAGTACTGCCACTTGTAACTTGTCTGCAAAACGTCGTCTATGGCGCCAAGTACCCCTTCTCCATACAATCCAATTAGGTGCTCTACGTAAGAGAAGAACTGCTCCCAAACCAATTGCAAAAACCTGTTGTGCTTGTCCTTGGCGTGGATATCTTGCGGAAGGGAGGTAAGAGTCTCAGCGTTCCTGTATAAACCGCTAGTAAGATCGATAACCTGCTCTACCTTCCCATTGCGCATGTCATACGCTCGGTAGAATCCCCCTCTACAGCCACTAAAGCCGGTAAGCCCATCAGATATCATTGCGGAGACAATCCACGGTAGCTTTGCGCGCATTGCACACAATGGGTCATCTCGACCCAGGAGTTGTATTAGATCATCAAGGGCAGTAACAAAATTGTCTACCCCAAGCGCATCCAAAACGGACAATGGGCCCGGAGGGGGAATGCCCGTGCGCTTATTGGCGATAAGATAGTCAGCTACTTCAACTCCAACACCGCACTCACAAGCCGCCGACAAACACGCAATCACCCAGAAGTATCCTACCCTATCAAAGAGCCCTCCCCGACACGAATGCGCAAACACTTCTAGTCTGCCTTTACAGATCTCCTGGATAGCACGTATTTGGTCGCCAAAACCCTTGATGCCAAAAACAAACTCAAGCACGGATTCTCCGCGGAAAAAGGTGGGGAAATGTATGACAGTTAGCTCATTTATCAATTGCTCCGGAATCTTTGTACTTAGTTCATCCCATAGCGCGGGCCGCACGCTGGAAGACAAAACGCACCCTGACTTGCGCAGGAATATCGCATTATAGAACTTTGCTTTCTCTTCCACCCCTCCATCAATGAGCTCCACAACCCAATCCACCCGGCTTAAATCGCAATCTTTCGGATTAAAATCTCGCAGTTCAACCCGCTTACCAAGCCTTTTTGAAGCTTCGGCAACATCATCACAGAAAAGTACGGACTCAACCCCGAGAGAAACCAGATTGTTTATGACTCCAATGTTGGATAAAGTTGGATCTATAATCGCTAATTTCTTAATTTGCAAAAGACCCTCCAAACGACACAAGCAACACGCTGCCAGAAACTATCAACAGACTCAACCCGCCTAGGAGCCAAATTCCTCTTCAATTCGCTTCACTACATCATCAGGTGGGTTCTCACCCCATCCGGAGTAAAGGATCTCTCCATAGAGTGCAACATCCATGGAACCACTTTTGCTCTTTGCAAGGAACATTTCCCTCTTACCCTTGTCAACCAGCACATAGTGCCAAGCCGCCCGGCCTTTGTCCTTGCCTCGCACAAGAAACAGGCAATCTAACCTGCTCTTCCTGGTTGCGCTAGCGAAACCTTCCTTAGTTGCCTTAGTTGTTTTGAGAATGTCTTTACTTTCGCTAAAAACAGCAGGTTTACTATTTTTTCCCTCTACGAGCTTCGCAAACGGAGCGCCCGCGGCAGAGCCTCTTCTGCTGCCACTCCTTTGGGTGAAAGACCCTCCTCCACTGAACCTAGAAGCAAACCCCTTCCCGCTGCCAGCGGAATCTCCCTGATCTGTCATTGTGCAAATCCTTCAAAAGTACAGCAAAGCAGTAGCCTGGGCGAAGTGTATCATGTGCTATACCCAAGTTCAACACTATTCGGTCACAGCAGTTGACATTTGACTACCAAAAACATCACCATATGTGTGAGCGAAGTCATACAATTTGGTGTACAGGGTGTCACCCTTGCGGTCGACAGTCGCCTTTTGATAACAGATAATTATGAAAAAGCTTTTGATACTCGCAGGACCAACAGCTTCAGGGAAATCTGAAGCGTCCAGAATAGTTGCGGAGCGTTTTGGTTGCGTGATAATAAACTGTGATTCTAAGCAAATCTACCAGCATGTCCCAACAATTACGGACCAGGCGGAGTTCTTACGGGGGGACCCTAGATTCAGGCTTTATAGTTACGTGCACCCACGCGACAATTACTCAGTGGGATTATGGTTGGAAGACACAAAAAGGGAAATATCACTCGCGTGGAATAAAGGGTTAATGCCCATAGTTGTTGGGGGCAGCGGTTTTTACATCAGCAGCCTGATCTACGGGCTTTCAGAAATCCCCTTAGTAGATGCTGCCACCAGACAAAGAAGTAGAACTTTACTAAGCGAAATCGGGAATGATAATTTCTTTGAGCTTCTGCTCCAAAGGGACGCTAACGCTTGGAGACTTGACCGACGAAATACGCATCGGCTTTTACGCGCCTTTGAAGTTATAGAAAGCACGGGGATTTCGATATTTACCTGGCAGGAGCAGTACCCAAGAAAGCGCCTTTTTGAGAACTGCAAGATCTGTGTGTTACTGCCTCCAAAGGAGGAGCTGTACCCCAAAATCGACAGAAGACTCATAGATATGATGAATTCATCAGCCATATCAGAAGTTGAATATTTGATGTCTCTCAATCTGCCTGAGGACACACAGATTACCAAGGCAATAGGCGTGCGAGAAATTTCGGAGTATTTGTGCGGAAACATAAACCTGTCTCAAGCTATAGAGACCGCACAGAGAAATACCAGGCTATACGCAAAACGCCAGTACACTTGGTTCAGGAGGCAGCTACCACAAGATTCGGAATTCTTTGACACGCAGGAATCTGTAGTACACCACCTAATGTCCGTCATAACAACAAACTGACCAGCACGCTGACGCCTACCGACCGCTCCACGGACGTGATCGCACAGTGCGTTGCGGATCAATCTATATATCTGTAGGTATTAATGTTAAACTCGAACGGTACAACCCCGGTTGATGCCATTCTAACATTTGACAGGGAAAAGGAAACTAGCACCTTGCGGTGTTCAGTTGCGGCCAGTACACCATGTACTAGGTGCTTTACCCTAAACTTCACAACCGCACTGTTAAGTGAAGCCACATTGTGTGGCAGCAGCTCAACACTGTCGATTACCGCTTCTAATGCTATTGAATCAGTTCTGTATTTGGAGATTAGTGGATGCAGAACCGCACCCCTTTCCATAACATTTTTAAACGCAACAAATACTCTTCTGGAGGAATTGTTCTTTATAAAACCCAGTTGTGCCTCCATACCAGAGGGAGAATAAGATTCATACCGTTTCACATATTCCCCAGCGAGGTATGACGAGAGAAGATCTTCTTCCTTCTCCTCAACATCAACGCTCAGCCTCTTAATCCGTAAAAACTCGTCGCTATATCTATCAGTGTATTTTATAAAGCTGAAGTCAGTCTTGGTGGGGAACATAGAATAGGCATCCAGCAATAAAAATAAGAGAAAGGTGACAAAGACCGCTAGCGAGGCGCAAAGCCATGCCCTCTCACTAACGGCTACCAAGTACTTACGACAATACCACCCCAGGGCGTCCTCGAAGTACTTTTCGCTTTCACCAACAAACTCACTCATTATCTTGTGGATTACTACTGATATTGGATAGCGGTAACAACCCCACAATCTCCTTGGAGCCCCTCGCGTACGCAGGGTACATCAAAACAGTTGCCATTATATTGATGAGTCAGCAACCTTACCTACTATGGGGATGATCGCACGTCTATTGCCAAAAGTCCACATATATTAATAATGTAACAATATATGTGCTCCACAACCCAAACTTAGGCAAAGCTCTCCAATGAAACCCGTGGTCTGCTAGCCGTCGGTCACGTCCGCTTCTATACTTTTTGAAGTTCTGACTCCGAGATTCTTCAGAGTTTGCGTACGAGCAAGTATGTTACCGTGCCCCTCAGAAAGCTTCTTCATCGCATCCCGATACGCACCACCTGCAACATCTATTTGTTTTCCTAACTTCTGCATATCCTGGATGAAAGACGCAATTTTGTCATACAGCGCCCCTCCCTGGCGAGCAATCTCCAATGTATTGCGATTTTGATGTTCTAATTTCCACAGGGACTCAACTGTTTTCAGGGTCGCTAACAGCGTGGAAGGACACACGACCACTATCTTCCGATACCAGGCATATTTGTGAAGTTCGGCATCAGCTTGCACAGCCAAAAAGTAGGCGCTCTCTATCGGAATGAACATAAGAACAAAATCCGGAGCGTTGATTCGTTCCATATCGGAGTATCTCTTACTCGAAAGATCGTTGATGTGAGACCTAATCGAGTTCACAAAATGCTTGAGGTGCGTAGACTGCGCGCCTTCTTGCCTATCTGAACAATATTTCTCGTAGTGCACTAGAGATACTTTTGAATCCACAATTATGTGTTTTCCTCCAGGCAAAAGTATTACCACATCTGGGTACTGCTTTCCTCCTTCTACGCCCCGAAGGTCCATGCCCGCACCATATAACTTGTAGTCCTGCCCCCGGCGCAGACCAGAATCCTCCAGCACTCTCTCTAGAACAACCTCACCCCAATTTCCTTGAATTTTCGCCTCCCCTTTCAGCGCATTGGTGAGCCCTTCAGCTTGCAGCGTGATCTTCTCATTAGCAAGCACTATACGCTGAATCTCATTCTTGAGGGAAAACTGCTCTTTACCGTGCCTGATAAACGCCTCTTCTAGTTCACGCTTCAGAACCTTCATATTCTCCTTCACTGGCTCTAATATCCCGCTCAGCCCCTCACGCGATATTTTGCTCAGCTTATCAACCTTCTCATCAAAAATCCTATTAGCTAAGTTTTCAAAGTGCACCTTGCACTGCTCATCAACAAGTTTTAAAAAGCTATCCAGTTGCGCACCTGCCTTTTCCAAACCCCTTTTTTCAACTTCAAGCACCAGCGCTCTATCTTTGGCGTCCTGCAGCCCAAGCTGTAAAGCTTGCACTTCCTGCCTCAGGGATTCGTTTTCATGCTGTGCCACTTGGAGTTTCTCCTCAAGATTTTTCTTCGCTGCACTAACATCACTATAAGCGCGGCTTGATACCCTCGTTCTCAGCGCAACGACATATGTGATAGAAAACACACAAAGTGCTTCCATAGCCAACACAAACACAGTGTGCCACGTAACATCCAAAATCATTGAGGCACCACTCTACAAAATGGTCTTACAATTGTAGAGCTTATCATATAGTATGTCTAAGTTCTTTTAGGGCGTGATTCAGGAATTTCAGTGCACGATATTGAGCTCATTAGAAAAAGCCCCGAACTTTTCGACAGGGCGATGATATCCCGCGGCTTCGATAAGCAAGCGGAGAACATTCTAAGGCTAGATACGAAAAAAAGGAAGGAGCTGTCTGAGTTGTATTCTTTGCGGGAGAAGCGCAATATGGTTACACAAGAAGTGGCCCTTCTGAAAAAAAAAGGAATGGAGTGCGCACTTCAGATTGAAGCCTCTAAAAAGCTAGCTGAAGAAATCGAGGCTCTAGAGCGCGCAGTTAAGGAGAACAAAGAGCTCTCTTCACTACTTGAAGGACTTCCTAATATCCCAGACCCCATGGTCCCTATAGGAGAGGATGAGAACGACAATGTTGAAGTAAAGCTTTATGGAAAAAAGAGGGAGTTCTCGTTCGATATAAAACCTCATTATGAGCTTGGAGAAACATTGAACTTAATGGATTTCAGGCGCGCCGCGGTGCTTTCCGGGTCTAGATTCTCCATACTCACGGGCCAACTTGCAGAGCTTGAAAGGGCGTTGGCGGGCTTTATGTTGGACATACACACCAAAGAGTTTGGATATACGGAAATAGCACATCCACTGCTAGTGAACGAGTCCGCAATGTACAATGTAGGTCAATTGCCCAAGTTTGATGGTGATTCTTTCAGTACCACAAACAACTTAAGACTCATCCCAACCAGTGAGGTCGTGCTGACAAATCTAGTGTCAGGCACTACGGTCCCACGCGATTCCTTGCCCATGAGATTTACTGCATATTCACAATGCTTTAGAGCAGAGGCTGGAAGCGCTGGTTTAGATACACGCGGCATGATACGGCAGCACCAATTTGGCAAGGTAGAGCTGGTCAGCATAACTACGGAAAGCCAATCAAGTCTTGAACTTGATAGAATGACTTCAGTTGCGGAAGATGTACTCAAGAGGCTTGAGCTTCCGTATAGGGTCGTGCTCCTATGCTCTGGAGATATGGGGTTTTCCGCAAGCATGTCTTACGACATTGAGGTATGGATGCCGGCCCAGGGCAAGTACAGAGAGATTTCTAGTTGTTCAAACTGCGGGGATTTTCAAGCAAGGAGAATGGGAGCAAAGTATTCCTTTTTTGAAGGCAATACGAAACGCACTGCCTTGGTACATACCCTGAACGGCTCAGCGCTCGCCATTGGTAGAACAATGGCAGCCATTATGGAAAACTACCAAAACGAGGACAGTTCCGTCACTGTCCCCGATGCTCTGAGGAAATACATAGGAACAAGCACAATAGTGCGTTCCGAGAATGCATTGCCCTAGACCATAGAATCTGAAGTAATTACTAGAAGGGGAACTGGCGCAAATCCAGTCCATCCCCCACACACTTAGGCATCTGTATCATCAATCAGGCAATGCACCTCACAAACTCTGGTTCTGACCTTCTTGTTGGTTATGAATCAAGCTTGGAATAACGTTAGATAATGCGCCACCATAGCCAACTTTGAGCGACTTTTCATCTGGCTCAACCAAAAACTCAGTTCTAACTCTGTCCCGGAAGAAGAAACGGCCCGGATCACATTCTGGCTGCATGCTCATGACCATATAATCACCAAAACGTTCCCAGTAAACGTAAGAGTAACGGGTCAGTAGGGCCTTTAATGTGCACAAAAATGTGCAAAACTTACGATCTAGAGGGCCGCTAATGAGCGTAAGTTCCTTGGCCTCCCACATCCAAACACGCAAATACACAATGAATTTCAGCACGCTGCTCGGGCTATCAGTCTCAGACCCATTACATACAACATCGAGTACGGGAAATTCTTTAAGCATTTTAAGAACCCGAAGCCTACACAGCAATATGGGCGTTTCAAGTCTTCTGCTGTCTCGTCCTCGGCCGAATAAGCGCTCTCCCCAGTCGTAGCGCAATATTGACGACGCCGACCCCGGAACCTCAGCTCTTTGGTTGTACAGTTTTTCAAAAGTGCGCACTCCTCGCATGATACTGGCAAGCCTATCCTTGTATGCACTATCTCTCAGCATAACTCTGTGCGCTTTGGTCTGAACAAAGTGAGGTAGTAACACAGCGCTTGCGGCACATATGTCCATACCATGCAACTTGCAGATTTCTAGCACTCTATCATCTGAGATTTCGCTATCACAGAGCTCTATTAGACCAGACATGTAATCATTAAAAGTACTCAACACAAGATCATCAGCGCACAAACCTGCGTATAATCTACGTAAAAATTTGCCAAAAAATCTTCCGCTACCAATTGGAGAAAGAGCCATGCACAATGCGGTGCGCTTCTCGCCCGCGCCGTCACTTAAAACTCCTTTTAACCAACTTAGTACATTGTCTCTGCGCAAATCCCTACACATGTCGGAAACAGAAAATACGTACATTGCGATAAGCATACGCTCTAGCTCTTGCTCTGCACAAATACGGGCATCACCGCTTAGTTGGTATGAGAAGGAGGCGAGCTTTACATCCTCTAAAAACTTTACTTCATCTCGCAACAGACACTCTCTCACAGGTCCTTGATATCTAAGGCTGTCATACCATACAGCCTTACTGTACTCTGCAACTCTTCTAAAGCTTTCGTCATAGTAATACGCGGCAACCCACACAGAGGGCAAATCTTGGAATAAGGGTTCATAGGGGCTGCCTTCAGCATCTGCGGAAAGGTGGGATGAACGACTCAATACCCCCTTACAAACCTGACAATACCATCTAAAAAACCTGACCCCCTCACCGCTATTTAGCTTTTCTGTAGATGACATTGTATTAAATATGTGCTCCACTACTCTCCCCTCTGTGGGCACTTCTACACTCAACTTAACGCGGCCATGACTGGTTTTTGCACTTATGGCAGAGCTCCTACCAGCTTGTGCATCGCTTGGCTGAGCGCCCAGTACATGCTCAACCAATTGCTCAAAATACTGCTTCTCCCACATGGTTGAGAACTTAGGCTTGAATACCATGTGCCCTCTTTTAAGACCCAAACGTGAGGGAAAACATTTAGCCACCGTAAGATTGTAGCTATCAGGATTTATGCGAGCTTCAATTCCATTTGAGTTGTGGACTTTGAGGCAATTATCTATATGGAAATTGCCGCGCAGCGGTATATTACGCGCATCGGTGCCTATCAGCTCAGCACTGATGTAATATTCCCTACTTCCGTTTCTGTCTGTGCCACCACAGAAACGTGCGCAGCAAGCCGCTGCAATAAACAGCGCTACCGATAGAACAATAAGTAGTATACGCTCCACGCCACCTAGTTCGTCACTACCGGCGGGAATGAGCGCAAATGTAACCGCAGCAATAGCTGCAGATGCCAGAATTACTGTACATGTCATTACAATCATAGAGCGCTTTGTCATCATGTAAAATTCTCAGTTGACGAAAAACTTTGTACTCCACTGCCCACTTGAAGCTCACCCAATGTCTCCGGACATAAACTTGATGCGATAGTAAATCACGTATTTATCCCCCAATAATACGTAATACGGGCATGCGCAATACAGGTACAGATATGACTCGTGGCTGATAAGAATGGGGAGCATGCGCATCCCCGCCACAACCTATTACAGCATAAGAATCAGAAACATGAGCCACGCCTGATCCCCCGGCACTTGCGTGAGATGCCCTCTGGTAGCCCTGGTTTTTCAATATTGAACTTGATGGCATATGAGCGTTGGCAGCATCACAGTTAAAAGCAGCCACCTTGGTCAAATTGCTTGAGGTACCAACACTTGTTGACTCGCAATTTGGCAAGCGCTGCTTCCCCTTATCGAGCAGAGCACCATCTGGTAAAGCTTTAGGTAATGGGCTATGAGCACCAGAAATGCACTGCCTCAGCGAATAGAAACACCCAACAAGCCCAAGGCAGCAAAGCAGGGAGCAAAATATCGAGCTAAGCACCACTACTTCTGTTACAAAGTTTGAATTGTAATTAAATTTACCAGCAGCATGAAACGCACACATCGCAAAGGCGGCACCAATCGCAAGGATTAGGGCTGAGACGCACGCAGTTACAGTTACTTGTTCCATTTTGTTCATCGTACACTCCAACGACGTGTTTTATAAAGCAAGCTCGCCCCTAACGTGAGTTAGGCTATCATGTATTATCGTAATTTCAATACATTTTCTTAACATATTTACTGATTATTCGTATGCGTCAATCGGCATGCATGCTCAACACACCAAAACATGTAACGAATAGTCAGGCACGCCAAAAAACGCCTCAGTGCAACTCCGTGGGCATTCTAGGCACATTACACACAATACCCACCCAAGCAGCAAAGCGATGAATGTTTCGCTTATACCGCATAGCAGCCAACTTGGATGTTATAACGCAAACCCGGCACTCTACACAGTCTTGAACTGCAGCAACCTGTGTCTCATTCCCATCTTACCAAAGGCGGCATCGACATCATGATCGCGTCTGGATTCCCGCCCGTCATGATGCCAAATCTTGTCCCTCGATCGTATATCAAATTAAATTCGACATATCTACCACGTTTAAGGAGCTGGAGATTACGCTCTTCCTCCCCCCACTCTCTGCGCATGTTCTTTCTAACTATATGGGGGTAGACTCGCAGAAAGCATTCCCCGACCTCTCGCGTAAATTCAAAGTCTTTTTCCCAATCTCCCGTGCATAAGTTATCATAAAATATCCCCCCTACACCGCGCGCTTCCTTGCGATGCGGAAGATAGAAATACTCATCACATCTCCGCTTAAATTCACTGTAGTACCCAGAATTAAATTTGTCACACGCGGCGCGTACTCCATCGTGGAACACGGCCTCATCTTCTTCATCATAATATGTCGGAGTTAGATCCATGCCACCACCAAACCAACTTTGCGAAGTGCACATAAATCTGGTGTTCATGTGCACAGCCGGCACGAAGGGGGACTGCATATGTGCGACTACAGAGATCCCACTGGCCCAAAAATTTCCCCCGTTTTCTTTGGCGCCAGGCACCTCGCCGGCAAAGTTATCATCCATCACACCGTGGACTACCGAGAAGTTCACTCCAGCTTTCTCGAACACCCTGCCAGTAATTACAACTGACTCACCTCCCCCTCCGCCTTCTCGATCCCATTTTTTACGTTTAACTTCTGGAATATCGTCGGAGAATTCATTCTCAATCGCCAAAAACTCACCAGCAATTCTATCTTGTAACTCAGAAAACCACCGTGCGGCCCTTTTCTTTTTTGCGTCCATAACAAATCCTGATCATCAACACGCGTACGTAGGCCCAATTCAGGCAACAGAAGTGGCGGCTTTGCCTAGCTTTTAATTCCAAAATATGAGCACAAAACTACAGACAAGGCTCGGGCGGTATATGTACATAAAACGCAAACACTAGTCAACACTGGAGGAAGAAACACCCAACTATTTGGATATCAAGCACACAAACAGTGATACGATTACTCTTTTCCGAACTCGCAACAGAGTGTAGTGCCGGCGCCATGCGCGGTGAATAGCGACAAGAGTAGAATGTGCGGTATGGTGCAATCTACTATGTGAGATGTACCACATGTCTCCCGAGCGAATTTTATGCATGCCTGCAGTTTGTGTAAAACGCTTGCACTGATTCCTTCGCCACCAAGGAGTTTTTCTGCCTCATCTGATGAGATTTCCCGTATTAAGTGGCCCCCCGCATCCTTCACACAATCAGCGACATCTGCCAAAATTAACAGTCTAGCCGCAGATACCGCAGAAGCTATTGCACCGGCCATGAGATCAGGGTTTACCATGTATGTTGCCCCGTTTGCCCCGCCACAAATCGGTGAAATAACTGGAATAAAATCCGATTCCTCAAGGAGAAAGAGCAAGTCGGTGTTCACCTCGCTGGGTTCCCCGACGAACCCCACGTCCATAATTTTTTCTATATTATTCGGCCCACCATCGCGTGAGGTGCAACACATTTTTCTTGCACCCACCAAGCATGCATCTTTCCCGCTCACCCCTACAGCGCAACCTCCGGCATCGTTTATCCGCCGCACTACCTCTTTGTTTACAAGACCTGATAGAACCATCTCCGCAATTTCTAAGGTCTCCACATCTACAACACGCAAACCATTGACAAAGGAGCACTCCTTGCCGAATCGCGCCAAAATCTCCCCGACTTTGCGGTCACCACCGTGCACAATAATCGGATTTATGCCAACCTGCTTCAACAGCACCACATCACTAGCGAACCGTGCAGAAAGGTTCGCGTCTTCCATAACGGCACCATCGTATTTGATGACCAAGGCCTCTCCTGAAAATCTCTGTATATGCGGCAGGGATTCAGATAGCACCTTAACATCACGTAACCACTCACTATTTCCCGCAAACTGGCTGGCGTTAAGCTCAAGCACTGCGCTCCCTCGGCCACCCTCTGATACATTTTGAGACTTCATGAACCAACTCCCTTACTCCCTTCCCAGACTTACTGCTTATACCCATCGTCGGATGAAGCAGCATACGACATTCCTTCACCCTATCCCGTACAGAAGACAGAACATTGCTCAGCTCCCTGTCGTGCAACCTGTCAATCTTGGTTAGAACCAGACTGTAGTGCACACAGCGCTCCTCGAGCCAGGATATAAAATCCATGTCTATTTCCCTGAGTCCGACTTTAGAATCTATAAGCAAAACCAACCACTGTAAAGCCTCTCTGGTTAGTAAGTAATGTTCCACCAACGACATATAGGAGCCCGCCTTTTCCTTTGACGCTTTGGAGTATCCATATCCAGGCAGATCAACAAGTGCAAGTACCCCCTCGTTCAGATAGAAGTTTATTTGCCTGGTAGACCCGGGATTGGAAGAAACCCTGGCATTCCTCTTATTCTGCGTTATTGCATTAATTAAGCTCGACTTTCCAACGTTAGATCTCCCTGCAAAAGCAATTTCAGGCACCGAAAAGTCCGGCAACAGGTGCTTATCTTGTACCCCGGCAACAAATCTACACTTAGATAACATAACGGTCACATCTTGTGGCGCCTAGTGCGCATTACACATAGGCGTAGTATCAAAAATTTACTGTTCTCTTGCAACAAAAGTTCTATGGAATCCATTCCGCACAAATTCTGCTACACAACCGAAAGACGGGGGTGAGCCCGAAAGCATGTTGGCGTATACCACGTCGAATAGAGTGGACGCAAAAACGTCTACGGTAAACAAAAATATTCTCTTTATTCAGTGTATACAAACAGCACAAAAATTTACAACGTGTTGCATAGGTGCTAACATGGCCGCGGTTCGTGTGCATTTTTTAGTACGGTAATTGCCCCACAGTTGGGTACACAGGTAAGATTATGAGCTTTGAAGACAGCCTAGAGGGGTTATGCGAGAAATTTCGTATTCTTAAACAGCAACTATCGAATCCTGAATCCCTTGGAGTTCAGGGCTTCGTTGCCGCATCCAGGGAGTATTCAGATCTGTTACCCATAATGTCCCTGATCGAAGAGTACAAGTCTGCGCAAGAGGAAATTGGGGAATTGGAAGAACTTGTGAATGGTACGGAAACTGACGCAGAGTTGGCATGTCTCGCAAAAGAGGAGCTTCACACAAAGCAGAAGCTAATCCCGAAATTAAGGCATAAGTTGCAGTTGTCGCTGCTACCAAAGGATAAGGACGACTCTCGCAGTGCGATTTTAGAAATCAGGGCAGGAACCGGGGGGGAAGAAGCGGCATTATTCGTGTACGATCTGTACAAGATGTATACAAAATATGCAGAAAGAAAATCATGGAAGGTGGAGCCTATAGGCATATCCACAACCGGTATTGGAGGGTACAAGGAGGCATCACTGTGCATTGGAGGGAAAGATGTATTTGCACGACTGAAGTTTGAATCAGGGGTACACAGAGTACAGCGCGTGCCGGAAACAGAGTCCTCCGGCAGACTGCACACTTCCGCAGCCACTGTAGCTGTGCTACCAGAAGTTGAGGAAGTAGACCTCAAAATTGATGAAAAAGATCTCAGGATAGACGTTTACAGGTCAAGCGGACCGGGAGGGCAGTCCGTTAACACAACCGACAGCGCTGTTCGGATCACACACATCCCTACCGGTATAGTTGTAATTCAACAAGATGAAAAGTCTCAGCACAAAAACAAGAGTAAGGCTCTGAAGGTGCTCAGAGCAAGGTTGTACAACCTCGAAAAACAAAAAATAGAAGACGAAATCTCAAAAATGCGCAAAAGTCAAATAGGCTCGGGTGACCGCTCGGAACGTATCAGAACCTATAACTTTCTGCAGTCCAGAATCACTGATCATCGAATAAATATGACCTCATATAGACTTGAGCACATAATGAGAGAAGGAGATTTGGACGAATTTGTCGACGCTCTCATCGCTGATGATCAGGCAAACAAATTGCGGCAGATTTCTACTTAATTTTACTCGCGCTCCTACAACACATATCGCAGCAGACGGACGAACCGACGGCGCACGCAGCGGGCGCGAAACCAGGCCCTGTACCATGTTACAGCGGCAGGTTATCGTGTTTGCGCCAGGCCCGCGTCACTTGTTTATCACGCAATAGGTTTAGAGCGGAGTATAAGTGCTTCCTGGTGGAAGACGGCACTATTACATCATCTATAAATCCTCTTGAAGCCGCAACGTACGGGTTAACTATCTTGTCATTGTATTCTCGGATCAGTTTCTGCAAACTCTCCTGATCTTGCTCGCTACGGAAAATGATGCCGATCGCACCCTCCGAACCCATGACCGCTATTTCAGCGCTAGGCCAAGCATAATTCACATCGCCACACAAATGTCTAGAATTCATCACAATGTAGGCGCCTCCGTACGCCTTACGCACGATAACGCTTACTTTTGGTACCGTAGCTTCCGCGTAAGCATACAGCAGCTTTGCACCATGAGATATTATGCCTGAATATTCTTGCGATACACCTGGCATAAACCCAGGAACATCAATAAACGTAACAATGGGTATGTTGAAGGAGTCACAAAATCTCACAAATCTTGCAGCTTTTCTAGAAGCATCGATGTCCAAACACCCAGCCAAATGCATGGGCTGATTCGCTACAAACCCTACAGTGTAACCACCTATTCTGCCGAACCCCGTTATGATGTTCTTTGAAAAGTCTGGCTTTAGCTCAAAAAATACTCCCTCATCGCACACCTTTCGCACAAGCTCGTACATATCATATGGCGTGCTGCTACTCTGTGGTACTAGAGTGTTCAAGGACTCGCTTTCTCTGTCCACAGCGTCCTCGGTCTGCCTAAATTTGGCGGTACTTCTGTTGTTCGCAGGAAGAAACGAGAAGAACCTTCGAACCTGACGTAACGCATCAATTTCGTCACTAAAGGCATAATCTGCAACTCCCGTCTTTTTGGCGTGCACAGCGGAGCCACCCAGCTCTTCCTGGGTAACCTCCTCAAAGGTAACTTTCCTAATAACGTCAGGCCCAGTAACAAACATGCACGAGCTGCCGCGTACCATAAAGACAAAATCGGTGAGCGCAGGAGAGTACACTGCACCACCAGCGCATGAGCCCATGATTAAAGATATCTGAGGAACAACTCCAGACATTTCAACATTCCTACGGAAGATCTCGCCATACCCAGATAAAGAATCCACTCCCTCCTGTATTCTGGCACCTCCAGAATCGTTAATACCTATTACGGGCACCCCAACCTTGGCAGCTATGTCCATTACGTGACATATCTTCTTTGAGTTCATTTCACCCAAAGACCCACCAAATATTGTGAAGTCCTGCGAATATACACACACTCTCTGGCCGTATATTGTGCCAGAGCCCGTAACAACACCATCCCCTGAAATTTTTGCCTTGTCCATGCCGAAGTTGACGGATCTGTGCTCTACAAACACTCCGTATTCCTGGAAAGAGCCTTCGTCGAGTAGAACCTCAAGCCGCTCCCTAGCGGTAAGCTTGCCCTTATTGTGCTGCTTCTCCACTCTGGATATGCCACCACCCGCTTTGAGCTTGGACTTTCTACTCTCTAACTCTTGAATAACCGCGGAACACATTACGCACCTGGAAAATAAAACCGTAGAATGTGGGATTATACCAAAAAATCTCCTGATTTTTTCATCTTTTGTACAACAACCTATTTACAATACATAAATTCCCCAGAACCATAGGCGATTCCAGACCAACATACACATCAGCGGTTGCTTAATTTTCTTGTTAAACACCCAAACATTGCTACGCGCTAAGACCGGCTGAAACGCCAAATTCTCTAGGGCAAGGTACAGACCGTATAACATACGCGCAAGATTAATCCGACACCGCATGGCTGGCTCTCATAAGGGGCGTTAACCACTATAACACGGAGCAGTCACTAAATTCACTGCTGACACGACGTACAGAAAAATGTACTTCTCCCTCTATGCCTTTCCGAAAGTATGCAAGCTCCACAAACACGGCAGGGTTCACCCTTCCTCTGGTAAACCATAAAGTACTGTTGGAAGCCTCCCTTCGCGCCAGTAGGTATTTTGTGATCTCTGATGGTTGACCCACCAGTATCTATTGCAAGTCTGAGGGTGGACTTGGCCTCTTGTACTATTCTTTCGCATTCTACATGCGAAACATCGCACATAGCTCGCATGGGTAATATACCGGCCCTAAATAGAATCTCAGATGCATATATGTTCCCTATACCAGCCACTATAGCATTGTTCATGAGCACACTCTTTACACATGACTTTCTAAATTGCCTCAGATATTCGGCATTAAATGTATCAGAAAGTGGATCAGGCCCGATTTTTTTCACAATGCTTTCATACTGCCGGGAATTCACCAGTAATACAGCCCCGAATCTGCGCGGATCGTTGAATACTATATGAAACTCATCATCTAAGAGCATAACGAAGTGATCGTGCTTGCTCTGCACGTAAGGTGCGGCATAAGTCATCTTACCGCTCATACCCAAGTGAAACATAATCCGCTTACTTCCACTCAGTAAAAACACAAGGTGCCTAGAAACCCTATGCACAGATTTAATCCTCTCACCCACAACAGCATCCTCAAAACCATCTGCTATGCGAATGCGCAAATCCCGCCTGTTTATTGTGACGTGTTTTATAAATCTACCAGCCGCTTTCTCAGCAAAAAAGCTGGTAATTACCTCAACCTCTGGTAGTTCTGGCATCTTCAGTACCAGAAGATTTTTTCTTTTTGCGGCGAGCAATGTTCTTTTTCAAGAGCTCAGCCAGCCTCTTTTTTCTGTCCTCAGTGTTGATGTTTGTCTTTGACTTACCCATTACAAAAAACTACAATCCCTTTCCGCCGTTATAGTTTAATGGTAAAACGCGTCCTTGGTAAGGACGAAACCCAAGTTCGATTCTCGGTAACGGCACCCTGAGGATTGGCCAGTAACTCTTCCCTTACTGAAAGGCAGGTGTCCATCAAAAAAGCAGGGGTAGCGTATTGCCAGGCCACCCAGGTAAGTGTCTAATGGGGAAACCCATAACATGCAACGCCTACGCAATTGCAGAGTATAAACACAATTAGCCACCCTAGCCTCAGGAACCCGTATTCCCTCACTCTCATTGCCATTTTAGAACTTTTGCTATACCATCCCCAACAGGTTTCTTGGAGCTTCAGGCAGTGAGCGTCGTTACCAGGTTTGCTCCATCCCCTACAGGAAGTTTGCATCTGGGCGGAGCAAGAACTGCACTGTTTAATTGGCTATTTGCCAGGCACCACGGTGGCCGGTTTTTGCTTCGTATGGAGGACACAGATCAAGAAAGATCTTCCGAGGACGTTGCACGGTCTATCATAGAGGATCTATCGTGGCTTGGGCTCCACCATGACCAGGATGTGGTTGTACAATCAACAAGAAAGGAGCGCCACGTGCAAGTGGCCAAGGAGTTGCTTGCGTCAAATAAAGCTTATTACTGCTACTGCTCAGAAGATGAAATAGCTCACCAAAGAATTGAGTTCGAAAAGGAAGGTAAATATTACAGGCACTGCTGTCCGTGGAAAGACAACAATAGCCGCCCGCACAACACAGCTGTAGCCGGAGTCATAAGGCTCAAAAGCCCCGAAGCCCAGGAGATACAGTTTACAGACGGGGTCTACGGGAAAATATCAGTAAACAGTGCGCAGATCGATGACATGGTAATACTGCGCTCAAACGGCTACCCTACGTACCTCCTTGCGGTGGTGACTGACGATCACGATATGGGTATTACCCATATCATCAGAGGTTCCGACCATATAACAAATACAGTAAAACAGATACTGCTCGCTGAAGCCATGGGGTGGAATAGCCCGAAGTTTTGTCACATACCTCTGATACATGATGAGGGGGGAACTAAATTATCAAAGAGAAATCGTGCACCTGGGGTGCATGAGTATAGAAAATTGGGCTTCCTACCGGAGGCTGTATGCAATTACCTACTACGAATGGGCTGGAGCCACAAGGATGAGGAGATCATTGCAATTCAGAACGCAATTCAACTGTTCTCCATTGAAAATATAGGCACATCACATGCGTGCCTGGATAGCAAAAAGCTACTGTTTCTAAATCGTCATTACATGAACCACAAAAGCGAGGACGAGGTGTCAAAGGCCTTACTGCCGTTTTTGGAGCAGGAGTTGGGTTATCCAGTTCCCAAGGAAAAGATTGCCCGCCTTTCCCTAGGATTGAAAAAGCTTACGGAGAGGGCTAGTACCCTGGTAGACCTTGCGAGAGATTCGGTGTTTTACGTACAAGATGTTCCCATTTCCGTTAGTGACGAAGCAAAACAGACTATCTCAGAAAAACTTGAGCTTCTAGCCGAGCTCGTAGATTCGATGTTGAAGATGGAACAAAAAACCTGGACGAAAGAATGCTTATCGTCATACATAAAGGAGTACACAAAGCGCAGTAACATAGAGATTAGCAACATCTACCACCTATTGCGCGCAGCAATAGTCGGCAGGCTGAGCACTCCAAGTATACTGGAGATCATGGAAATATTGGGTCAGGAAGAGTGCATAGGAAGGTTGAGATTTTTTCTGAAATAAGGCTGTCTACATGGATAGGCAACCTCGGGTAAATTCCCTCCCTGGGCGGTTTTCTGCAAAGCACAGTGTTATGAACCTGAGGAGTTGTTGGGAACAGTATTTGGGGTAGTGTTTTTTGTTAGTTAGGGTCGCACTTTTATGGCCACGGCTGCCACCTGGTTGGAAGGCATTATCCTAGAAGTCACTGCATATGCGCTCAGAGTTGCACTGCCACGCTAATTGCATAGAAAAAATACGGAAGTGGCAGGCAAAACCGTTTCCTAAGCATGTTTTGTGAGCTGACTCTGAATGTTATAACCCATGGATCACGCACCACTTCAAACACTGCGTATAATCACAATTTTGGCTACTGCCCGCAAGAAGATGGCTCGGGCACGGCATAGTGAACGGGTGAAAGATCAGCCGTAGCACGAGAAACCCCATTTCACTTAGAGTTTCTCGTGACACCCTAGGCTT
This sequence comes from Anaplasma capra, assembly GCF_025628805.1. Classification (GTDB taxonomy): domain Bacteria; phylum Pseudomonadota; class Alphaproteobacteria; order Rickettsiales; family Anaplasmataceae; genus Anaplasma; species Anaplasma capra. The sequence goes on from NZ_JAOTBG010000001.1 coordinate 57,269, forward strand.
CAGTTAGAACCTAACCTTCATCCCAGCGAGTACAACCCGGCCTTTGTTTACTCCACTAGTTCTCGCACCATCCAACACTGCAGAAGACTGCGCCCGGAAATAGTGATGATTCGCAAAGATCGAACAATCAACCCTTGAAGCATCGCTTGAAAGGTAATACTCTGCCCCAAATGCAATTTCGTCTAGCTCGTTACCACTATAATTGCTACCGCGATAGACAACAGAAATGTAAGCTCTATCGTATTCGTAGCCGCCTCCGATCGTCCAGAAGGAGGTGCTTTCTGTTTTGATTAGTACCTTATCTTGGTCATTGAGCGCGAATTTACCGCTGTTCTCGTCATAGTCGTACATGTTATTGACTCTGTCTATCGCACCAAGATATCCGTAAGAAGCCGCTAACTTCAGATTCTTATAGCCTAGCATTCCACCAAGGGCCACATTTCTCATGTCATCCATTCTGGCAAAGGAAACGTGCTCGCTCAGCAGCTCGGTCTTACTTTTCGCATATTCGCTTACAGCTGACACCTTAAAATCCATGCCCCCAATATATGCTTTGTATGTCACAGCAACATTGACCACATGTTCATACAGAGGCATTATGTAGCGCGATCTGGCGTTTCTTACCTCTACTGGTGTACCAGCGTTCCCTCGTAGACCTAAATTTAGCCCCAAGATCCCATCAGGATTCGGCACAGTAACAAGCTTGCGAGCAACATGGGCCCTAGTAACTTTATCTTCATCATAACCAAACGGTGAATAGCTCACACCCAGTCTCAACCCACCCAGACTTGGAGAGGTGTACGAAAACCTAAAGGGCATTGCATTAACCAAGTTCAAGGAGGTACCATGACAAGGGCTCAAAGCCCCTCTGGAAAACCTGTTACCACCCTCTAATATGCTCTGACTGTACAGCCCCGTAGACAAATAAAATGCGTTTTCCAGGTACCGCTTCCTCATCTCGCTAGGAAGATCTACAGCTGCATCAGAATTTTCCAAAGGATCGTGAATATCCCTCAGATTTACATACCGCATCCAAAGATTGCTGTTATCTCCGGCTGCTATGCTGAAAGCATCAACCTTCATCAGTGCATCAACACCCTCTAGATACCCAGCCCTTAGGTCACCAAAGCGTGTATTTAGGAACACACTTGCACCCCTGTTACCTACCTGCTTAAAGGACACATATTCACTTCTTTGCACGTGTGGAATATCAAGCTCAAGGCTCCCACCATATGATATACCCAATGCATCGTTACCTCCTTCAGCAGATATGTGCAACATTCCGTCTGAGGCAAACCCGTGTTTTCGTGAATATTCAGAAGGAAATCCGCCTCTCTCTATGCCCTTACCTCTGTAATAGTCATCTTGGGATGAAAACCACCCATGAGTAATCAGGATTCCACCTATATCCACAGAAGGCACGGTGCTCGCGTAGTGCTCGACCTCGGTATCATATTCGTATCGCCGCTCAGCAGAGGCGGCACTCCCGTTGCCTTGCGATTTTTGGTCACGAGGTGTAGCAAGCGCATCGCTTACCCCACATAACATCAAAAGAGACGCAAGAGCAGTGGACAAAGAAACTCTCGTCATTGTGTATTACCTGATTAAACATTGAAAATACGTTAGCTGTACAGGCTATACTTAATGAGCGGGAATACGCATGTCAAGGAATTAATACGGATATAGCATAATATTATTAGGATACACAACTATAAATTTATGACTTAATGCACAACAACGCCTGCGACGGAAGAGCGGGCTCTATCCGAACACCCGACACCAGACCGCAGGAACACACAACAGCCACCAACCACAACCAGTATCGCCAAGAAGAAGCCCGGGCTTGCTCAAGCATAAAACCCGGAATTCTCTCTTAGAAGTCAAATTTGACGCCCGATAGGACTACAACTCCACTGTGCTTACTTCGCTTCCGCTCGTCTGGATCAACGCGCGCATAATCGCCGTCATCACCACCGCTGCCCTCAACAAACTTAAACTCACCGAGCTCCTGCTTTAAGGAGAACGCGTGACAACTTACGAACAACCCTAGCCTCGTATTCTTCCTATCGTATAAGCTGTAATCAAGCCCAACAGCTAAGTCTCTGAGTATGTGCTTTCCATCAAACCCAAGCCTGTAATCATTGTGCGCCGCACCACCACTAGAAGCACCTATAGTGTGGCCAACCCTGCTGACAAAGTACACAACACTGGAATAAAGGTCGCCATACCTGTACCCCAAGGAAGAAGCAAAGTAATAGGAAGGAAGGCTAGCTCCATACGGCACTTCCCACACTTTGTTACCTCGGCTCATAACCTTGGGACGCCCAGAGTTACCTAAATAACCGTATGATAAAGCCACCCTGAGCCCAGCAAACCCTATCTCGGCACCGGTAGACAGCGCAGCAAGATTGTTGTACTCAACAAACGGATCATCCGCCCCTGGAACGTATATGTCGGTGTACCTCTTGGACTTTGCGTACTCACCAGTAACAGACACACCAAATGTCGCATCCTCAGACTTCCAATCATAGCGCAGGGCACCACTTAGTATGTTCTTGTAAACGGGCCCCAAGTCGAAAGTAGGTTGCACAGCAAGAAGAGCAAGCTCTGGTTTACCGGGTGTTGTTGCCGCAGTTGTAACAGCTGCCGAGCCGCCGCTTGCACTGCCGCTAGCAGAGGCGCTGCTCGCGCCGCCACTGACCTTGCGGACAACCCCGAGCTTATGGGCATCACCTCTGAAAAGATCGTCCCTGTAGCCAGACGGAGAATAGCTGATTCCCAGTGAAAACCCCCCGACTTTTGGGGAAATGTACGAAAGCCTCATCGGCAAAACTCCCAAAAACCTGCGAGTCTCCCTGAAGACCCCAACCCTATCAAAGCTGCCAATGGACCGGAATAGATTTTCGCTGTACAACCCGGGATACATGTGAAACGGCATGCCAGAAGCATATCCCAAGAAGCACCTCAGGTACTTACCCCACGCACTGCTACTTCCTCCGGGCACCAGGCCCAGCACATCCGTCTTCATGGATGACTCTACGCCCTCCTGGTATCCTAAGAAGAAATCACCGTAAGGAGTATCGGCAAATATCCTGCTACCAGCACCAACCATCTCATCATAGAACGACCTACCAAAAGACCCTATAGGCACAGATAGCGCAAAATCCGCACCATAAATCAACCCCAGCCTATCACTCCTCGACCTCATACCAACAGCAAGCGCCGCATCGTAATTCGTCCCCCAGCTACCAAGATTGTGATCAAAAACGTGCGCTCCGCCCGCGTCGTACCTGCTGCGACGCCAGGGAACGCTCTCATCACCGCGAACCCGCCTGTGACCCTCATGCTCATCCCCAACTGGATCGTCGTCCAGCAGCCACGCGTAGGAGAGCACCCGACCAGTGACGAAGGCGTGCCCCCTCCCCACTTCCTGAGAATCGGGAGCAGCAACCGCATCCCGAGCAGAAGCAAGAAGAGACACCGCCACAGCCAGAGCTATAAGAGAACCTCTACGTATCATATACACCCCCGAAACTAGACCTAACTAGAAGACCAACTTCACGCCTGACATAAACACATCAAAATCATAAGAGAGGTGGCCACTAGCGCCGCTATCTCTCACAAAACCCTTAGCGAAATCATATCCCACAGAAACCCTGTGCAGCTGGAGAAATAGCGCACATTGCACATCAATGCTCCGATACAGCTCGTAGCTAACCCTCGCACCAAAATCATCAACTTCCGACGAGAATAAATACCCACCCCTCACACTGGTAAAATACGACAACTCCGCACGGACAGGCCCGGTGCCATACCCCAAACCAGCCACAAGGTAACTCGAAGGGCGCCAAGCTGGGTCCGCACCACCGCGATCCCACTCTATGGCAGTGCCAACGATACGACCCCTCGAGTAACCCGACGTACCCAGGTACCCATACCCAAATCCAAAATCGAGACCACGCACCCCAAGACCAGCGGAAACACCAACTGCCGAAAGCGCACAAAAACCACCATCAGGAGCTATACTCCCATAGCCCTCAACCCCACGTGCAGGAGCCCACTCTGCGGCAAAGGCAGCACCAACCCTGACCGCCTCCCTGCCAAAAGTCAACGTACTGTCAGTTGATACAGCGGCACTGATGACGTGCTTATAGGCGGGAGCGTACAACACGTCATCGGCGAGCAAAATCCTAGAAGAACCAAGAGCAGCACCCCCGCTGGCAGCAAGCCTTCCTTGAGGTGCGCCACCTCCCAATTTACTGCGCGCACCACCGCCACTGCGGCGCACGTGCTCCGCACTCACATCGGCATAATTATCAACGAACTCCCACTGCTCTCCATCGTACAACACATCTTTATAGTTATACGCTCTGAAGAGTCCCTCATCGTATCCAGTGGGAGAATAACTTAAACCAAACTTGATCCCAAAAAGCTTGGGGGATTGATAAGAGAACCTGAACGGCAAATTATTCACAAAATACTTACTGTAATGCCTACTGCGCTCATCAGAGCCATAGTAATCTATTACGCTATTCTCACGAAAAACGGATTCGCTATAAAGGCCGGGGTACAGCAGCGCCGCATTACTACGCAGCCACCACCACCCCTCACCGTGAGTCAGAAAATCACCCTTTAGCGTAGGAAGCTTGTACTTAACCAAAGTCAGGTCCCGCCCGCGCACAAAATCGTCAAACGCGCCGCCAGAACTCAAAGAAGCAACAACAGACTCAACACCCTCCTGACATCCCAAGGAAAACTTTCCATATGGAGTAAGCGCGAAAACCCTGCTACCACGATTCACCACCGCCTTACCAGAACCTTCAACAGCACTCCTAACCTCTGGTATCAACAGCTGGAAATCCGCCCCGTACAAAATGCCCGAATCCGCAGCATACTCAAACGCCAAGTTTCCAATGAAATCACAATCTCCGCTCCATTCCAAATCTTTCGAGATTCTACCCTCAGCCCTCATGGAGTCTCCAAACGAGCTCATGGGGCCAATACCACCCGAGAACTTAGGAAGCATCGCACGCCCTCTCCAGCTGTAAAAGAGGATCTCACCATCGAACGAGAACCCATCATCCGCACCGCGCGCAGCATCGCCCCGACCATGAGGCACAATCCCACCTCTATCAGAGGAACCATAAATAGAATCACCGAAGAGGGAAAAGCTGGGAAACAGCCCACAACAAACTGCACAAAATGCCAGCAGGATTCGCATACAATCAACCCTAGAAGCAACACGCTGCGGTAGACTACAGCATTTGTAACCATAATACAACCAAAAATGTGCAGCTATACGAGTATAGACCACTCAACATGCTCCCAAGGCTGATCCACGGATACAAGCCCCTCCCGCAATCCAGAATTTTATCTATTGGAGCTTGAGTATAAACTCACTCAGGCAACTTCTACGCAACTAAACTGGAGGAGGTATTCAATCAAAAAACCCGGATAGCGCGCTACACCAAGCTGGGCACAATAGACCCCACACGTAAAGCACCCGTCAAACACCCTTTAGGATATGATATTAGAATCGGGAAATGACTCCCCCGACTACTTGCGCAGCGGCTTCCAAAGCCTATGGTTGATTATTGTAACCAAAACAGTCCCAACCACCAACAAAAGCACTACCTTCATCCCTAATTTTTTTCTGTGCTCCATCTCAGGCTCTGCCGCCCACTGCAAAAAATTTACCACATCACGGGCAATATTTTCAACGCTAGGCGCGGTCCCGTCAGAATAGCTAACCACACCCTCAAACAGTGGGGGTGCCATAGCAATCTTGCCTCCTGGAAAATATTTATTTGGATACAAACCACTCTCATCAGCTTGATCCCCACCATAGCCAGTCAGCAGAGAGTATACGTAATCGGCACCATTGTGGCGGGCCTTTATCATCAAAGACAAATCGGGCGGGTAAGCCCCATTATTTGATGCAGCGGCAGCCTCCTTGTTGGGAAAGGGACTGGGAAAATAATCCGCAGGCGTGCAGGGCCGCTCAAACATCTCGCCTACTTCATTGGGCCCATCACTTATGGAGTGAGATCCAGCTATAACTTTTACCTCTTCTTCGGAAAACCCCACATCGCGCAGATTTCGAAATGCGATCCTATTCATGGAATGACAGCTAGAACACACCTCCCGATACACCTGGTAACCACGCTGTATTGCGCTCCTATCAAAAGATCCAAAGATGCCACTAAACTTCCACTTTTGTTTAGCAGCGGCATGTGCCCCTCCAGCGCGTGCTACCCCATCAAAACATACAATAGACACCACTAGGGAAGCAGCCAACAAAGCTAGTGCACGTCCCCACATCTTATTTCATCTCCGGCACGGCATCGCTGATAGTCTCCGGAAGCTTACCACACCGTTCGTACCTAGAAAGCACTGGCAACACGATAAAAAAGTAACAAAAATAATAGAAAGTCGCCAACCTGCTCATTGATACAAATGGCTCTCTGACCTCCTGCCCACCCAACCAGATGAGCGCACAAAAATCTAAAACGAATGCCCAGTAAAAAATCTTGAAAATCGGGCGATATTTTCCACTCTTCACAGGTGACGTATCAAGAATGGGCAGCAAAAACCATACTATTATGGAGCAAAACATAGTAAGAACCCCAAGCAACTTATCCGGAATAGAGCGCAACATCGCATAAAACGGCAGAAAGTACCATTCAGGCACTATGTGCTCCGGCGTCACCATCGGATTAGCTTCTATGTAATTATCAGGATGCCCAAGATAATTTGGAGCATAGAACACAAACAGGTACAGAAGGACGAAAAACAGCCCGAAAGTCACACAGTCCTTCACTATAAAGTACGGATACATGGGTAGAGTATCACGCTTAGACTTCACCTCAACACCACTGGGATTGCCTGAACCAAATCTGTGCAATGCCACGATATGCAGCATCGCAAGAGCTACAAGCACAAACGGCAGTAGGTAGTGCAACGCAAAGAACCTGTTAAGCGTGGGATTATCAACAGAAAATCCCCCCCAAAGCCACCTAACAACACTTTCTCCTACCAGCGGAATAGCAGAAAAAAGATTGGTAATCACTGTAGCACCCCAAAAACTCATCTGCCCCCAAGGTAGTACGTACCCCATAAACGCAGTGGCCATCATCACAAAGAAAATGATAATACCAAAAAACCAAACCAGCTCCCTGGGCCTCTTGTATGAGCCGTAATACAGCCCACGAAAAATGTGGACGTACACCACAATAAAAAAGAAGGATGCACCAACCGCGTGCGTGTAGCGTATTAACCACCCATAGCGCACATCCCGCATTATGCGCTCCACACTATCGAACGCGTAATCAACATGCGGTGTGTAGTGCATTGCAAGAAATATACCGGTTAAGACTTGAAGCACCAAAGCAATGCCGGCAAGAGATCCGAAATTCCACGCATAGTTAAGGTTTTTCGGCACTTGGTAGCCACCCGCATGCTTCAGGAAGCTACCCACAGGCAGCCTATACTCAACCCACGAACGAATCCCCTTGATAAGCGGTCTACTAGAATTACTTTTGCCGCCAAACATATCTTGTGCTCCCTATACAGCAGACCCGGCACCCTTCTTACCGATCACCACAGTGTTGTCATTCAGAAAGTAGTAATCGGGCACAGGAAGGTTCAGGGGCGCCGGACCCGAAACCACCCTACCAGAAGTATCGTATTTAGAACCGTGGCACGGACAGTACCACCCCTTTTCCCCGTTTTTCGCACCCACGGGAACGCAACCCAAATGCGTACAAACACCTAGCATGATGAGCCACTCACCGCTCTCCATTCGTGTACGCTGCTGGTCACTTTGAGGATCGCGCAAATTTGAAACATCAACCGCCCTAGCCTCTTCGATCTCCTCAGGCGTCCTCCTGCGTATGAAAACCGGCTTCCCTTGCCACTTAACAATCTTAGTGGTACCTTCCTTAATACTAGACAGATCCACTTCGACCGTAGCCTGGGCAACAACATCTGCTGCAGGATTCAGGGATGCAACCAAGGGATACACAAAAGAAGCCAAACCCACACACGCCATGGAAAGCGTAGTGAGACCTAGAAAATCCCTACGCTCCATCTCGATACGCGGAACACGCTTGCCCTCTTCGTCAACCACCGCAACACCCCCGCATGTACACTGAACCCTAACCGACGAGCCACAGCGGCTACATTATAGTGAATAATAGACACAACACAAATAAATTTTGCCGTAATAAACCCCACCTGCACAGCCCTAGTAAAATACACGAACTCAAACCACAAGTCGCTGCACTAGTCCGTATTTAAATATGTCCTCAACACAAGAGCAATGAAGCTCACTCACTAGGAAGATTATGTACATTGAATGCTTCCGAGGAGTCGCAACACAATAAACCCACATGGTACCTCAGGCACAGATAGCGGCTTCTTCTTCACAACATTTACCCACTACCTTTTTCCTGATGTCTTCCGCAGATTTATCTGTGAAGACCCCGGACACAATCTTCTCCTTCACCAACGCAGATAAATACTCGGAACTCCTTATGCTGCACTTTACCTCTTCAGGAAGAGAGTTGTACCTCTCAGCACTACAAACTATTTTCTCACAATCTGTCTGACTCCTCGCATGCATGTCGGCAAGCTTCTTGAGCTCACGGCTTTGCTTTCTCTGGAAGTCTTGCTGCCTTGCAGAAGAACAAAACCCGAGCACGCCGAGGATTACAAACGAAGACACGATAAATGCAATTGCGAAGTCAGACAGCACACCGCCTCCTTCCTTATGAAGGCCAATCCCCAAACGTTGTTTGAACACATACAATAATATGACAGAGCCAATCACCGCACCCAGAACTACCTTGCAAACTGTACGCACCGTTTTATCAAGTGCAATACAAGTAGTATGGTTTACAGGCGGAAACCAGCCTTCAGGAATCTCTGTATCAATTGAGCCTAATACGCAAAACAAAGAGAAGTGGTCTGACACCCTGCTTTTCATTATGGATTGCTTGATCGCTAGGTTTTCCAACTCAGACTTCAGCCTCTTGCATTCATTGAGAACCTCACCATCCTCATACACATCAAAATACTTAGAGCAAAAAACAGAAATTGTTGCTGCAACGCATGCAGCAGATAAACATTGCGACGCTACCTTTCGAGATCTTAGCACTTCTGTCACCTCAGCAAATTTATGTTATAAAACGACGGCCCAAGAGGCATACTAGTTTTGATATAGAAATTCAAGCGTAAAATTTTATTCGGGATGGAAATAATTGTGGATATGCCCATCTGGGCTAGTGTTCAATCCAAAAACGATCAGGTTTACTACTTGGGTGTACTTGCCTACACGTGCAGCAACTGGATTGTAGAACAATTAAAAAAACAGAGGCTTTATCCACAGTGGAAAGCTGGCACCTACACTTTGCGTTTCAATCAAAAAAGCGCCTGTCCAACCACCCCCTGGAAAGATGCATCAGTAATAGTACGAAAAAGGAAGCAATAATAACCATGGGACCTGGAAATGTGTCAAACTTCGCGGCAAATAATAACCCTAACACACCTGAGGTTGCAGAGATTACTACAGAAATAATTACCATCTGTACTGGAGTTTGGGAGATCAACCTGGCACCTGACGCCGGTATCGTCAAAAACGCTGTAATGAGCAATATCCCTACCGAGCGTGAAAACAGCACAATGGCAAGCGCAGACACCGTCAAAATTTCCATTTTTATCCGACGTGCTTTAATACCAACAGATAACGAGAGGTCTCTACTTATTGAAACAGCCACCCAGTATTTCCATCTCCATATGAGTACGCATATACCGCTCACAGAGATCACTGCCATTTCTAGCAGGTCCCTCCCTTCTATCATGAGCACATCACCAAACAGCGAACTCATGACACGCTCGCTAGACAGTGGCACCAGAGATAACAAGATCATGCTGAGGGACATAACCACACTAGTAGTGATATTTAGAATGGTATCTATAGAGTGTATTTTATCTATGGCGTATGAGATTATCAGCGCAAGAATCACGGCAACAGCGAACACCCCTATGGACAGATCTATCTGCAATAGCAGCGAAATTCCCACACCAAGGAGTGATGAATGCGCTATACTATCACCCATGTACGCAAGCCTATTCCAGATCATAATCGAACCCAGAGGCGCCGTAATTAGGCTTGCAGTCAGAATCGCGAGGATCCCGTTAATGAAAAAATCCTCTGAAATAATATCAAACATCACAATCCGGGAAGAAGTAGAACAGTACAGACGCGCTCACTTTCCTGTAGCAAAACATTGTACGTGTCACACGCCGCAACCACCGACATAACTTCGTGCCGTATGCCCAAATCCCTAAAGCGGGCAGCAAGGGTACACAAAAATTGCTCAAAAACCCCGCCAACTCCTATGGGCACCATCCTCAAATCATCCTTCATTAGAGAGAGTACAACCTCAACATTACAGTGCTTCAGATCGCGCGAGGTGAGCGTTACGACACGATCTGGAAACACGACAGAGGAATCATTGTACACAATCCCCCGAACAGTAAAGCTAGCCCCACTGCAGCTCTCTATGGAATTCAACAAGGAAGACAAGGCCTCAATCTCACTACTCCCTATCCGATAGAGAGCATTCTATATGCGGTAAGCCTCACTTCACATCCCAAATCTTGACTTTTCTTACTGAGAAGGTCGCGAATTTTCGTCTGTCCATCGACAACAAATGTCTGCTCCAGCAGCACCATATCTTCAAAAAACTTCTGCATCCTTCCCTCTACTATCTTGCTTGCAACAGACTCAGGCTTACCCAGCGCTTCCACCTGTTTTGCCACTATTTCTCTTTCACGTTCAACAAGCTCACCACCCAGGGTCTCAACCGAAAGAGATTCGGGCTTAGCCGCAACAACGTGCATAGCAAGCTGTTTCGCAAACTCAAGCAGCTCCCCAGATTGCGTTGCGGCGGTTGTCTCCAAGGAAACTATGGCACCAGACCTCCCAACACCATCAGCCACTGCGCCATGCACGTAGCTACCAATAACTCCAGAGCTACCCAGTTCCAAAAACCCTATTCCGCTCAGAACCACGTTTTCCCCAAGCACAGCCGCAGCATTCAGTACTTCATCAGCAATGCTCACGCCAGGTACACCTTCGCAAGGAGATGAGGAAAACCCGGAGAGGTCTTCCGACCCATATTTTAATAAGCTGCCAACCAATTGCGAGATAAGGAAACGAAACTTTTCATTACGCGCAACAAAGTCAGTCTCAGAACCTAACTTCAGGATGGCCCCCCTATTTCCCTCGACACGGATCGCAACCAACCCGTCAGCTGCGTCCCTATGTGACTTCTTGTACGCTTTGGATAGCCCTCTTTCCCTCAGATATCCCTTAGCTTTTTCCAGATCGCCAGAGCAGGCCTCCAGCGCCTCTTTACAATCACCCAAGCCCGCACCTGTAATCTGACGCAGCTCTTTGATAATTTCAACACCAACCTTCATTATGCTCAACCTCAAACAACAACAAGAGAGTGCATCCGCCACTCGGAAGTCACATCGCGTCTATACACCAGAATCCGGTGATGCACCTGTAGGCACATCAGCACCGGACGCATTCTCCGGTAACGGGCCACATTCGGGCAGCGCAGCCTCTTCCGCGCTAGGCAAACTGGCTTCGGGCACACCAGAATCAGCCACAGCAGATCCATCAACACTGGGCATTTCGCTACCCGGTGCACGTTCATCCCGAACCACATTCCCAGATGCTAAATCATCACCCGCCTTCGCAGTAGAGGAAACATCCACCCCAGAATTTACCAAGTCTGAGCGTATGGCCTCCAAAATTGTGCTCGACACAGCACGACAGAAAAAGTCTATTGACCGTACGGAATCATCATTACCTGGAATAGGGTAATCCACCCCGTTCGGGTCAGAATTTGTATCCAGAACTGCAACTACTGGAATTTTGAGCTTGTTGGCCTCCCTGATTGCTATATGCTCCTTGTTAGTATCGATAACAAACAAAGCATGAGGTAGCCCGCCCATTTCTCGTATCCCCCCTAGCGATCTTTCCAGCTTCCCTCTTTGCTTATCAAGCATCAAAAGTTCCTTCTTCGTGAACTTGCCATCGCTATTGTTCATGAGTTTTTCAAATTCAACCAGGCGCCTAATTGAGGAAGAGACAGTCTCCCAATTCGTGAGAGTGCCCCCAAGCCACCTGTGATTTACGTAGTACTGGCTACAGCGAATGGCCTCCTCAGCAACCATGTTTGAAGCCTGGACCTTGGTACCGACAAACAGCACTCTACCCCTCTTGAGTACTATGTCGTACAGCACGGACAAGGCATCCCTCAGCAGAACCAGAGTTTTTCTTAGATCTATAACATGAATGTCTTTGTATTTGTGCACCCCGTATATGTACGGAGCCATTGCTGGATTCCAGCGCCCAGCCTTGTGTCCAAGATGCACCCCAGCTTCAACTAGATCTCGGATACTAAACTCAGGTAGATTGCCCATCATCACTCCAAAATATTACAACAGTTAAACCACCATAGCACAACCCGAATACACGGGACCATTGTACAGCTATGTGCGAAATGGCACGCTGCCGGCGCAGAAAACACACCGGTGCACGATGTTACCAGGCACCACGCCCTTTATCAAGGAATATGTTTAAGATCGAAATAGCTGCTCAAGAGACAATATGTCTCATGCAACGGAAGCCCGACTATTGAGGAATATGAGCCCTGAATCCAAGAAATCAATGCACCTGCTAGACCTTGTATTCCGTACCCCCCTGCTTTGCCCTTCCACTGTCCCGAATCCACGTAGAAGTCCATCTCACTTTTGGACATACTCTTGAATTTGACTACGCTCACAACGCTCCTCTCGTGCACCAGACCGCCAGGAGCATATAGACAGACAGCGGTACACACTCTATGCCTTCTACCAGAAAGCATTTCAAGATATTCCATTGCGCGATCTTTATCTTCCGTTTTGAACAGCACCCTCCTACCACAATAGGCAACAGTATCTGCACCAAGCACAAACCTACCGGACCGCAAAGCAGCCACCTTAGCTGTTTTATCCCTAGCCATGCGAATGCAATACTGCCTTGGTAGCTCCCCTTTCAGTATGCCCTCATCAACATCAGGAGGCACTACCTCGCCTGGTATAACACCAAGCTGCCCCAACAAGCCCAGCCGGTACTTAGAGGAAGAGGCCAGTACCAGACTGTCTATTTTTAGCATTCTTTATTCCTGAGCCTACTAACGACCCTGCCTTTGCCGATACCATCTTTGCTTATGCCATAGGAACTCACTTCAACCATGACCCGATCGTGCATAAGGATCCGTATTTTGCTTTTACGTATTCTACCGGAAGCGTGAGCCATGACTTCACAACCGTCATTCAGCTTTACAACAAAAACGGCATCTCTGAGCAACTTCGTAACTACGCCCTCGACTCTTACTACCCCCTCCTTAGTTTTCACCATATACCAGAAGAAATTACATGGCCGACATTGTAAAATATACGCAGTACCATTGCAATTAGTTTCAAATTCTCTTCTAAGGTCACATATTAACTTCTGCACCAACTGTCACATACTCGTGACCGCGTGCTATAAGTTTCACATCATCAGGTACTCCAGAAACCCAGAGCTGCCCCCCCATGTCTTCAACTATATCCACTTCGAAAAACCGCACCGTATTCTCACTATCGAGAACCTTAACACCAACGGCACCGGAATCATCGAGACTCAAGGAAGAGGAAGAAACCTTATGAGCCCTGAGTTTGCCCACAGGTACTTTGACAGATGCAGCCATCCCTTCGGTGACAAAGACCCCATTTTTATTATCGACCAAAACCTCGATCATATACGTCTTTGTACCCGGAGAAGCAATCCTTCCAATAAAGGCGATATTACCACGCATAACTTCACCACTACTGAGAACAACACTAGCCGGCCCCTGAAGCTTAAGCTTTGACACGCTCTTTTCTGAAACATGTGACGCAACCCTCAGCTGATCAAAATTAGCAATCTGCACCACGGCCTGCCCTCTTCTCACAAAACTCCCTACCTGGGGGATAATCTTACCGATTATCCCAGAAAACGGCGCCCTTACTCGTGTGCTATTCAGTTCTATCTGGGCGTTTTTCAGATCAGCTTCCGCGGACATAAGTGCAACAAGTGCCGCATTGTCTTGGGCTTCAGACCTGTACCCGGTGCTACTGAGAGATTCTGACGCATCGCGTTCAAGCTGCCTCTGCTTTAACAGTGCTTCGGCCTGCTTCAACCTCTCTGCTCTACCGCGCTCTTCAATCTCGAGAATAACTTGCCCACCTTCAACTTTCCTGCCACTCTTAGCAATTATACGCTCCACCTTACCACTGACTTCTGACAGGATGTCCATGAACTTCGAAGCATGCACTTCACCGGCAAAATGCATAATCAGCTCCCTGTCTTCAGCATGCGATTCCTCTACACTGATCATTTGAGATGGCTTCTGAACACCAGAAATAACGTGCTGCTTAGCCACACGCGTTGAAAACAGCCCACTAAGGATCCACAACACACACGCGGTAAGCAGAAGACCAGCGAGCCCATAGCGTGACCTTAGGCGCGCAGTCACCTGCCGCAGGACATGCATAAACATATCGCTAACTTTTTCTACAGCAAGCAACTTCACACGCATCCCTGAAGACCTCATTCACATCCGGGTGGGAGTGGCATATATGGCAAATATCCTCAGAGGAGGCTCTATAGCCAAGAGCAACAACAGCCTCATTTATCATGGTATCCGCATGCGCACCGATGATATGCACCCCAAGAATGGTGCCCGTGTTTCCGCACGAAACCACCTTAACAAACCCCTCACTTTCACCAGTAATTCTCGCTCTGCCATTTGCGGCAAAACTACTCTTACCCACCCTATAATTGTGCCCCACGCTCTTTACGTAGTCTTCGCTTCGCCCAACAGACGACACCGCAGGATGGGTGTAGATAACAGCGGGAATAACCCCATAATCAACATTTGAAGCACCATCACCGGATATAAGCCGAGCAACCGCACAGCCCTCCATTTCTGCCTTATGCGCCAACATCACGCCGCCAATAACATCACCTATTGCAAAAATCCCCTTAATGCTGGTCTCATATCTTCTATCTACAGAAACAAAACCCCTATCATCGAGTACCAGCCCATCCACGGAAACCGCCTTATCAACATTTGGCCTACGCCCCACTGAGACAAGCACTTTGTCAACCTCCACAGTGGACACCTCACCACTGGATAGCGCGGTACAGCTAACAGACAACCTACCTCCTTTCGTTTCCGATATGGACACCACTTTGTGCGACAGCATGAAATTAATGCCCTGCTGTTTTAAAAAGCCCAACAGTGCCCTGCTAACTTCTGAGTCAAAACCGGCGGCTATGCAGTCCGCATATTCAACCACAGTAACTTCCGCACCCAACCTACTCCACACAGAAGACATTTCAAGCCCTATAGCTCCGCCCCCTATGACCAGCAATTTACCGGGAGTATCCATGTGTAATGCCCCGTCTGAAGACATAATATTGACTTCGTCAATATCAATGCCAGGCAGCGAAGCCGGAACGGAACCGGTGGCCAGCACCACCTTGCCAGCAGATAATGTGCACGAAGAGCTATCTTCGTGCACTACGCTAACTTCAAAACCACCATCGATGATGCGTGTCACTGACGCGGTGCCACATAATCTTTTAACACCCGCAGAAGAGAACAGGCTCGCTATACCCGCACCAAGAGCACCTATCTCCCTGCTCCTAACCTCAAACATCTTGCCGAGGTCAAACTTAACATCTTTGGCCGTGACTCCAAAATTTTTAAAGAGATTCTTTGCAGCATAATACTTATATGAGTAATCTAGTAGAGCTTTCGACGGAATGCACCCCACCCTGAGGCAGGTACCCCCGAGCAAAGAATTCTTGTCTACGCACACAACTTTAAGGCCAAGCTTCGCAGCCTTCAGTGCGCACTTGTATCCACCGGGCCCTGAACCTATGATCGCAACGTCGTAATCGCACACACCCATACTCAAAAACCCATTATGAGAGCACCACCAATCCCTGCTTCCCCGCAGGGGCGTATGCTACGTTTTTCGCAACAGCAAAAGAGCGAGCAAAGAATCCCGAAATTTTATACGATTCCTCAATAGTACCAGACAGAGGGTTAATACCTAAAAGCCGACCATCGCTTCCTAGTAGCCACAATTTCCCCGCAGCAAGCACGGGAGAATTCCACCAGCCACCTCTCTTAATCTTACCCAAATCTGAGGCCCATAGCTGTATCTTACTTTCTATGTCAAAAGCCAACAACTTGCCATCCCTGGTCAAAACGAAGACGCCGACCTTCTCCACGCCAAAGACGTCACACGCCCCGACATCCGCAGACCACACCTTCTTTCCGGATGATAGCTCTACGCTCTCCACAACCCCAGAGCCACCTACCAATAACACCTCCCTAGCAACAACTACTGGAGAAACCACGCTACGCCCAACAATGCCCAAGTCCCTCTTTTGAAGTGCACCTTCCCAGATCTTATCGCCGCTGTGGGCGTCTAGGCACAACACCTTACCATCCGGGAAAAGCACCACAATCGCATTCCCCCTGCGGGAATAAGCAACCGATAGCGTGCCCTGCATCCGCACACCATGGGCACTAACCCCTTCATGGTGCCACAACAACCCCCCATCAGCCACGTTGAAAACATACAGATAGTTGTCAATAACCAGCGCCGCAACAGCCTCACCATCGTTCAGAGTCACAAGATTCCCGCTCAAAGGGTTGCGCAGAACCTTCTTCCATTTCACCTTTCCGTTCTTCAGGTCTATCCCGTACAGCAGATTGTCCACAGCACAGAGCAACATCCCATTGGAGTATGCCAGACCGCCTGAGTACACTCTGTCAACACCCTCAGCAAGCTCCGCATACCACACCGCGTTATTGAGATCCCCCTCGTTCAGCGCAGTCAACTTACCCCACTCATCCAGGACCACAACCAGACCGTCTGCGACAACCGGCGGTATAGTGACACCGGAAACGCCCGCTACGTTGCGAACGCGAGAAAACGTCTGAACAATTTCTGGGCCAACAAAGGCCGCAGAAAGGGCCCGAAACCGCTCCGACATAGCCAACTGCTTGGCAGGACCGGCAAATGATGCCCCGGAAGCACAAAATAGACAGATGAACGCCGGAATAGCAGCGAGTAACCACATATGCGTGCAGCGCAACAGAAAAAATCACTTCAATCATCTGACAACTCGTGCTAAAAATCAATCAATTTGTCTGGTCTACCTGCCTTGCGCTTACGCCACCTAGTATTGCGCAAAATCTCCACTACAGTAGCGCATCTTCAGCAAGGCACAATATTCTAAGTGTGAAGTCCTGCAAGACAGAGACATAGCAGGCACACACCTGTGTTGGGCACGGCGCATTGCCGGATGAGGGACTTTTTTCAGAAGTAGTTTCACACCACTAATATTATGGGTATAATCCCCAGGGGCGTGGTTCCACCGTAGGTCTGGCATACAATGCAAAAAGTGGCTATAGTAGGTCTTCCCAATGTGGGGAAGTCTACCCTCTTCAATAAGCTGATCAAGAGAAAATCGGCTATAGTCAGCAGTGTAGCGCACGTTACAAGAGACAGGAAAGAGGGCGCGGTCAATTTTTGCGGGCTTAAGTTTATTGCCATAGACACGGGTGGAGTGGGTGCTGGTACGGGAATCCAGGCATTAGTAACTGAACAGGTTGAACTCGCCATTGAATGTACAGACGTAATATTATTCGTTGTAGATTCCAAAAAAGGTACAGATGCTCAAGAAACAGACTTCGCAAAATGGCTCAGAAAGAAAACAGATAAACCAGTGGTCCTGGTTGTCAATAAGTGTGAAAGTAACAAACATTGCGCCTTCATAGATGACATGGAGTATCTAGGCTTTCTGGGACCAGTGTATATATCTGCTGAACACAGCCTTGGCATGCCCGACCTGTACGAAATCCTCTCACGCGTACTGGAATGCAACGACAAAGCGGATGTCCGGGACAAGCAAATCACGATCTCGATAATTGGACAACCTAACGTTGGGAAATCGACATTTGTGAACAGTATTTTGGGAGAAAAGAGGGTTATTACCGACGACTCTGCAGGTACAACGCGCGATTCCATAAGCGTGGAATACCGTCACAAGGGAGTAAAGCTTCTCCTCACCGACACAGCGGGCATCAGAAGAAGAACAAAAGTGGTTGAGAGCATGGAAAAGCTCTCTGTACAATCGGCAACTGATGCACTGTCGAGATCAAATGTGGTTGTTCTAATGGTCGATTTCACGCTAGGTATAAACAGACAAGATCTCTCCATAGCCGAGGCCGCTATGCGAGAAGGAAAGAGTATGGTTGTTGTTATGAATAAATCCGATCTTGTAGACAGCAAAGCCGCACAGGAAGAGATACTACGGACAATAAGGCAGCACAGCAGAGTGGATTTTGACGTACCCATAATGAAAATCTCTGCGCTGCATGGCACTGGGTGCAACGATGTCCTGGACAGAGCCATAGGGCTTTATAAGTCTGCCAGCAGTAGAATCAGCACTGCGAAACTTAACAAGTGGCTGAACACGGCACTGGAGCATCATGCCCCCCACCTGCAGGACAATAAAAAAGTAAGATTAAAATATATCACTCAGGTATCAGCGCTCCCACCAACTTTTATGATATCAACAAATACAGAACACATTGAGGACAGCTACCAGCAATACCTCAGAAATAGCTTCATCAAGAGCTTTTCCATGCAAGGAGTGCCGATAAGAATGATCTTCAGAAAAGGGCACAATCCATATTCGAAAGATAGGTGACAACAGCTTCTATTTCATTCGTGTGGGCCCACACCGCGGCTTAGGCTAACAGGGAGCTTCCTGTCATATCATCAGGTTTCCTTATCTGCATCAACTCCAGAATGGTTGGAGCAACGTCGCACAACCTACCATTGGTCAGGTCGCGCTTTTCACTACAATTACACAGTACTAAGGGCACCGTGCTTGACGTGTGGGCAGTAAATGGGGTCCCACATTGTAAATCAAACATCTTTTCTGCGTTACCATGATCAGCAGTTATAAGCACCATAGCCCCGGTCTTCTTTGCAGCATCAAATACCATTTGCAAACATCCATCAACCGTGGACACAGCTCTCTTAACAGCTTCCATATTACCAGTATGTCCCACCATATCTGCATTTGCGTAGTTCGCCACGATAAGGCTATATTTCTTGGATCCAATGTTCTCTACCAGGACTTCAGTCATCTGAAACGCGGACATCTCCGGCTCGAGATCATAAGTACTAACCTTGGGCGAGGGAATTATGACTCTATCCTCCCCAGGAAATGGTTCCTCCCTTCCACCATTGAAGAAAAACGTGACATGCGCGTATTTCTCAGTCTCTGCAATTCTCAGCTGCTTCAGACCACATCCGGAAATCACTTCCCCCAAAGTATTGCGTATGTCCCTAGGGGGGAACAGGGAGGGGATCTGGATTTTTTCTGAGTATCGCACCATACCAAGAACGTTGGGAGTCTCCTGTGACTCATGCAAGATCATTCTCAAGATTTGCAGAACTCTATCGCTCCTGAAATTGGTAAACAACACACCATCCCCAGGGGAAAGCCCTTGATAGTCACCTATCGCAGACGGCACCACAAACTCATCAGAGATTCCATCATCGTAACTACTCTCAACGGCAGAGAGTGCGTCTCTGTATCTTGGTCCCTCCGCCAGAGCAATGGTCCTATAGGCCTTCTCAGTGCGATCTAGCCTGCTGTCCCTGTCCATTGCATAGTAGCGACCACTAACAGTAGCGATACTAACATCACGCAAGCTCATATACTCACTCAAAGACGCTATGTACTTCTTTGCGGAGCGCGGGGGGACGTCACGCCCATCTAAAAACGCATGTATCAGAACCTTAACTCCAAGCTCCGAAAGAACCGACGCAAGCTTTGTTATATGGTCCTGCAACCCGTGCACTCCCCCATCGGAGAGCAGGCCCGCAATGTGGCATACCCCACGTCCGCGCCTAATCTTCTCCACAAACTCAAGCAGGTATGGGTTGCTGTGGATCTCGCCGATTCCTGCATTGATTCTCTGAAGATCTTGCAATATCACCCTACCAGCACCGAGGCTTAAATGCCCAACCTCAGAATTTCCTACCTGGCCAGCAGGGAGGCCAACATCTTCCCCACTAGCAGACAACTCGCTACGGGGGCACCTGGAAACTACAGACTCCCAGAATGGCTTATCAGCAGCGTGTATGGCATCACAGCTGTCGCCATTGCCATTGCCCCATCCATCTAGTATGCAAAGTACAACAGCGTTCCCCGACATTATTCTTGGCTAAATGAAAACAGCACAGATTCTACAATACCTTCTGTGCCATAGCAATCAACTATCGTTGGCTACGTACGTCGCAAACCACATTACAAAGCTTTTAACTAGACCGAGCTACCGCAAACTGCCGCGTGCGTAAGCGTCAACGGAAATACTCACGCCCTTGCCCAATGAGCACTGAATCAGTACCAGAAACACGTGTGTGGCCGGAGAAGCCGGGACATATCAAAAAATTTATAAAATAACCCGTTAACTTCTGCAAAGTTTCGTACTACAATACCGGGATTTTGATTTTTTGTCGCCCGCATGATATATGACCGCCATGACGCAGTGCTAGTGCTGTCAGATGGTCGTAGCTTCTTTGGAAAATCCTTAGGAAAAAAGGGCAGCTGCGTTGGGGAGGTTTGTTTCACCACAGGATTCTCTGGCTACCAGTATACTATCACTGACCCGTCGTTTGCCGGGCAGATAATAGTCTTTTCCTTCCCACACATAGGGAATGTAGGCATAAACCACAAGGATTTCGAGCATGAAAACACACTTGCAAGGGGTGTGGTCGTCAGAGAGGTATCATGCGCGTCTCACATATCCTCGTGGATAGATCTAAACTCCTGGATGGACGCCAGTGGGATTGGGGGAATATCTGGAGTTGACACCCGTGCGCTAATCCTACATTTGCGCGAGCACGGCTCACAAAATGGAATCATACACCACTTTGATGACTATAATCTCCTTAATCTACAAAAACTCAGAGAGGCAGCTGCGGCAGCCGATACACCTACTGTGGGCACTGAACTCCCACACTTAAAAAACTACCAAGTCTCGCATGATGGCTTAAAAATTTGTGTGATAGATGCAGGGGCAAAGCGTGGCATGCTGAACGCGCTAGTCACCCTTGGTTGCGCAGTACATGTTATAGCAGCCAAGGATGACTTTGCAGCACAGGTAATGAAGCTGCGCCCGCATGGCATAGTAATTTCTAATGGCCCCGGCGACCCACATTGTGCTCCACAAGAAAAGGTAGAACAGATACGCACCTTGATAAAATGCGGTATACCCATACTTGGTATATGCTTGGGACACCAGCTACTGGCTATTTCTATGGGAGCACGAACTGTAAAAATGCGGCACGGACATCGAGGCAGCAATCACCCCGTATACAATACCGTAACCAAATCCGTTGAGATAACCAGCCAAAATCACGGATTCACTGTGGATGCAAGTACTCTACCAAAGAATGTCGAAGTAACTCATACATCGCTGTTTGACGGCACAGTAGAAGGCATGCGATTGCTGGACTACCCGGTGTTTTCTGTTCAATACCACCCGGAAGGATGTCCGGGCCCACATGACTCGCAGTACATAATAAGGGACTTCATAAGTCTTGCCAAATCCTACAGGGGTAGTGAATTTAGGCCGTTGTGAGGCAGTAAGGTGAGGTCTTGTCCAATTTTCCTACCTCCAGCACGAGACCCCCGATGCCCATGCGAAAGTTGCGCCTACACCGCAACTGGGCTTGGTGCAACTCCTGCTAGAGCACTTGACAGCTCTGACCAAAAATTATACAAGCGCCGTATAGCATGCGGTAACGGGGTCTGCGTTGTTCCGCCTCTGCACTCTCTGGGTGCAAGCGTGGGCGCCGCCGTTCCGTACTTGCCGTTGGAGGATTAGTCTAGTGCTTGGTAATTTGGAGGTCATCCTCGCACAGCCCCGTGGGTTCTGTGCCGGAGTGGAAAGGGCCATTCGTATTCTCGAAAGTGTAGCCAAAAGATATTCTGGGATCAGAAGCGTGTATGCACTACATGAAATTGTGCACAACCTTCACGTTGTAAACGATTTCAAGAAGATGGGTGTGACGTTCGTCAGCACATTGCATGAGGTCCCAGAGGGAGCCGTCTTAGTGTTCAGTGCACACGGTGTGTCACAGCAAATCAGGGAGGAGTCGCAGCGTAGGGGGTTTTTAGTAGTCGATGCAACCTGCCCCCTGGTTACCAGAGTTCACCTGGAGATACAAAGATATGACAGGAACGGATACCAAGTGGTACTTGTGGGACACGAGGGGCACAGGGAAGTGGAGGGAAGCATGGGGCAGATATCAGATCCAGTGATTCTTGTGCAGAACGTGCAAGATGTTTGGAACATCCAAGTATCGAACCCAACAAAGCTCGCATATGTTACTCAGACAACCCTTAGCATGCGTGACACAACGGAAATAATAAAAGCCCTGAAGCTCAGGTTTCCCGAAATCGTAGGTCCAGACTTGAAAGATATATGCTACGCAACACAAAACAGACAGCTTGCAGTTGAGTCTTTATCCCAAATGGTAGATGTAGTTCTTGTTGTGGGAAGCAAGAACAGCTCAAACTCAAACCGCTTGCTGGACCTGGCCAAGGCGCAAAATTCTAGAGCTTTTCTTGTGGATTCGTACAAAAACATAAACCTTGATTGGTTCTCGGATGCACGCAGAATTGGGATCACCGCCGGCGCCTCCGCTCCAGAGACCTTGGTGCAGGGAATCGTGGATTATTTAGATCTGCATGCCACTGACCTCACGGTACATACCATGGACGGCGTAAAAGAAAATATCACGTTTAAATTACCGGAGCTCAACGGAGATACACTGTAGGAGATAGCGTTTCTATGTTTCGCACGTGTCGTATCGCGGTAAGCTGCAGTAGCCACGTCGGCGCCTGTTATCGGGATTACAGCCAAAACTTGCACATACGGATTCCGCAAGTAATCTCCTGGTACTTGATTATTCTCGGAAAAGACAGTAGGATTGCAGAAGATCTGAGGTTGTGCAGCTGTGTTGAAAGTCAAAATTTTGAGACTCGCGTCCGGATATGGGTTGCCTTTGCCATCCTACGCTACTCCCAAAAGTGCGGGGCTGGATTTATACGCTGCGGTTGATGACAAGCTGGTGATGCGTCCAGGAAGTAGGTGTGCAGTGAAGACAGGCATTGCTTTAGAACTCCCCGACGGGTATGAAGCACAAATAAGGTCCAGGTCTGGTTTAGCTGCTAACTTCGGCATTTTCGTATTGAATGCACCAGGAACCATAGACTCCGACTATAGGGGAGAAATAGCTGTAGTGCTGTCAAATCTTGGCAGCGAGGACTATATAATAAGTCGCGGAGACAGGGTTGCACAGATGGTAATATCCCCCGTGGAGAGAGTAGATTGGGAGGAGGCAAGCAGCATAACGGCTACCAGTCGCGGAGAGGGGGGGTTTGGCTCCACGGGAATCTAGGTGCCGCGCTTAGCCTGGGTGCATACAAACAGTTTTGGAGGACCGCTGGGTCGCGTGCTCTTGGTGTTCTAGTATGCGCCTTACGACCAGCGATAGTTTAGTCGCGAATGAGCCTTTAACTAAGATGCAATCTCCCGGTCTTACCACACGTTCCAGGCGTTTAAGCGCTTCGCTATAGTCAGCAAAGTGTCTGCCACGTAGGCGCTTGGGTAGAACATTGTGCAGCTCTAGCATGTGGTTGCCAACGGTGTATACCAGGTCTATGTTGCTGCGTGCTATATGCCCCAACAAACTTCGGTGGTAGCTCCCGCTACTACTTCCTAGCTCAAGCATGTCACCCAACACCGCCACTTTTCTGCAAATCTGGGCATGTTCTAAAGCACTAAGATTCTCTATGGCCACAACCATGGAGAGTGGATTTGCGTTATACGCGTCATCTATAAGAACAATCTCCCTGCCCTTAAATGTCGTAATGTGGACCTTACCCCTTCCATCAATTGGAGCAAATCCCTCAAGAGCATATCCCACTTGTCCCAAGTCTAACGCAAAGATACACCCCACAGCAACCGCAACAGCGGCTGAGTACACTAAGTGTCTGGAGCAGTTTTTCAATGACAGATGCAATTCCCTGTTAAGGTACTTCACATTTACCGTCGGAGAACATTCTTGCTTATCACCTCTCAAGATCTGTACACCCGCCCCTGCACCAGCACCGAAGCTTATCACGTTGGAGCAATATCTTTCAGCAGCTGCACGCATCTCGCCGTAATATGCGCTATCAAAATTTATGACAGCAGCTGCACAACTCTTCACATGATTGAATATCTCCAGTTTGGCTGCAAGAATGCCTTCAATGGATCCAAAAAATTCCAGATGTGCGGGGCCAACATTGGTAATCACGGCAACATCCGGTCTCGCAATGCGCGACAGTGTGTCTATTTCCTTGGGAGCATTCATGCCCATTTCCATCACAACAAACTCCGCATCCGCTGGTGTATTCGCAGCATAGAGAGGCATACCTATGAGATTGTTATAATTTGCTTCGTTGTAATGTACCTTGCCAAACTTGGACAAAACCCTACAAAGCATGTATTTAGTGGTGGTTTTGCCGGCACTTCCAGTAATAGCCACAACCTTGGCGTGTACATTCTTCATACGAAAGGCAGCAATATCGTGCAGCGCCTGCAAAGTGTCCTCTACAACAATTACAGGACCGTAATCAGCAGTCGACGCTGATTCTCGGCTCACAACGGCAGCAACCGCACCCCTATCAAAGGCCTCTCTAACAAAACAGTGACCATCAAAATTTGCGCCCCTGATCGCAAGAAACACATCACCCGGGTTTAAGGACCGAGTGTCTATAGAAATTCTACCTGGAGATACCCAGTCTCCACCGCGACACAACCCCGAAGCCGCAGCTTCAACAGATTTTGAGTCCCACATAAGCCCAAATGACACACAGGTCGCTACATAACACAACCATACAAATAAAACAACTGAGGGATGTTTCTTTCACCGTAAGTTGTAATCTCACCATAATATGTGCGAGGACCCACGCGACAATGAGAATACAGAAAGTGATTACCGCCCCACAAAAAGGAATGTAAAATTTTCAGAAAGTTGAGCCGGTATATGATGCCAGACAGAGAAGCAAAGTTTCCCGAAAATATATCTTACGGGTCCGTGGGAGGGCCCGCCTTTTCCACCTCAGTTTCTGAACTTAGTGACGGAAGGGAGCAACGCAAAGTTAACTGGGCGCACCCACGTGGCAGATACAATGTGATATACAGCACCAAGTCCAGTGAGCAATTTGCGACGCTCGTAAGCTTTTTTCACGCGCACAGAGGAAGGGCCACACCTTTCAGGTTCAAGGACTGGTTCGACTACAAGGCAACCTGGCAGGATATCGGAGTGGGCGATGGTCAAACATCAGATTTTTGTTTGGTCAAGCGTTACCAAGCGGGAAAGCATTCTTACCTGCGCAGAATTAGCAGACCTGTAATTGACAGCGTTAGGGTACGCTTGAACAATGCGCTACAGCAATGTAACAGGGATTACGAAATAACGCCCAACGGAATGGTTAAATTCGCTAAGCCACCAGCACATGCAGAGGTCGTCTATGCGGACTTTGAATTTGACGTACTAGTCAGATTTGACACCGACTTCCTCGCTTGTTCACTGGATGGACATGGAAGCTATGGATGCCGCAGCATACCACTAATTGAAGTTAGAAACTAGCGGTGATAGATAAATCACCGGAATGCAACCACCCGTCATTGTCCTGACAGATTGTTGAGTTCAGTCTCTAGAGCCTGAATCTGAGATTCAATTTCCTGCTTCATGTTGTCCGAAATGTCAGGTATATCTAGAGCCTTCCTCAGTTCCACAATTCTTTCTTGCAAGCTACTAATTTGTTCCTTACGTTCCTTTTCCTTCTGACTACGACCACTCCTACCGGTAGAGTGCCCCCCCGATGCTCCCCATAAACCAGCAGCGAGCCCCTGCGACGCACCCATTGCTTTATCGGTAGCACCCTCTGCCTGCTCACTTGTCACTTCTTGCTCTTCTTCCACTTGATCGCCTGCATCCGCCATATCCACGGCCCCGTAGCCGCTGCTGCCATCATCAGTGGCGTCTTCTGCGCCTGCCCACGTTTCTGGATCCTGAGCCGCACTGTAGTTAACATCGTATTCAGCAGCATCTCCCTGTCCCTCAGTAACTGAAGTCGGGCTCTCATCCGCGAGCATGTCTTCAAAACCCACAAACGCCTGCGCACTACGAGTGTCCCCGTGATCTTCTGGCGCTCCGTGCACAACCTCCTCGGTAGACTCATGCTGCTCATCCCGTCCCAAAGGCCCTTCTGTTACGTCGCTCGTAGATGTCTCAGGCTCAGTCTGCAGCATTGAGTCACTTTCGGAATCACCTTCAGCTCCTTCAAGCTTAGTCTGCGCCATCATTGCACCACCTTCAGTTTCCTCAGGCTCAGTCTGCAGCATTGAGTCACTTTCGGAATCACCCTCAGCTTCCTCAGGCTTAGTCTGCAGCATTGAGTCACTTTCGGAATCACCCTCAGCTTCCTCAGGCTTAGTCTGCGCCATCATTGCGCCACCTTCAGTTTCCTCAGGCTCAGTCTGCAGCATTGAATCACTTTCGGAATCACCTTCAGCTTCTTCAAGCTTAGCCTGTGCCATCATTGCGCCACCTTCAGCTTCTTCAGGCTTGGTCTGCAGCATTGAGTCACTTTCGGAATCACCTTCAGCTTCCTCAGGCTTGGTCTGCGCCATCATTGCGCCACCTTCAGCTTCTTCAGGCTTGGTCTGCAGCATTGAGTCACTTTCGGAATCACCTTCAGCTTCCTCAGGCTTGGTCTGTAACATTGAACCACTTCCGGTTTTCTCGGACTTAGTCTGTAACATTGAATCGCTTTCAGTTTCCTCGGGCTTGGTCTGCGCCATCATTGAGTCACCTTCGGCTTCCTCATTGCGTGCAAGCACATCTCCTAGCAAATCATCAGGCACAGAGACCCCTGAAAGACCCTCTTCCTCGGGTTTACCCCACATTTCACGAGACTCATCCTCTTCGGGTCTGGCTTGCATCTCGTATAATCTACCCTCCTCCGTAGTGTCTGCGTGACGCTCTTCACTCGTCATCCCGCTCAGAGTGTCAGTGTCGGGTTCTCGTAAAATATCATCCATCATTTCAGAAGCAGCCATCCTTCCGGGTCCATCGCCACCACCCGTAACCGACTCCTCGACACTACCCCGGGAACCCGCTGCATCGTCACCAATTTGTGCGCCACGCCTCGTGAGAGAGTGTCCAACCAACCCTGCAAAATCGACATCACCCGAAGGGGAAACAAACTCCTGGAGCTCGGGAACTTCTTCCGACCTCTCGCGAGATACAGCAGAAATCTCACTTCTGAGCCTATTCATATCCCTATCTATTCTATCCCTTGCTTCTGGGTCTTCTGCGTGCTCACGTAGCACACCCAGCCCATGTAGTGTGTCAACTGCATCCCAGAAATTTTCCTTGTGAACACACAAATTCCCGTCGTTATCGAAGAGCTTATGGCTGATAGTATCGGGACCACGCTCACCATCCAGAACATCGGATACCCCAGGGCGCGTAAACGGATTCGAATCATCATCCTTTTGCGCAGGCGCATACTCCCCTGGCTGATGCTTATCAAGCCCAATCGTGAGTGACTTAAGGCTACTCAGAAATGCAGCCCTGTCATGGGCAATGTTGTGTAGTAATCCCTCGGTCTCAGAGCCTGTTACGCGCCCCATGGCGTACCCACCCAGATACTTCATAGCATCCAAAGGAGAGTATCCTAAATGAGCACCAACCCACGCCCTTGCATAATCAAATCTTGGCGAAATGGAGGAGTGCGATTTGTACAAATATTCTTCTGTGTACGGGGTGGTCAACGCGCCGGCAAGTGACCTTGTTCCATGAACCAACGTGCCTAGCATTCCACCAACTATCGGAGTTCTCCTTAGAATGTTCTCCGGAGCTTTCGCTGCAGTGGAAACCAAGTCCCCCGCTTTCGCCCTCATTAAGATCCTGATTCCGTCTATACCTCTATCGAGACGATCTATCACGGTACCCACAACAGGTATGTGTGAGAATATTCTGATAAACCCTTCACTGTACATGGACTCTACAGTCCTTGACAGCATACTACCACCTGCCAGAACAACCGCCACATTCTGCACGAATGCCCTCATCTGCCATACCAAAAACGCCACAAGAATGAGCCCAAATACCTCTGGCCATGCCACTATGTATCCCTTCTTGATATCCTTTATGATGTTATAGTCATATTGTTTTTCTAAATCCCTCGTAGTAGTGGGATTTATGACCTTATCACGGCTTATAACAGTTCCAGTCAGTACTCTGACCAATTCCTCCTTGAATCTGGAATCCTTGTATTTCAACGTTACATCTTTGCTCGCCTTTTTGTCTTCATCTTCCCTTTTCTTGATAACATCAAGGAACTTATTCACCGAGTCATCTGTCACGGTACCATCTTTCCTACGAACTTCTAGTTCGCCTTTTATTTTGTCCACTAATCTGGCAGTTGATGTACCGCGCGAACTGGCAATCAGCGAATTTGTCATCGAAGCCAAAGGCCCCAGCTTATCGGCACCTTTGATCGGAGACACCCCACCAGGAGGCGCAGAGACCCTTTCATCAGGATCAAGGAATGGATAGTCCACATAGCGGAAATCCTCGTCTCTGTAGTCAGGGGGAACCCTAATAACTGCACCACCACCGGTAAATGTATACCTTGCAGAGCTCCCAGCATCCTCTTGCGAGTATTTACTATAGGCCCCACCCCATCCTATCAATATAGGGTTATACTTCTGCCCAGGAGTCCACTCATAATACCTCTGATCAATTATTCTGTGCCCGAGAAAATACAACTTGATGTGAACAACTTCGTTGTAGCAAGCGGTAAAGCCAAAAATCCTGTAATAGTAGTGCATTATAAGCGAGCCAAACATCGCAACTAGGGTGAACATTAGTATCGCCTGCATTGAAAAACTAATGCACTGCGTCAGCCAACCGTCAAAAAGGCTCCTAAACCTGGAAAATACTATACCAATAAACATGATGGGCATCAGCGCAATGAGAAAGGTAATGCCCACAAATGCGGTAAGATAAATGATGAATGCGTACATGCACAAGGCAACGTAGAAAATCACCGCTATTATTATTATCAGCAGCGCAAATATAGAGACCCAGTCGGCCATGATGAGCGCCCTGGCTTTTGCTTCCCACACGACAGTAGAAAATATTCTCTCCCCGATCATTACATCCATAAATTCAAAGGGAGCATCAGGTTTAAATTTCTGGTTCGCAGCATAGCCGTTAACCAGAGCTATAATTTGGTCAACACCACCCGTAAACAGACCCAGAAGATGATTGTGAAAGAAGTCCCAACTACCTGGAGACACCAGCATTATAACCAGAATGATCTTCAGTATTCTGACTATTACATCCACAAAAGGCGACTGCACCATTCCAAGTAGGTACGCCAGCGCAGAGGTGACCAAAAATAGGGTCATGACCGCAAAGGCGAAATTTCTAAATCCCGTGTTTTGTGCAATGTTTGTGAATATTTGTTTCCCTGCTTTATCAAGCTCATTCCTGACAAGCCTTCTTACGTATTCAAAGACCTTAACACCGTCCCCGTTAATCACACCTTTTTTGAATTCCAAGCTGTAACCGCCGGCATTGTCGTAATAGTAGTTATCCAGTATCTTAACGTATACCTTCCACCCCCTTTCTGGCTTTATATTTTGGCACTCACTATTGAAGATCTTCCCGTCAGAGTGATAAGAGGCCTTCCCAGCCGTATCTACTGCCTCGTATCCGAGGTGTGTTGTTGGAGATGCAGGGTACTCAATTAGATCAAGGGTAGCGTTGGGATCAGGATCTTCTGGACGCTTGAATAGCAAATATGCACCATATCCTTTTTCCAACCAGCACGGTCTTCCGTATTGCCCCTTGTCTTCAGCATCGGTCTCGGGTATATACTGGCAGCTAAGTTTGCATCCACCTACGGTACGCTCACGCTTCTCATAAGGGCCACAGACCCTTTCCACGTCAACAACTGAGTCATAAAACTCATCATTAGGATCCACCGGCCTTGATATACCAGTGTTGACAGCCAGTTGTGAGCTGTGCTTTTCTCCGTTTTTAGCCCAGGGAACCCACGCCCCTTCTATACTGATTACAATCTCCTCCCCGTCAGTAACAAACCCGGTGTCTTTCCAACGCACTATATGCTTGTTGGCCCCAGGCATGCTTGCGTTACCTATCTGGCCATCACCAGCTTTAAATGCCTCAACATTCCCTGGACCGTAATAAGCAGACACAGACGCGGTGGTACTGCTGTTGAAATTGTCCGCAGACACACATCGTGGAAATGGCACTTCGTTTCCGCATGACGTAACAAGCAAGCACAACAGTAGCGACCTCAGAAAATTGTTCGCAGCTGACCTCGCAATTGTAAACATGCACCTCAGACCGATATGACCTACCTACTTCTCCAGTCCTAATTCACTCCTCCGCTGGAGTGTCATTATCCGGGCTCTTATTTAACTTTTCCTCAATGGGCTCCCCATCGGGGTCGTCACGGTTGCTAATACCGCCCGCAACACCTCTTGTAGAACCTTCCTTATCAGCACCGTGGCCGATTTCGTCATCTTCCACATCACTTAGATGATCAACAAACTTGGCTACTTGTGGTCGCTGTTCTGCCTGAGCACCACCTCCACTTGCGGCATCATCAGAATCATGAGGAGTTTGTACGCCGTATCCAGGATCTTTTCCCGTCGGCTCCTCCCCTATATGTTGATGCTGCGCTTCATCAGGCTCCAAACCTGTACTAGTTTCAGAAACTGACGCCCTGTGCGCATACTCTTCTTCCTCCGCGGAAGTAGCAGTAGCTTCTTCTACGGGCTGCCCCTGTCCACTACCTTCCTCAAAGCGCTCTACCTCTTGAGGAGATGGCTCAGATCGTGCAACAGCATCGTCCGCACCGCTCAGTACATCCTCCACATGCGCATCACCGGTGTTGCTACTATCTCCATATTCCGCATGAGAATCCGCACCCGCTTCCACAGCATTTGCCAGGCCATCTGGTCGACTTATTCCCCCATCACCATCAGAAACTGCGGCACTGGTCGCGCCGCTTAATTGCTCATCCCCAAGTAACGACTCACTAGCGCCAAATGCAGGCGATGTTTCTGCCCGTGGCTCTCTACTGCCACTTACGCTATCACTCCCAGCCTGAGTACCCCCAGACGCAGACGCTTCAGATGCGCTCCCAGCCCCAACATTGCCCACATCCTGCATCGCCGTGCGAGGAGCAACCGCGGCGGCATCACCTCCACTACCAGCTCCTGAGGGTTCTGACCCATCGGCACCTTCTTGCATTGGTCGCACCCCATCCCTATTCTCAAACTGCACTCTATCCTCACCGGGAGGCGTCATCCCCGCAGCTGCGGAAATACGCTGTTGAGACGCGGCATCCAGACCTACAATCCCAAGCATACTCTGGGTAGCACCAACAGCACTTGCCGTTATCCCTGCAACGCTACCAGATATTGAGAGGACCATAGCTTCCGAAATACTCACAAATTCTCGAATAGCTTTACAACAGAATATGAGCATCATGGCAACAGCAAGCCCGAACGGGAGGCCCATGAATCCCACATCCTCTCTGGCAAGGCCCTCCCTATGCCGATCATTTACAGAAAGCTCGTTAGAAAAGCCTATGGGCAACATAACAGGCAACAGGCATATGTCAGGTCTGTTAGGAGTCCCTGGATCATCAGAAGGTATGTTAATACCTATTGCACAGCTTTCACAGGCGGTAAAGTCAGTAACCGAGTGCAAGCTGCTGAGAATCATCTGGTTCAAGAATGCAATTGAGGTAAAAATAACTATCGGCTGCAGCGAGAAGTTCATTAGGAGTTTTAACCATCCATCGAACAGGTTTTTAGTTCTTTGAAATAATATGAAGGAAAGGAATATTGGCGCCAGAGTTATCAGAAACGCCACAGCCAGAATCAAGAACAAATACTTGATCATGACCTCAATCATTGCCAGAAAGAAAGCTATCAGCCCCCAAATCACTCCGATAAACACAAGCCAGCCCACGGGTCCTGCAGCCACGAGAGCGAAAAGCCTGATCCAAAGCTCAGAAGTCAAAAGCAACCCTAGAGTCGCGTCCAGAAATTTGAATGAGGTGTCACCATCCAAGTATCCGTTAAATGCGGTGATTATTTCAGAAACGCCACCAATGAATATGCCAAAGCAGTGCTCATTGAAAAACTTCCAACTACCGGGAGAGAATAAAGAGATTAATAATACTATTTTTGCGATTCTTATAACCAGGTCGTACTTGGTAATCTTAATTACACCCATGACGTATCCGATCGCTGAGAACATCAAAAATAGGGTCAGCACCCCCTGCACAAGCATCCAAAAGGGCTTCGACGAAACTTGGTTATTAAATATCTGTTGCAGTGCCCCATCTGACTTCCTGTTATCCAGTGCCTTTTCAAAAGACTTCCCAACCGCGGATGATATGTCTGCTACAGCGTCATCGCTGCCAGGTATCGCAGTACCATACAGCACATTGAGGAGAATACCCTGCAACAGCGCAAAAAACTTGGAAATTATTGGCTCCCAAGTTGGAATCCAAAGTCGCACCGCATAATAGTTATCTGGATAGTTGCCATCTTTGAGCTGGCTATCGTATTTTTCATCAACTTCTATTCCAAAGTACAAATTGCCTGACGACTTATCTGTGGATGAACCCCCTTCTTTGTTGATGATGTAAATCCCTGTGGAAGAATTATCCTGCTCCAGATCAAGCTCTATTTCACCCTTTCCCGTACCACTGCCAGGTAGAAACTTGGGCGCTTCTTTTCCGATGTACATGTACAGCTTCTTGCCGGAAGTTGCGTAGCAGGTCCTGTGAACATTTAAGGTGTAAAAGCCCTGCATTTTGGCATCGCTACTTTGTACTTGTTTACCGGAACCACCTATCCTTATATCCTTGAGATATGAGAGAAATAGCCGGCCACTGTCTGGGACTTCGTAGCTTGTGTGCATCTTCAAGCTGCGCTCCTTAAAAGTCCCCCCAGCTGAAACGCCGTGAACACCCTCGGGAAGAAACTTACAGGAGGTACCACTGCCGCAACCACTTTTGGTAATATCAGCAGCTGTGCCAGTGTTAGTCGTACCTGCGCTAGCTGTACCAGTTCTTATTACCGCAATGGCACCCTCGGCCATTTCGTATGCACTGTCAGATATTTTTGCGCTGTCATCATTAGGTAGCGAAAAATCTAGATACTCCTCAAGTTTGAGTTCACCTGAGGACGTGGACCCCGATCCTGAGGGGGGATTTTTCTTAAGTTTCGGAGTGGGGCACATTATTTTGTCACCTATAACATGCACAATAGACCGCGTACAATTTGGCTCATTTACCTGCTGCGAAGGTGTGCATATAAGGCCGCAGCGACAGTTTATGTCATACTCCGTGTACCCCCTAAGTATGGCATCATACTTAGCATCCTCTGCAGAGTTGTTTTGTCCGCCATGCTGTTGCCTCTTCTTATACCCCGGTTTTGTGCTTCGTTTAAGCTCGGCCAGATTCCTTCCTTCTATCTCCCTGGTAATGAACCCAGACTCCTTGAGCTTTCTACAAACATCATCTGTTATCTCTTGATCGCCAATCTTGATTGTCCGACCATCATGAATCCGTCCAGTGGCCACCATGTACTGTGAGTCAGATGTCAGTACACTCCTGGTGGGCTCCTTGCCAATGCGTGACATATAACCCAAGGGGAATGCCAGGCGCGAAATCTTTATCGCGCTATCACCAAACTTAGGCAACTCTATACCTTGTGGAATCTCTTCGCATCTCCCCCCATCTGACTTGCGATAAAGCGACGCAGAGCCACCATAAGCCCCAGAAGAACAGATATCCTTGGCATCTATACCGCGCTTACAGCCGCTGTCCCGATAAAAATCGCTGTTGCCGTAATAGATAATGAAGCTTTCCTCATTTCCTATCTTTTCACAAGATGGAAGCTCTAGGTCGTAAAGAAATGGAGAAAAAGTCACCCGGTCACCTTTGACAACATCAAGCAAGGTGTCGTAGAACTCGTGTTCGGGACGGTCAGCATATGCAAAATTTTCGGGGAACATCCTCACTGTAGCGATTGTACTGGCATCCTTGGGGCAAAGGTTTATGGTGTTCTCAACTGTAAGCTTCAGTTCGCGGCCTGCCTCAACACTATGGCCTGAATTTACCCAATATGTTGCTGGATTCTGCCTAGAAGAACCTGCAGGCTGCACAGGAACTTGTACTACAACAGAGTTGCTGCTAACACCCTTCCCAGGCTCTATACACACGCCTCCACATCCGGAAATTAGTAGCGTCAACACAATGAGCGGCAGCAATCTGGACATACGCACCACCTAAAAGCTAGCTGGAGGATCAACAGGGTGGACGATGGGTTTACGTTTAGCAGCCTCACCAGCATGCCCACCACGAGGAGCAGTAGGCATGAGCCTGGACGCAAAGCTCTCCTCACGCCCAGCGCCTGCCCCTCTGCTGAAGAGAGCAAGCTGATGCTTCTGCTGCTCAACCATCTGCCCTGTCATCTTGTCCATACCCACAACGCTCAGCATCGCCTGCGCTGCACCTGCACCAACGTCAGACAAGTTGGTGAATGCACCAAACATAATACTACACATCTCACCGCTATTTATTACAAAGTCCCTAGTGGCATTAGCTATGGCAATGAATATGAGTACATTGAAAATCGAACCAGGAATTCCTATCAAAACCATATTCCCGGTATTGTACAACTCCCTCACAACATCACCGACTGGTGCAGCTGGCACTATTCCCACTGGCAGGAGAAAGTTCAATACGCACAAAGTGGCAATTTTTATATCAATGGATAGAACGCACGCATCACATACTTGGAAATTGAGCATTGCATATATCACGTTGTTCACCACCTGCACCATCAGGGCAATGCAAGAAAAGATCAAGACTGGCTGCATAGCGGTTTGCAATAGCACCTTAATCCACGCATCAAAAATCGCCTTGGTACGTTTGAACAACACGCAGATGAGGAAAAAGGGCGCCAAACACAACAGTAGCGCTATTAGCATCATCGATATAAGATATATCACTACAGCGTCAAACATGCACTCCACTAAAAGAAACAGTCCCCAAAAAATGAGTACCACTGTAAGCCACCCCACGGGGCCAGCAAATAAAAGTGCCAGTAATTGAATCCAAGTCTGTGAGACCGTAAACCTATACAGTATGCCGTCCATGAATCCAAAATCATCAGAATGCCCAACGCCTCCAGTCATAATGGAAATGAATTCCTTCGGAGCATTCGTAAACAATTTGAATAGATGATCGTTGAAAAAGGTCCAGCTATCCGGGCGTATTACATATACTACGATAATAACCTTCGCAAAAATGACAAATAGCTGGAAAATAGATGCCCTGGAAAATCCCAAAAAGAAGTACAGTGCGCTGATCATAACGTACAGAATCAGAATCGCATTTACTAATCTGAGAAACTGCCCATCCCTACTGATGTGCCTGTACATCTTAGCTATAACGCTATCCTGCCCACCGTCTTTGTTGCCGTATAGAGCAGAGCGCACCCTGCCTTCCGTCCACTTCACAATATGAGAAAAGAATTTAGGGGGAACTTTGGCAACGACGGCTTTAATCTCAAAATACCCAGTATTATTGTCCGCTCCATCACCATTGTCTTTCACGCCATAGTACAGATCCCCCCCGTTACCCAGATCCTTAATAAATATTTCTTCCTTATCCATGAAATCTATCTTGTGACTACCACCAGCACCTGGCTCATACCCGGGGTAATCCTCAGAAAAGGTGTAGTACAGGCTATCCTGCAAGTGAGCGCTGCAATCCTTCTTCACTTTGAGCCTATAGCTACCCACGAGCATTTTGTTGTCGCCCATTGAGCTTGGCGGCTCCAGCTTCAGAGTAAACCCATGCACTTCCGCAGTACTACTCCCGATCTCATAGTCGCGCTCAAGCTCCAGGTAATCATCAATATCTGGGAACGCCTTGATCGCATCGCCTTTCCCAGCCGATAACTTAACTAGTGGAATACCACCTTGCTCACTCCCAGACTCACTAGGAGCCATAATGCTGCTACCACTCTCGTATTGCAGTGCGGCGGGCACAAGTTTACCGTGGTGGCGGGACGAGCTACCCCCGTCAAACTTAACAAACGGTAGAACTGTTGCCACTTGATTAGTATTCTTGCTGTAGGAAAGCAGATGGTAAGCGTGGTGATTTTTTTTGGTGCCACCTGAAGAACTCCCCTCCGGAGCGTACTCTCCTACAGTTTTAAGGACGCCACAATACCCGTTTATGGCAAACTCATCCATAGCTCGCTTATACTTGTCCTGGATGCTACGTACTTTCTCCCTAACTGCATGCAGCCTATCACCACCACCGCCACCGGATGATGAGGACTGCTGGCTACTATAGTGCACACACGCTTTGTAGCAACCTGTTGGCAATTCGCGGCTGCCAGGACGATAACCATACCTACCAAAGGGTTGGCACTTAACCGTGCACCTCTTGGGTTTGGAGGCATAGTCTATCTCTCCTGCTACGGCATTACTGGCAGAACCGCCCTTTGCTTCAAGTTCTATGTCGTAATCGCTGTAGCATAAATATTTTGCCTCATCACGCTCGTTCAGGCTAGAAAGAGCTCCGCCTCTGCTGACCTCGGCTTCATTTCCAGGAATTACATGAGGATAAAAACCCTCAATGAATGGGGAGGACATGCTATCTTTTGGCACCTCGTACCAAGAATTCATAAAACCGTACTTATCAACCAACTTACGGCTAAAGTTTATCGTTCGCTGCTGCCCGATGTCTCTCTTTCTACACTCCTCTGCATCTACCGTGTATATATCGTCGTCCTGATTTCTGCATATGGCGTCATCCACCGTGAAACTTCTCACAGGAATAAGCGAAAACTTTACCTTCTCCTTGGGCATTATGCGCACTGGAAAATCTACAGGGAATAGTTTGGTCCTCCCACTAGTGAGCGCATCCCCTGGAGATGCTTCTAATTTCAGCTCAGACACCTCAGCATCGCTACAGAAGTTCACGTTGTAGTACTCAACATTCAGGCGGATATTACCACTCATGGGAAAATCGACCTTCACCCACGTCCGCCTAGAACCATCGCTCGACTGTTTCGGGTTTGTGTATACTACGCTTCTTATTGTGTCATTCATCACATCTTGCTGGGACATACAGCCATGATAGCCACATCCTGACAGGAGCAAGAGAAACACTACTGGGATAATCCTCAGCACGACACAAATTCCCCACTTTACCACCAGACGGACGCGCTCCCGTAGTAGCGCAGAAAAGTTATAAAACAATCAACACACTAATCAAGGCACGCCGCTACAGAACACAGCACACCTAAGCCATCCCTATCCACCAGATGATGACCCCCCAGACACGGAATCGGTGCCACCGGCACCACCTTTTCTAGGAGTACTACCCCCTGAAGCTGAATCAGAACCCGAGGAGGATCCACCAGATTTCATCTGGTTCATGGCCTTACTTCCTAAATCAGACATCTTACCTGCTGCGTAGCTACCAGCTTTAGAGGCAGCACCCATAGCTCCACTTGCAAGCGCCCTGGGATTAAAGCTACCCGCACCTATAACACCAGCCCTCGGATCTCCCGCAAGTTCCCCAGCAATGTAAGATATAGAAGACAGGAAGTGGTAGAACAAAAACCCTACTAACACAAACACCCCAAGCTTGGTCCAAATAGCAGCGGTCGTGTTCTTAAACTCCGGACTAGTAACCGATAATCCGAGCACCAATGGCTTTGTGTGGAACGTCACCGTACTGAACATACATGCCAAATTGCTGTCCATTTTGGGATCATCACAAATCTTCTCATTCGCAAGTTTGAAGTTGATTCTTTTAGAGGAACCCACTGTGATTTCATCCCGCACAAACTGCAGCTCACCAAAGTATATGTTATCGAAGACGGTAAACATCAGAGACAAGAATGCAAACAGTATCACTGGATACAGAGAGTACACCATTAACTGCCTAGTCCACCCGTCAAAGAACCCTTTGGTAACCTGGAAAAGGCACATTGGTATCATTAGAGGAGATATGATGGTTAGAACCGTAAGCGCAATAAGTGACAATAGGAACACGTACACGCACCATATCACAGTAAATATCAGCATCATCACTGCGAAGAACGCGACCACGCATATTATCACCTTAGCATTGATTAGAATTGCGGGTATCAACAAACCTGCACACAGGAAGACCGTCATCAAAACACCGGATCCCGTCCCTCCGTTAAGCTGACTTCCTAAATAAAACATCATTCTACAATCTAGCCTGTCCCATGGCATGAGATACAGGAAGTCCTTGTTGCTGTAGTCCTCAGCTTTGTAGTCACAAATATTCTGCCCTCCATTGGCAGCAGATAGCACAATGTCCGAAAGACTAATCGAAAGTTTGCTTAAGTAGTCATGCGCCTTATACATTGCATCACCCTGGGTAAAGTAGATGACCAAAGCAAACTTTATTACCGTCATATAGAGTTCGGATGCATTCTGCACCCCACCTAGCATGGCCTTTATGGAGAATAGAATAAGCGCAAGTATCAACGTAGCCATAACAGCTTTCTTGAGCTTGCTCTGGGCCACCTTCAGGAACCCAGGATTGGCGCCGCCACCTACAGTCTTGTTGGCACACTTGTTGTTCTGGCCACCAGCGGTGGGATCCAATACGTTCTTAAGTGAGCCCACAATACAGTTCACCAGCACCGAGGTCACGGGAAATGGAGACTTCGTGTGTAGCGAAGCAACACCTTGGCATGCCTGGTCAACATAGCAGCTGTAGCATTTTTCGTTGTTATACCCGACAACCTTCGCACCCTCTGCGCCGCTCTTCACTATCGGTTCTGACTTCTCACACATGGGAACCGGAGGAGAATTTGGGCGCATATGACAGCCTATTTCCGGCCTAGGAAGCAGCGGCAACCCACTAACATTTATCGCATCAACACAGAGCTTATCGCCCCTCTCAACTGCCCGGAATGAAGCATCATGTACTTTTTTTGTCTCCCCTGCTTTGAGTACTTCGCACTTTACATATCCACTATTTTCATTATCATCCCCGGCACCAGAAATGGCGAGCTTGGTCTTATGCATTCCCTTATCGCCGTAGGTACCCTCACGCGGGTATGCACCTTCCATTATCTGCTCAGTATAGGATGCAGATTTAGTAGAATTCCTGAGAGCCCTGTAAGGAGCAGAAAACAGCGTGGCAAGAGGCTTCCTATAACAAACTTCTATGTAGCGAGAGCTGGAAACCCGGTTCTTGGGCCACGCATATTTTTCAATTGTCTTAAACTTCCTGCTTTTACATACAGGCTCAAGCATTCTCGCTGCCTCTAAACTTTTATCCTTTGCGATACACGCGAAATAGCTATTTAGGTCCGCAAATTCCTTGGTGCAATCGCCACTACTTTTCCACGCATTCCCCACGGTTGCATCGGGCGAGTACGGGTCCTCACATTCCTTATACTTACCTATATTACTACTGGAGCTACTGGAGGCACTTAGCACTTCCGCACTGTCCCTACCCTGAACAACATCTCCTTCTTCGAAGCGTAGAACGGGGTGGCGCACAAAACTCCAATTACACACAAAGTATGCTGATGACACACCCACTGCCGCGGCCACCGTGGACACACCCACGGTCATCATTGCAACGCCCCACTTGGTAGTCCAGCCCACAGGTATCTTTACTAAAATCGCGCCTGTTATCATAATACCCAATGCGGGACCTATGGCCTTTCCCCCTATCTCAGCTACTGTGGCTGCAGCACCACAACGCGGATTGGTTGCCTCGGCATATCTGTAGGTGACCAAGCGGTCACTCTCCTCCTCCTTGGCGCCACCAGGGCCGCTACCGGCGTAAGACAGAGATACAGGAAACCCAGCAATCAAAACAACAAGCGCTAGCACTTTGGCCATGCTACGCATTCCTAACCCTCTGGCAAAAAATGGGCAGCCATACGTTCGGGTCGCGTCCAACCTCTGCCATGATCTCATGCAATATCAGCACCGTTTCCGCCCTTCCTGACAAAACATTTATAGTGTCTTCAAGGCCTCTAAGGTCTATCCTGGCAACCACTGCACTAACACCCTGTTTGACAAGAAAAAATCTACTCCCCGGATCTGTGTACTTTATCAAGGAGTACTCCCTTTCGGTTAACATGAACACGTCCCTGTATGCACTAGTAGCCTTAAGGTTAGGTAAAAATATTTGTGTTGCTGTTTGTTGTACGAGAGTGTCACTTATCTGACTTTTACTTGCATCTTCAACGCTTTGTGTAGCGAATATCACGAAAGTGTTCAGCTTCCTAAGTACCTTCAACCAGTCTTTTATCCTGGGAGCAAATACGGGATTGTCGATCAATGCCCATGCCTCATCCAAAATTATTATGGATGGCGTGCCATCAAGCGAGATACTGATCTTGTGAAATAAATACAACAAAGTGGGTGCAAGGGCCGATGGGTCTTTGAGAAGATTTCCCATCTCGAACCCGAATACCCGAGATTTGGTGAAGTCCAACAAATCTTCCTTGTTGTCAAAGAGGGCTGCGTGGGAACCCTCGGAATGCCACATGGACATGCGTCCTGCCAAAGTATCAGCGCCCCCTATTCCCAAAAAGGGAACCAGATTGCGCAACATTCTATCTTCTTTCTTTAACTTAAAATTCCCTTCAATGGCGTCATTAATGCGCAATATATCATCTGGAGTTAGATTATCAGAAAGTGTAGTGGCCAATACTTTCATCCATTCCATGAGAAAGGTTCTGTTGTCGGTAGTGTCATCCAGATGCAGCGGGTTCAATCCTGTATCCCCTCTCGGTTCCACCACTGAGTAGACTCCATTTAGCGCTCTTATAAAAATTTCCGCACCATGGTCTTTATCGAAAAAGAAAACCCTTGGGGAAAATTTCATTGCCTGAACACACAAAAAATTCATGAGCACGGTCTTACCACCCCCAGTCGGACCTATGATTGCTGTGTGCCCGACATCGCGTATGTGGAAACTGAAGAAGAATGGAGTACCAGACGTGGTATCAAAAACCGTTACTGCTTCCCCCCAGTGATTATCAAACTTTTTACCAATTGGGTAATTGTGCTGAGACGCAAAACCAGCCATATTGAGCGTGCTGATAACTGCCTTTCGTACCACGTAGGAAAAATTACCCGGAAGTTGAGCCCAGAACGCAGGCTCCAAATTTACCTTCTCCCTAACGGGATACACCCCACAGTTCGAGAGCTCTGCTTCAACCAAAGAAAGTGCATTTTCAAGATTTTTCGGAGTTTTTTCTATACACAAAACTGTGAGGTGATGAAGCCCAAATGCGATCTTACCACTTGTGGCATCATCCAATGCCTTCGATATTTCGTATATCTGAGAGACCGCCTTGTCCGCAGATTGGATCATGCGATTCTGCTGAATCTGCATTTTAGTTATTGCAGCCTGCCTATTTGTGAACTTAAAGGACTGAGTGATAATGAACTCATACGGTAATTGCAGAAACGCATCCAGCATCCCGGCGGAAGTAGTCTGACCGTATTCCTTTAAGCTTATGAGTCCCGCATACTTGGATTCATAGTGCCCAACAACCTGCACAACCTTGCGGCCAAAATATAGTCTGTGCATGGGTAAGTGACGAGAAATATCTCCCAGATGCACAGCAACATTGTGCACAGTGCCACAATTCACAATTTTAAGCAGGAACTCCATGATTTCCGAAAAACTCCCCTGAGGCGTTTGCCTGATGCCGAGCTCTCTGGGCGCATAGCTACGAAGGCTGGTTACCGCCCTACTCGCTACCTCCTCTAGGTCCTCGTAAATGGCGCGCATGTCGTTTTTCCAGGCCTCACTGGTAACCTTCTTATTGAATTTTTTCATCAGATTGACGAAAAACTCGGTGCTCTTTTTACCCCCATCCCTAACAATAGTTATGTACAGCTCATTCGTGAATGATTGCTTTGTCGCGTGCTTCTCGCGCCACTGCACATTTACAGCATCAGCAAAGGCATTTGACAACTTGCCGCTGGCAAAGCCATGAGAGAACGCATCTTTTCTTCGTCTTATAATGTGAAAGTAAAGGCCAAACGAAGAGGAGGACATGCTCCGCAACGTTTGGTTCCTGA
Organism: Anaplasma capra; assembly: GCF_025628805.1. Taxonomy (GTDB): domain Bacteria; phylum Pseudomonadota; class Alphaproteobacteria; order Rickettsiales; family Anaplasmataceae; genus Anaplasma; species Anaplasma capra. Next base: position 99,764 of record NZ_JAOTBG010000001.1, read on the forward strand.
TCGAGTTTTGTATCGATAGGTCCTCATCATCGGCCGTTTCGAACGCATACCCAGACAGCTGAATAACCTTGAGCATACAACCGTCTTTGGTAACTAGCGTCGTGCTGTTCCAGTGCTCAAGGTAGGGTAGAAAATGAGCCGCGTGGCACTCTCTCTCAACAACTTTTCTTTTTTTAGTAGTTGCTGCTCTCCCTAGCCCCAACATCTGCTACATCACGTCGTAAGAATTGGCATTGTGATAAAAACGATTCAGACATTTGCTGCACTTCTGCATCCTAATGACAAACAGATCCATGAACAGGGGATCCTTGGAAGAGGCAGCAAAACCTATAGCGTGTATGCCCGGGCCCAAAATCAGAAGCACCCTGAAGTCATTGCTATACATGAAGATCATGATTGAAATCATGAAATTTAGTATCGCGAACGTATAGCTCACACCGAAGAGCATGGTGGGCCTAGTCAGACCTTTAAACAGCTGATCTGTCTTAACGCTACCGGACGACATCACCCCACCGAAAACGGGAACACGCGACTTTTCACAGACTCTAGCAACAAAAAATTATCAAAAGATTAACCAGCACAAAAGGCCCTGTCCCCGTTATACACCCGCAGCCTCAAGCCCCTTCAACGCGAAATCCCAGTCTATTAGGTGCTCAAGAAAAACATCCACATACTTCTTGCGAACGTTTAGGTAATCTAGATAATAAGCATGCTCCCACACATCCATAGCTAACACGGGGTGGTGCCCTGGAGTTAATAAAGGGGAGTCCGCATTTGGAGTGCTCACAATCTTCAAGCTGCCAGAGTTCTTGTCATAAAGCAGCCACGTCCACCCACTACCAAAATGCCCAACGCCGCTGGCAGCGAAAGCATCCATGAACTCCTTCACGCCCCCAAAATTATCACTCAGCATCTTAGCTAGCCTTTCCGGAGGGTTGCCCCCTCCACCCCTCTTCATAGATTTCCAGTAAAAATCATGGTTCCACACCTGAGCAGCATTGTTAAATATCGCCCTAGTATTACTAGAACCGTGCGCCTTAGTAATTATCTTCTCGAGATCACCATTACCCATTCCTTCAAACTCGGTACCAACTACGAGTCTGTTCAACGCGTCGACATAAGCTTTGTGGTGCCCGTTGTAGTGGCGGTCCAGCAGCTTATCTGAGATGTGTGGCTCCAAGCTTTGATACGGGAGGCTAGATAGTTCAAACATTCTTGCAATCATTTTAAGACAAATCCCGTCATGTATACCAACTACACAACAAAACTTCAACACCTAAGCCAACAACGAATGCGTCGCAACACAGCAATTTCGCAAACTCAAAGATTTGACCACATAAAATGCATAGTCCCTGAACACAAATGTACTGGTGCAGCTCCACAAAAAACCATTCGCACATTGCCTACTGTTCGAGGCGTGATATTGTTCGAGATTGATTCCAGGAATATTGTTATCAAAATCGCGGGGCTTAAGTATAGATCATACCACACACAAGTATTCTTCGCCTCATACACCGTGCAATGGACGCGGGAGCATAAACTCTCGGTGTTCACGGACCAGCATTCCGTTAAAATCCTTTGTAATGATGTTGTAAAGAATGTAGCATTGGTGCGCCCTCTTGGCAGCACGCTTTGTCCTAGATGGCTGCATCACTACCTTTGCTAACGTCCTTATGGAAAAAGATCCAACAAAACTGCTCAAACACCATCGCAAGAGTGTCCGGATATTCCTCAGAAGCAAGAAAGATAGACTTCTTTCAGTGATATCCCTGGGCGCACTGGGTATTTCAGTTGGCATGCTGATTTTCGTGCTATGTAGCATAGTCAATGATGGATACAAGGCGTTGACCACCACAAAGATCTTACTCTCCTTTGATGAGATTGAAAGCGTAGATCCGGGTGACAGCAGATTCAGAATTGTGTGTATGCAACACATACAAAGCGCGCTGGAGAAGATTATTCAGAATTCAGTTGACCTAAGCGACCACACAACAAAAAGGATTGCGCACAGTGTAATCAGCGAAACTGCCCACTACGATCTTGCAAGGCTCATCAAAAAGAACGCTAAATTGAGCGGTGCTAGCCTCTGGTTCAACGCTTCGAGTGATTTTACCGGTAGCCCGCGCGGAAGCAGTGAAATATACGACGCAATAATGCAAAGGCTCATTGACGAGGGTAGGATCAGGAGCTTCTTTAATTATTCTCTATTTACCAACTCACATTCGAAAGTCCCAGAAAGTGCGGGCATAATCGGAGCCCTCATCGGCTCTTTGCTAACAATAACGGTCTGCCTAGCCGTTGCAATACCGGTGGGAGTCATGAGCGGAATCTGTATGCAAGAGCTGCTGAAAAGGGGAAAATTGGCTTCTATGATCGAGGTAAGCATAAACAATTTATCTTCAGTCCCCTCAATCATCTTCGGGGTGCTCGGACTGATAGTATACCTCAATATCTTCGGGGTTCCGAGATCGTCAGCGCTGGCCGGGGGCCTAACTTTATCCATCATGATACTGCCCAATCTGATTATAAGCACCAGACAGGCCTTTGCTGCAGTGCCAGAGTCAGTGAAGCAGGCAGCTTTTGCCTTGGGAGCGTCGGAGATGCAGGTTATAATGCATCACTCATTTCCAATAGCGCTACCAGCCGTGGTGCAGGGCGTTATAGTGAGCGTAGCCAGGATAATAGGCGAGTCTTCTCCGCTTATCATGATAGGCATGGTTGCATTTGTCGTTGATCTACCCAAAACCTTCCTTGATCCCGCCAGCGTTCTGCCAGTGCAAATATATATCTGGGCGAACAATTCCAATGTTGAGTTCACAAAAATATCTGCAATCGCGATACTGGCGCTGCTCATCATACTCCTAATACTCAACATGATAGCCGACCTGATAAAGAAACGGTTTGACAATTTCTCGTTCTAGCAACCCGGATGCGAAGCTGGCCGGGAAGGTCGGTGCACAAAGCGACCGCTTTCATTCTTAATTTTCTGTATCCAACACATACGGAACTGAAGCTCACTTCCAAAACATGGCCTCGCCCATGCAGACGCAAATCAAAAGTAATCCACAAAAGACAGGAAGCCTGCTGAAAAACACATAACGCACTCGGCAGGACTCGAACCTGCGACCTCTACCTCCGGAGGGTAGCGCTCTATCCTGACTGAGCTACGAATGCACAATAACCCTACCCGTTCATCCCGGAACGCGCCAGTCGCATTTCCTTTAGTTTTTGGAAATCATCCTCAGCATGATAAGAAGACCTGGCAAGTGGACTCGCCGCGACCATGGAAAACCCCTTGGCGTATGCCACAAGCTTGTACTGTTCAAACTCCGACGGAGGAACATAACGATGCACTGCGATGTTATTCTTCGTTGGCTGCAAATATTGCCCCATAACTATGAAGTCCACCCCAGCACATCTCAAGTCATCCATAACTTGATGTACTTCCTCTTTGGACTCACCCAGCCCAAGCATCAGCCCGGACTTTGTAAACACCCCCGGACTTTTGTCCTTGATCTCTTTAAGTAAGTTCAGGGAGTTAAAATACTTAGCCTTCGGCCGCACCCTGGAATAAAGCCTGGGCACAGTCTCCAAATTATGGTTGTACACATCCGGACGTGCAGAAGCAATAACGTCTATGGCGCATGGCTTGCCGAGAAAGTCTGGAGTAAGAATTTCTATGGTAACCGAGTCATCACGCCTTCTTATCTCTCTTACACATTTAGCAAAGTGGCTCGCGCCACCATCCGGTAGGTCATCCCTATCCACAGAAGTGATGACAACATGCTTCAAGCCAAGCTTACCAATGGCAGCACCCACCCTCTCAGGTTCATCAGGATCCAAAGCATTGGGTACGCCGACACTAACATTACAAAACGCGCACGCCCTTGTACACACAGAACCCATGATCATGATGGTGGCATGCCGCTTATTCCAGCACTCCCCTATGTTGGGGCACGCAGCCTCCTCACAAACCGTGTTGAGCCCATAGTGGCGCACAAGCTCGGCGACTTCCCCAAAGACTTCACCGCCCGGCATCTTCACTCTGAGCCAATCGGGCTTATTTTCCATACTGATCAACAACAGACTACCCAAGAGCGTAGTAAAAACTGCGACACTTGTCAACTTATCAGCCCAGAAGACATGCGGCCATCTAAAGGAAAAATTTACGCGATTTCGAAGCAGAAGCGGGGGATAACACTAGAGCAGTTACCCGGATAAACAACCCACGCTTACTGGTGCGACAACAAGGGAACTGAGGATTAAGGCGCACCCACTCCAAAGTTATTCCACTACCTATGAACTTGAACTTGCTGCTCCACAACAATAGCCCTTTGCACCGTTACATCCTCAAGCACTGCTCCACCTCTCGTAAGGGGCTTAATACTTGCTGCAGTAAATTCAAATGCGCAACTGATGCTGCGTGAGTTGTACGGGGAGTGTTGAGTTTCGTGGTGAGATCCACGAACAAACTCCAAACCAGAACAATATGAGGACCCCTCTCCAGTTATGCCGCGTGAGACCCCACTTTCTACTCGGTCACGGGAGGCGTGGACCCGTGGCGCGCTGGCCTCTCTGGATGCATGTTCATGGGTCACGTTACGAACGTGGGCATTAGTTCCAAGTGCACTTAAACCATGTGCGGTGCCGTCAAGGGTTCTGCCAAAGACATCACGCGCAGCCACAACGAGCCCCATGGCGATATTGTGCAGCACAGCACCCACAAGTAGAGCAAGGCGGGCAAATATCCCGCTTTCCTGCGCGGCACCGTACGTGTGCCCGTGAGTGCCCAAATTTGGACCAGCAAAGATAAAAAGTCCCCTGTCAGCAGAAATGCCTAATTCTTTGAAATTTGTGCGTCCCATCGATAGGGCATCAGCCGAGCGGTGATCTAGAACGCATGCGTAAGGAACATTATGCTTCAGGGAGAATTCTGCAGCCGCGTGAGCGATTTCTCTTTTTATCCCGTCATGTGCTATGTTGTCCACATCGAAGAGGCGACCTAGCTTTCTACTCAAGGCAATATATCCCTCCTCGGCACGTATCGGAGATGGGTCCCGACAAAGATCCAGGGACGCTCCAGCGAGAGTATGCGCAACTAGCATCATAAAAAGTATGTGATGGTCAGCACCTTGTCGCCTGTCCATAATCTGCAACTGCATCCTGAGCTGAGTTAAGAGCAGCAGTCTCTCCTGTAGTATCTGCCGCATTTTAGGATCTAGTTCCTTTTCCAATGCCTCTCTGAGTTCAATGATCTGTCGCTCCAGCAAGTACCTTAAGTTTACGATTTTTCTATCAGTTATTTTTCTGAGAAAGGCCATAAGCGCCTCTGTGAGCGCCCTTTTGTTGCGCCTGCCCCGCAAATTCAAATTGTGGATCTGCGATTTGGCCTCCGGATCGTGATAAAGAAACGTTTCGTAAAATTCCTCAACAAATGCGAGTAGAAGCCCAAAGAGTGATCCACGAACTTCAAAGCCATTGCCCGGCAGAAAAACGTCTTCGGACAATTGATTATGATCAGCCACCTCGGCCTTCATGCCCTCCTCGGAACCTTTTTCCTGTTCCTGTTGCTCCTTGAGTTTCTGAGCGTTTTGCGCAAACTCTTTAAACTTCTTCGTGAGCTCCTGTACATACTCTTCTGCGCTCAGGTCTTCCAACCTGATTTTTCCCCATGCTCTGAGACTATCCCCGTCATCATCGCGTCTTCCTTGAGCGGCGTATACGTCATCAAGCATAAGATCCCTTGGCAACCCATCAAAACCAGCGAAGGCAGGATTGTAAGCCCACGCAGTAAAAAATCACTGTATCAGCTATCCGCTTCCCAACCACAGGTAGGCACACAAAACACCTGGCGCTAGATCACCACACAGCAACACAGAAAATACGCATATAATAACACAAACGCATTAACATTTGGGATCGGAAACGCAACTAAGTATCTCACTCACCGCACTAGAAAGTTTTGCCCTAAGGGCTCGTATTCACCGCCTATTTCACAACAAGACACGTTAGTAATCTCATTGCACCGCACAACACTATCCACACAAGAACTAGAAGATGCACTTCCCCCACACCACGCAAATTGCACTTGTCTGCTGTCACGGCGCGCCGTATAAGCCTCTTCAAGTTGAACAAAGTACTCCATATTGCCGTGAATCCGGCCCACGGACCTGGCGCTTCTTAGGATTGCTCTTATCTGGTGCACCTGAAAAATGGTACAAATCAGATCCCCAACAGCGTTTATCGAAGACTTCACCTCCCTAAGTGCACGATCCCCATAAAAAAATGATGAACGATAAATACGGTGGTCCATCGCAGAAAACATGGTAGGCACTTCAGCAATGTCGGGAAATGGTGTTATTGACTGAAAAAATTCCCCCAACAGTGCGATTACATCTCGAAGGAAAATGCTTCTCCAAAAAAAAGACAAGAATTGTTCACTATAGTGCGTGCTGATGAAGAAGTCATACACGTCTATAACACCTATGGGCTGCGTAGCATAATTAGAAAACTTCGAATAGTGATCAAAAAAGCGCTGAAATTCCTCGGCACCCGATAGTGCGGTCACTTGATACACCGCAAGAGATGCCAGCATAAGTTTTAACTCGCGAAAGCCGTTTGCAAAGCTCACAAGCCCATCTTTGAGCTCAGCAAGGTAAGACCTGGCACCCAGGCTTAATCCCACAAAGTTGGATACATTTCTTGCCATAAGCGACGGAGTTTCTAACAAAAGAAAATCCGGGCACATTATATTGAGAAACCTTCGGTAGCTTACGGTATCGCGTCTCCCAGAAACGCTTCTATCCATCGCATCAAGAATGCAACATGTATCCCTCAAATACGGGGAGAAATTGCTGCGCAAGTCGCATAGCGCAAAGTCTCTGCTCACTCTTCCACCGCCCAACAGAGTTTCCCTCCAACTTTGCAGGGTTAACACACAATCCATTAGGGACAGCGCACAACTCCTCTCGATCCCAGTGCCTGAAATAACCGCTTCATGACGCATCACAATTCCAGTGGAATCATACAAATCGAACATTGAAAGCGCCCAACGCAGAGCTGCGATTCTTTCGCCTACTTCCGATAGCGTGATCGATTGCCCGTGACTACGCGCCGCATTTATAATAACTTTCACGTCTTCATGGTCTATTATGTTTCGCACAGTGCGGGAATCCCCACTGCTGCTGGCACCACATGCAGTAAGCTGTAATGTTTGCAAATTCACCGCGGTTACTCTGTCATAGACCTCCCTTCTAGCTGCATATGAATTAAATATATTCGCGTTGCGAGAACTGTTTCCTGTCCCAACACTAAGCCCCTCATGGTAGTTGTTGATCAAGAAGAAAAATTCCCCTCGAAGCCTTGAATAATTCTCTTCAAAAACCGTACATTGCGGCAGGCTAAGCGTCCCTCGAAATTCACAAAGAAGACTCCTCACATCCGGCTTACACCCATACAACTCTTCCGCAATATCACGGGAAAGTGATCCGAGCGCATTAGGTAAACTTTGGCACTCAGCATATAGCTTTTCCACCAATGTTTGGATACATACATCCTGTGTGGCCGCCGTGCCGGTACTGTTGCAATGCGCTTCTTCCCCCAATTCCTGATCATCCGTAACAAGTAAATCGGGAGTGCTAGGACACTCTCCTCCATCCGTACACAACAGCTTCTCCAGCAATAGCAAACAGGCATTTTTAAATCCGTACAATCTGACATGTTCACAGGCGCTAATGAGTGCATTAAAAAGGTAGTCGCATACGTCATGAAATTTTCTAAAAATGAACCGAGTGACCTTGGATAAAAGCCCATAAAACAGGATGAAGTCCAGTGTCCTAACAATAATTCCAGCAATACTAACAATAAGAGAAATCATCTTCTCTACCGCAGTGTCCAACCCAGCTACAACCACTACGCTATCGAATATTGAACGGAAAATATCCAGGGCCCCCTTGACAACAACGCCAGGTATAATCCCAAAATGGTCGAGCACTCTGCCAATCACTGCAACAGCAGAGCACAGTACCATAAAAAACCCCAGCACTGGATACCAAACCCATTTGTTCTTCCTAAGGAAAAATGTAGCCCGCTCCAAAAATCCCGGAATGTTGTGCTCAATTCTGAAAGACGCACCAAGCATTTCTGCCTCGTAGTCACCCTCAACAAATCTGGATTCCATATCTGTAAGACGAAGACCACTGCGGATTACACGGGAAAATTCCGTAAGTGGAATCATCATATTTTTGGCGCAAAGCCTGCCTTTGATCCCCCTTCCCCTATAACCTGAAGACGTTCTATACCTGGCTGGGTTGACCCACGGCAACCAGAGAGAGTGAAAGGGGACCCAGCGCGACACTTTATACGCGGACTGCGCAACACTCAAGCCTATGCTGTAATCAACGTCCCTAATCCATTCATGCCCATAGTTCTGTACTATTTTCCTCAAAAGCAGTAGCGTCCTATCTCGGGTGCACCCACTACTGAACATTTCTCCGAGAAGCTCATCACACTCCCTATGATCACTTTTGTACTCAAAATCACACAAGAAGTCGCACAGCCTGTGAGATTTTACATGCCGAAAAAGCAGCTTATTTCTGACTTGAACATTCGCCCTCCATGAGCCATCATTCAATCTCTCAAATAGTTGTGACAGCGTGTTTAAGCCAAGTAAAGACTCAATATTATGCACATCACCACAACAGAACGCGTTATTGGTGACCGATGTGTGCCCGGTAACCTCATCCAACGAACCATACTCACCATTTACAAGCCCACGGTGAATCCTATTAAACAACGATATCCACTGACCTATATGCGTTGATATTTCTGAAACCTCCCCAAACGTAAATTTTATTATCGCATCCCTGTGAACGGTTCTCCCAATAACGAAAAAGTCGTGAATAGACAGAAGGCAGTCGATATCTCTAACAATACTCCCGTGAGTCTCCCTTAGGAAAAACGTCAATTCCTCTTCAGTCCACACTCGCTCATTTTCCTTAAGGCAGCTTATCATTGATTCAATGATTGCGTTCATCCCTCTGAAATATTGCTGCGCTTGAAGCACACCCAATGGATTTAATCTTTCAAAAAAGACTTGGTTTTTCACCAGTAACTGCGCCTTCCTCAAGCTTATAACAGCCTTCCGTATTCCTGCAGCCCCATTGCTTATACCTGTATTAGCATTCCGAAGACGTCCGCAATAGCGCCGAACACGGCCAAAACGCTTCTTCAACCCGTGTGTTATACGCGCTCCTTGCCGCGCGTGAAGCTGGGACTCAATGCGAGACTTTACCGAGCTGTCACTTATAACCTCCCGAATGATGACAAAGAAATCCTCGCAAGGAATTCTTATCTCTCTGACAGAGCCTTGTTCCCCGGCACCCGTTCCACCAGTTGCTGATTCTAAAAACTTCCTAAGACACTCTGCGGCAAACTCACGATTAGGTCTGGATTCGTCTCTATCCAGCACTTGCAATCTCATGGATACAGCTTCAAGCAGCAGGCTCTGCTCCCCTGCTTCCGTGTCCCTCATACTAAGCACATAACACCACCCGTCATCCAAAAAACGAAAGTGCTTCTGAAGCAACGCTGGATTTGGAAAGCAAAGTCGGATGTTCGAGCCCGTGAACGCGGCATCGGGCAATCTACCCGGATATGTGCCCTTGATATAGTTTATGCACTGCTGAAATTTCCCCCCTCCAGCACGCATATCGTGAATGTAGTTATTGTGTATGTACGAGTACAGGTTCTCCCCATACTTTTGAAAGAGACTGGTGGATTCCAGCAATAAATAAGTTACTAGCCGGGTGTGGTACTCATCACCAGATGCAGATGCCCGGATGGGGTTGCGTATAGCCGCTCTAAACCGCACAATGTCTGAGCTTTTAATTTTCACGCAATGCGTGCCAGGCGTGCTTGAGCAGATCGTGCCCGGAAACATGGAAAGAAGCGCAAAAAGCCTGTCACTCCTACAATCTACTTTGAAGTGAAAAGCATCGCAGCGCACCGGAGGACTCACCGCAACCCTGACTGTAGCTTTTGCTAGAAAGTCTCCAACGCCTCTGTCCTTAACATTTCCTATCAACACTACAAGCTACCCAAAATGATTAGCGTAAAACAAACACAAGCAATCGAACACGGTGCTGATGGGGATTTGTAAACTGGGCAATTTTGGGTAGCAAGAAGCCACTATTTGACGACAAATCGCATTATGACATCACCAGATGCAACGCTTCCGCCAACGGTGCACAAAACTTCTGCAACCTCAGCCTGCACTTCTGAGCATATCAAGTTTTCCATCTTCATGGCTTCAATTACAAACAGCGGCTGCCCTACACTTACTTCATCGCCTGGTTTAACATAAATATCCGCTATCATCCCGGCTATTGGAGAAATGACAATGTCGGCAGATGCCTCTTCTTCAGCAGTTTCGGGCATGAATTGTAGCAAACTATCCTCACCTGCTTTGTGTATAGAGCACAGAGCCTCAACCGCCATGTACTTTAATACGTACCTACTGGAACTTGCCCTCACCTTTACCCAGTAAGACTTATTATTTACACGCGTCTCAAGCATCTTGTAGTTTCCGTGCCACGCGCCAGACAACTCGATACGTCCTTTTTTGCCGTCCAGCGCCGCAAAAATTTTTCCTTCAGTACACCGTACGTGCAACTTGCATTTGCGTCCACCCACGTAAACAAAAAACTCCTCGCTCTCCGGCATCGTGCCGTAGTTTCTGGATTCATCCTCCAAGTGTATATACAGCAATGCAAAGGTTAAAATTTCTGCGATCTCCCGGGTTAGCTGATCACCCTTGAACCCAGATCTGTAAAACTGCGAAACAAACCCTGTGTTTATATTCCCAGAAACAAAATGGGTATTGCAAAACACTGAAAGTAAAAAATCAAGATTGTTGGCAACGCCTTCAATGTAGAATTGATTCAGAGATTCCTTCATGATCTCAATGGCCTCTTTCCTCGTTTTCCCGTGAGACGAAACCTTGGCAATCATTGGGTCATAGAACATGCTGACGGTGGTGCCCTCAGTAACCCCGCTATCTATACGCAGATTTGCGCTGGCTGGGGGCTCGGAATAGTATGTTATGCGTCCGCTAGATGGCAGAAAGCCTTTTTGTGGATCTTCAGCATATACTCTGGCCTCTATGGCTGATCCAGAAAACTGTATATCGCTCTGCATGAAGCTGAGCTGTTTGTTATCAGCAACTTTGATCATCTCTTCCACAAGATCAATGCGAGTCACAAGCTCTGTAACTGGGTGCTCCACCTGCAATCTTGTGTTCATTTCCAGAAAGTAGAACCTTTGCTCTGCATCAACAACGAACTCCACTGTACCAACAGAAAAGTAGTGTACCTTCTTTGCCAGGCTGACACATTGTGCGTACATACTTTCCCTGGTGCTCTCATTCAGAAACGGGCTCGGTGTCTCCTCTATTATTTTCTGATTGTTGCGCTGTATTGAGCATTCCCTTTCTCCCAAGCACACCACGTTTCCGTGTTTATCAGCTATTATCTGCACTTCTATGTGCCTAGGAAATTCCACGTATTTTTCAATGAAAATTCTACCGTCGCCAAAGCTCTTTGACGCTTCGTTAGTAGCGGATGAAAAAGCTCTTTCCATCTCTTTGGCAGACTTCACAACTCTCATGCCCTTACCGCCACCACCAGCAGCAGCTTTTATCATGACGGGGAACCCTATAGACTCCGCAATGTCCCTTGCATCAGCAGAAGACTCAACAACACCCATGTATCCAGGCACTACAGCAACACCCGCATCCTGCGCAACTCTTTTTGACACTACCTTGTCAGACATCATGCGCATTGAAGATGGCGCTGGACCTATAAACCCTATGCCACACTCGGACAGTTTGTCCGGAAATTCTGCATTCTCAGAGAGAAATCCGTAACCTGGGTGCACCGCATCAACCCCAGTTTCTTTGGCCACATCGCAAATTTTACCTATGTCCAAATAGCTCTGGCCGGCCGGAGCAGGGCCTATGCACACAGCCTCGTCTGCACATAGAGTGTGCGGGGCACCGTAGTCCGCCTCGGAGTACACACACACACATTTTATACCCATTTTGTGAGCAGTACGCACTATCCTACAGGCTATCTCCCCCCTATTTGCAATTAGTATCTTCCGTATCATGCGGTCCACAACAACCTGAAAAACTCAAGGGCCGCACAAGCTCACACAAACAGCCCAACGTGGCAACAAATTTGCCATTCGCAACACTGCACTGCAACAAAATATTTTCTGCAACGCACCTATACTACGGTACGCACATCAAGCGCCTGGCTGTATATCACGGAGAAAGTAGGCACATCCATATTCAAAAGCCATACCACCCAAGCTGCGCGGACTCTATAGCCACGCCTGCACCTACCCGCAAAAACGCCACCGTTACAAAACTGAAATCCGTGGATCACCCGCTATGGGACCTAAACAAGCGTAACATGAACTGAGTAGGCAATGGTCTTATAAATTGCGCTCAGCAGGCTATAGGGTTATTATTTCATCGAAAATACTGTAATCAGCATGGAAGAACGCGCACACGAAATACTAGTCGGTACAAAAGAAGGCCATCAAAGAATTGATAGACTGATTTCAAGCACGCTTGGCATTTCACGCCACAGAGCGCAATGCTTAATCTTGGGTGGTCGGGTTACAATCTCTGGATTAGTAGTAAACGAAAACAGCCGCACAGTAAAAGTAGGTGATGTGTATATGGTTTCGAGGGCGGAAGTGCGGGAGCAGGGCGCATTACTACCCAACCCAAACATTGGCCTCAATGTAGTATATGAAGATTCTGACATCATAGTGATAGACAAGGAACCATACATCGCGGTGCATCCCGGCAATGGTACCAATAATAATGACACAATAGCAAACGCGCTGCTTGCGCATTGCGGAGCTGGCTTGAGCTCAGTTGGGAGCAGTTCCAGACCGGGAATTGTGCACAGGCTAGATAAGGACACTAGCGGGCTTATGGTCGCAGCAAAAACTGAATCCGCTTATTATGGGCTATTTCAGGCACTTGCCAATGGGGAATTTAGAAAAGAATACCTGGCAGTAGCTTGGGGCGTACCTCGCGCTCAGTGTGGCACGATACAGGCAAATATCCGCGTGAAAAGGTCTGATATAACCATGATGGAGGTTACAGACTTTGGAGGAAAACCTGCAAAAACAGATTATAAAGTAGAACAAAAGTTTGGAGAAACCGCAAGCATAGTCAGGTGTATGCTTCATACCGGAAGGACGCATCAAATCAGGGTACATCTAAGCCACATAGGACACTCGATAGTTGGAGACCAAAAGTATGGAAAGAACCGCAGAAAATGCTTGAGGCACGGGGCACCAGATATGTGGAACTTCCACAGGCAAGCTCTGCACGCACACTTGCTCGGCTTCCGCCACCCACGCACCGGGCAACAAGTTGAGTTTATTTCAAAGCCCAGCCGCGACATACAGGAGTTAATAGCAACACTTGAAGCGTTAACCACGAATCACAGATGAAGCGCGCCCCTATCTAGAGCGAATCACTTTGTAAGGACTTACCATTCGCAACGGCGATCTTAATCTTGCGCCTTATCTTCTGAGCCTCTTCAGTGAGCTTCCTAGCAGAAGTATTCAACAGATATAGGTCCAGGCCACCCTTGTAGTCTATGGTCCTCAGTGTGCGGCTAGCAACCTTCATCCTGAATTTTCTCCCCAGCACATCGCTGACCAAAGTCACATTGTGCAAATTAACCATATACGACCTCTTGGTCTTGCGATTGGAGTGAGAAACCCTGTTGCCGAAAGACTTAGCGAGCCCCGTAATATCACAAACCCTACTCACCTAAACCTCCGAATGCAGCAGAAACAAAACTGTGCAATTGTATCAAGATGTTAACAATAGTCAACCATAGCATGGCCAGACACAGACATCCAAAGCCTACGCCAAAACCGGACAATGGGCCACCCCCTCGGTAGAGTCTTACAGAAGAATGCTGCTCCCAATTCTACTGAATATCAGACTACCCCCAACAATGGTCGAAATCAAATTTATGTGAAGTTTATAGGATCAACATCTATAGCCACTTTTACCCTACCCAGCCTTTTATATCTGTCTCTGCACTTCATCAAGACCTCTCTTATAGCCATGATGTTGCTGACCTTCATCAGCATTCTATATCTGTAAACACTGTTTACCATGCTCATGGGTGCAGGGGCCGGCCCCCAGACTGTGACATGTTTGGATAAGTACGCAGCAATGTTCTTGGACACATCCACAACCCTCAACTCTTCCTTGCCCGACACTATTATGGCAACAAGCCTAGCATATGGCGGCATGCCAGTAATTTTCCGTGAATACAGCTCCGCATCGTAGAAAGTCTCACGCTCGCAGGACAGCAGCGATTTGATAACCGGGCTCTCCGGATCGTGTGTCTGTAGCACAACTTCCCCCTTTTCCTCAAACCTGCCAGAGCGACCAGAGACTTGGTGCAACAGTTGATAAGTCTTTTCCGTCGCTCTTAAGTCGCTATTGCCCATACCCAAATCCGCATCGATGACCCCAACAAGAGTCAATTTAGGGAAGTTGTGCCCCTTGGCTATAATTTGCGTTCCAACAATAATGTTTACCTCACCCTCCATAACCTGTTCTATAACGCGATTGACACTCTTCGTGCTTATATCACTACTTATTATTGCCACTCTAGCATCAGGGATGAGCTCCTTTATGCCTTCAGCGACTCTCTCTATCCCGACCCCATATGGCGTCATAGTATCAAGCCCTGTGCAGTCAGGACATTTCCGGGGTACCGCACAACTGTATGCGCAGTGGTGGCATAGCAAGCTATCCAATCTCTTATGCTCAGTCAGCCAGGTACAGCAACGCGGACAGTGAACTTTGTATCCGCACTTTTTGCACAGTACCAACCTGGCATATCCGCGACGATTCAGAAACAACATCGCCTGATTTCCCCTGGAAAGGACAGCAGTTATTTTATGGTACAGCCCAGACGAAAGCCACTCCCGTACAAGCTGATCCCTACGCATATCAACCACGGTAATATCGGGCATTACCGCCTCGCCGAATCTTTTTTTCAATACAACATGGCGGTACTTACCCTGGTTTACATTGTACATCGTCTCCAGGGCTGGGGTTGCTGAACACAGAACGATCGGCGCACTAAGCTGTTTTGCCAACACAATAGACATGTCGCGCGCATTGTATGTAATGCCGCAGCCCTGTTTGAAAGAGGATTCATGTTCCTCATCCACAACTATCATCTTCAAATTCTTAAACGGCAAAAACAGAGCGGATCTTGCTCCCACCACTATAGAGGAAGCCCCATATGCCACTGACAGCCAGTTTTCTCTGCGCTTCTTCGTTGTGAGGTCTGAGTGCCACTCCACAGGATTGCACCCTGCAAAATAGCTATGCACCCTTTTCATAAGCTGTGTAGCCAAGACTATTTCCGGCAGCAATATTAAAATCTGTGCATCTCGGCAATCCTGAAGTAATTTAGCTATCACAGAGCAGTAAACCTCAGTTTTTCCGGAGCCAGTTTTTCCATCTAGCACGGTTACCGAGAACCCAGAAAGCCCCCCTAATATTTGGTCACAGGCCTTGCTCTGTTCTTGAGATAGTACAGCAAATTTACGCTTCGTGGTGGCACCGCTGTCACCTGGCACGCATCGCCTGTAATCCCCTATATCAAGCATGCGAGACCTCTCAGTTATAACGCTGCCGAACACCATTTTCAGCACCATGCCGATTGGTATTACATTATAACTGCTTACCCACTTCATAAACTCAATGAGTGGGCGCTGTATTGGAGGCACCGGAATTTTGTCGCTAATGTGTTTCAGTTCCATGCCAGGCTCGGTGCCATTCCTAACATCGGTTATGACGCCCACAGACATCCTGTTTCTAAACGGGACTAGTACACAATCACCCACGGACAGCTCCATGCCCTCGCGAACAGAGTAGAGAAAACACTGATCTACGGGAACAGGTAACGCAACTTTAGCTATCATTGCCAACTCTGTCACACCTTGCATAACCCAGCGCACCGAAGCATGATCTTGTTCAGGAAATACCGACCACGAACATTATGCCACAATTTTCCAATTGCTGTGACAACGCGGGCCCCATTTACGGCGAAAATTCTCCCCAATTCGTTTTGGTGGAGAGCAGTGACACACCCCGTGGTTACGGGCCAGCAGCTGGATTTCTCCCAAGGAAATCCTCTATAATGGCCAGTGCCACCCTAATTGAAAGGTCAACTGCGTGGTGCTTGCCGGCTTTTTTGTCAGCATTCATGAGCAGGTATTCGGGGTGCATTTGTATCAGTATGTTGCCCCTGCTATCCTCGAGTGCTTCTATAATCCCGTCATCAGAAACTGCAGCAACCTTGTAGCCCAACGCTTTTAGTCTCGCCATATTTTCTTCAGTATTATCCGCAGCCTCCCTGTGTGCGTCAGGCATGTAAAACACCAAATCATCCGCTGCACCAGCTCTTTTCACTATGCTTGCGAGCTTGGTTTGGGGCAAAGCACTCACCCGTGTTAGGGGAATTCCTGGAAGTCTTGGGTTCGGATCCGCCATAACGTGCGATTCAGCCATTTTGCTGGAACGCAATATACTCTCTACTGTGTTAAGTTTTACGTGCTGCGAGTGCAGCACACCCTGTAACCCTCCACAGATACCTAAAAGTGCAAAATCTGCACCTTCGCTCATCAAGCTAACCACAGCATCCGTAACCAACTGCCTATTGGGAACAGGGGACAGTGGCTGAGAAACCAAGTTGTAGTAGTTCCCAGGTATTAGAATCCTGTCTACGTTGTGATCCTGTAAAAACCTGCGCAAGCTGTCTTTTATTGCTGCCTCACCAGCACCGGCACCACCAGCACTCTTTACTATCTCATTGTAATCTACAAGAGTCACCTTCCCCGCACCCAGAGCGGACAACAACTCTGTGATTCCCACAGCAGTATCGTATTCCTTAGGATAAGTCACACTCCGAGTAGACAATACCCCAACCGAGCTTGCCTGGTGTGCGTACGCATGGTTAAAAACACACATACACGCTAGAAGGCAGTATAACAACGCTCTGGAGTGCCTACTCACATGAAGACTCACGCCACCACCATATAAATATAATGCAAAGTCAGCACAAAACCTGTGCTACATATCCCAAAATTCTAAACAAAAATCACGGGTTTTCCAACTATTTTCCCTGTATATCCTATTACCAACAACAATATTTATGATTCCTCTGCGCCTAATAATAACTTAAACAACGACTCTTCCGTGGGATATTTGGAAACCATTATGCGCTTCCAATCACCTGTATTCAGCGCACGTAGAGCACCGCTACTCATCGAGTACACGCAAACGTCCCGCAGAAATTCATTGTATGGCCTGGACAAACTGGTAAAGATTTTGGCTGTTCTTGCCGAATAAAACGCTATATCTGATATCTTGCCATTCGCAAGTAAGTCGCAACACTGGGGACTCAAGCTGCTCCTGGCTGCAGCTCTGTAAAGCACAATCTCCTCCATCACAAGATCCATATCATCCGCCGCACCGCGCAGATCACAAGAAACTTCTTCCCCCCTTGCATACAGCACTTTAGCACCACGCGCGTTAGAATTCAGGTATGATAGCACATCTCTCACGGTGCCACCTGCAGATATTACGTCAGTAAACCCCAGGCTGAGCGCGCACTCCATGGTGCTATCTCCTACAGTCAAAAATCGAATGTTCCGCTCTTTGGTGAGGCTGGCAATTGCACCAATACCGTTCCGGCTAGTGGCCACGACCATGTCGTAGGGCTCAAGATTCAGGGGCTCAGTGCGTAGATATACAATTTCAAACATGGGTTCCACAAAAACATCGAACCCAAGTCCTTCCAAGGCAGCTTTGGATCTCGCTGAATCTGGGCCAGCGCGGGTTAACAGCAACACCATATATACAAACACGTACGCACAAGAGCACCCTTCTATAGCAAGGACGCCAACATGGTGCAAGCCTTCCCCCCCCCCATCTACCAACCTACCGACAAGTAACCCATGGCCTCGGCCACAAGTGGAAATACCCATCCCTATATACGAAAACCAAGGCCATGGCAACCACAAATGTGTACACAGACCGGGCCTCACAATTGGGCGCAGGCCAACTTGAGCCACGCTCTGACCCCTTCACCGACATGCGGTGCAACTTCGCCGTACACAAAGCTGTGGTAGTCATTTACGTATTCAATCTCTTCATGGCTAAGCATTTGGGGATCAATTAGGCTCCTATCTAATGGGACACGGGTCAGTTGTTGAAACCTACGGAAGCCCGCACCACATTCTTCAACGTACATCAGATTTTCGATTCTAATGCCGTATTCACCAGCCTTGTAGTAGCCAGGCTCGTTAGATAGCACCATACCTGGCAGCAATTCCACCCGGTTGCTGCGAGAGATTGCCTGCGGGCCCTCATGTACGGAAAGAAAACTACCAACTCCGTGTCCGGTACCGTGCCCATAGTCCAGTCTTGATCTCCACAAATACTGACGTGCCATAACATCTATGTTCCCTCCACTGACACCAGCAGGAAATACTGTTCTTGCAAGGGCAATATGCCCCCTGAGTACATCAGTAAAGCGTTCAATGTGTTCTCTACTTGGAACACCGACCGCTACGGTTCTGGTGATGTCCGTAGTCCCGCACGAGTATTGCCCACCAGAATCTAGCAGGTACAGCCCCCCCTCCTCTAATACACGGTTCGTCTTTTCACTGGCTCTGTAGTGAACGATCGCTCCATTACTACCAAAACCAGAAATTGTATCAAAACTCTCTCCCATAAACAGCTCGTGCGCGCTTCTGAACTCACGGACTTTTGAAGCAGCTTCAAGCTCTGTAACTGTTCTGTGATTTGCAAATTCCGAATACAGCCAGTAAAGAAAATTTGCCATGGCCGCCCCATCTCTCACGTGAGCTTGGATCATACCTTGTATCTCAGCTTCGTTCTTCGTGGCTTTGGGCAATGTACATGGATCACAATCCCTAACATCAATAACCCGACTTCGCACCATGTTGAATAGCGACATTGGAATAGTAGATGCGTCGACCACAATGTTGTGCAGACTTTTCAAAACACTGTGCAGCTCATCCATCGCGAAAATGCGCACGTCAGCATCGTCCAAGCGTACCTCATCCGCCCCATCCACAAATAGCTCTACACTCCCATCACAATGGAGAATCGCGCGCGATAAAACGGATGGAGTATGGGTAAACTTCACGTTACGTATGTTCAAAAGCCACGATATTGCGTCCACATCAGTCATCAACATGGCTCCCCTTGCGGGCAGGGCGCTGGAGATTGATAGGCGCTTCTCACGGCTCGATAGTCCGGTAAACTCTACCGGATGTTCCTGAACGCGCTGGTTGATTTTCATGGATCGCTTCCAAAGCTTATCCAACATGATGTAAGGTATGAGCTTTGGCTGGAACTTTGCATACTGCTCTATCTGGCTTGGCGTAAACAACTCGCCTTCGTAGCCAACTACGGCACGTTTATCGATGTTTTTGTCAAGCCATGCAAGGGGAGTCAAATCACTGAAGTCGTGAATGTCGTAGCTGGTCTGATCCACTTCCAGGGCAGATTGTATGACGTATCTGCTGTCGGTAAAGAATTGACTCTTACCTTTCTTGCAAACTATCAGGAATGCGTTGGACCCAGTAAAGCCACACAGCCATTCTACTCTACTTCTACTGCTGCAAATGCATCCAGATTGGTACTCATCAGCGTTATGAAGTAGAAGAACATCGAGCCCTTGCTCTTCCATAAGCAGTAGTAGCTCCCGAAGCTTTGTGTCCATACACACCCTTGCAGCATTTTGAGCTTTATAACAAACCCTGAGCGTCTTAACCAGATCAATTGCGAACCGCGGCCATGTGTACGCAACATACCTTTTGAGAATCTCAGCTGGGAGATAGCAGGAGCTCGTCGTTTCGCATCGTAAAGTGAAAATGCTTCAGAAAACTCATGCCCAGCAGGGAGGTTCTAAGTTCGGATTTGCTAATGCTAGCACCCACGTTGCGTGCCACCAAAGTACCTATTCTGATCTCTGGTATGTGAAAGTAGGTGGCCTTTATGGCTCCATTTGCGGTGTGGTAGGTTTTAGACTGCTGCACTGGCCTCATATGTGCGCCTATTTTCTTAGCATCCTTCTCGGATAGAACAACGTCTGTTGCACCTGTATCTACAAGAAACGTTATATTCTCTCCATTGATGGCTGCAAGTATGTAAAAGTGCCCATCCCCCGATTTACGAAAAACAACCCCCCCATCTTTAACGATTGGAACGTCACTTATGGCAGCTGCTGTTTTACCAAAACCACTAAACGGCAGATTACGTGCCCCATCATATAGGATGGCAACTACTGATATAATCCCCACCCAAAAAGCTATGTATTTCGCAGACCTCATGACAAAAACACCCCATACACAATCACGGCAAAAACTACAAACGGCATTGCAGCAAGACCTACAGTACCTACAGAACCCCACAAGAGCCCATACAAAAAGCGCAAGATTATGTGAAAATCGGCGCGTAGTCCGTGTGGGCACAAGCAAATGCTTACCAACAAGCACCCAGGATCCAGACATTTGGCCTAACCGCGGCGCAAGATTCTGACTCAAAACTAAATTAATGTCTACCAGAGTGATGCATAAAAGCCCACTGAAGAGCATTATAGCACAACACGGGTCAACAGCACCGCAACAACGATCTACAACGAAGTGATTTAGTAGGTATGCGGTATGATACCCCGACTATGATAAACTTTTGTTAAACATGCACCACAATTGCCCGAGGTTCGTAAATACACCCTCGCTTACACCGCATCCAGCCCGGCGCTATGCGGTGCACGTCATTTCTTCTCTCTGCATGAAAAACTGGCCATTACAAACCTTTTCCCACTCTGCAATGAAATCCAGCATGTGTTTATTTCCACTGCTTTGCAGATATGCAAGCAAGTCTCTCACACACTCATTATAGCCATCTGAAGCCATCCTACCCTGATGATGCATTAGCCTAAGGTATATGAGATAAGTGTTAAGTACATCAGACTCGCAATAGTCACGAATCTGAGGCAACTGCCCGAGGTCATACATGCGTGTGACTTCCGAACCATCTGTACCCATTTTACCGGGGAAATTCAGAACCGAGCATACCTCGTGCATTTTGACTCTAGCGGAAGTACCGAAGTCTGAAAGAGAATCAAGCAAATCGCAGTGCCAATCCGCACTATATCTTTGAAAATAGTTATTCCACTTGTCACCAGCGTTGTACAGGTATCCGGCCTGCACTCCATGTACCATAGCCCTATATTTTATTACAGGTAGGTCAAAAGTGCGTCCATTGAACGTTACAATGCGGGGCCTAACTGCAGAGATATAATTCAAAAACCCACGCACCAATTCTTTCTCGCTGGAAGATACACTACCTCCTGAGCGTATTTCACGAAGAACAAAGTGTTCATACCCTGAGTCGCGCTTTATATCCGCTCTAAGAAAGCTTATTGCCACTATTTTGTGAAACGGCTGACGCAGAAACGCATTCTGCCCATTAGTAACCTCAAGATGGTAGTTAGCCATAGCCTCACGCTTGGCAGTAACGTCATCGGCAATTACCTCACCCACGAGGTTATCACAGCTGTCTATATCTGGTATAGTTTCAATATCAAAAACCAACAACGAATCCAACATTATACGCACCCTACGCATTCTTCCAGGTGATCTTGCCAAAACTTGCGCACCTTAACAAACAAAAAAAGATGCACCTTCTTGCCTAGGAGCTGCTCCATCTCCGCCCTTGCTGACGTACTGATACTTTTCACAAGTGTGGCGTTCTTTCCCACAACAATTGCCTTTTGGCTCTCCTTGATCACGTATATAACCTGTTTGACGACGACGCTGCGGCTTTTTTCTTCAAATTTTTCCGTAACCACAGATAGTGAGTATGGTAGCTCCTGGCGCAGAGCAAAAAACAACTTTTCGCGGGTAATTTCTGCCACAAAAAATTCGACGGTGGCGTCTGTGCGCTGAGTGCTAGGATATAACCACGGGCAATCAACCGCGGACTCACGCAAGTATGCCAGCAAGGCCTCTGTTCCTAATCCATACAAGGCTGATACTGCAAAAACCCCAGCAAATGCGTGCATAGACCGTATGTGCGCCAAAATCTCGCTAATCTGGCATTCCTGCAGCAAATCAGTCTTATTTAGCACAGCCACAGTTGGAATATTCGAGTTCTTCACCCTGGTAACTACTTTTACAGTCTGGTTCCACGTGTAGTTCCGAGCATCAAACACTAAAATCGCAACATCTGCGCCTTTGATGGACATCCATGCATTCTTCACCAGAAACTTCTCAAGGTTAGTTTTGGGAACAAAAATACCCGGAGTGTCCGTAAATACCAACTGAACGTCCCCATCATTGCGCACCGCATTCATGCGGACCCTAGTTGTGTGCACCTTTGGAGTGACTATAGAGGCTTTAAACCCCACCAACCCATTTATAAGCGTAGATTTACCAGCATTTGTGGCACCTACAACGGCAATCAGGGAACACTTTCCCGTACTACAATATTCCACTACAAAACCTAAACAACCAACATACCAACAATACTCAGCAACACTGCAGTACCGCGGCACATGGCTGACTGGCACACACCCGGCGCAACGCACTAATCACTAAACCCCCTTGCGCTGAAAGAAGGACATAACGTCCATATCCTTGTGTTTGCCAGCCTTCATTCTACTAAACTTGCTTATCATGGTATTCATCTGGTTATACTGCTTCAACAACGCGTCAACAGCACTAACCTTCACTCCCGCACCTTTGGCTATTCTTGTTTTGCGCGCACCGTTCAATATCTCGGGATTGGCCCTCTCCCGTTTAGTCATGGAGTTGATTATGGCTATGTACTTGTCTACCTTACTGTCGTCAACAATGCCTGAAACCTTACGCCTAACGTCGTTCCCAAACGCTGGAATGAACTTCATTATACTCGCAATTCCACCCATCTTGTTCAGGGCTTTCAGTTGGATGACCAAATCGTCGAGGTCAAACCTTCCCTCTTTTGCCTTGGCTTGCAACTCATGAATGGCCTCCTTACCCACAGCTTCAACCGCCTTTTCCACAAGAGAAGCAACATCTCCCATGTTTAAAATTCTACGGGCTATTCTATCTGGGTAGAAATCGTCTAAATCTTCGGGTCTTTCCCCCGTGGACATGAACTTTATTGGACACCCGGACACCATCTTCATGGACAGTATCGCACCCCAGCGCGAGTCGCCATCGGCACGGGTAAACACGGTACCAGTGAGGCTAAGTTTGTCATGGAATTCACGCACAACTTCAACCGCATCTTGTCCCATCATGCAGTCTACGACCAATATAGTCTCAGCAGGCGAGATTTCCTTTTTGACTGACTGCAGCTCCTCCATCATTTCCTGATCTATGTGCAGCCTACCTGCTGTATCAACGATCACGACATCATATCCACCTAATTTCGCCTCTCTAAGCGCCCTTTTGGATATCTCGATTGGCAACTCACCCCCAACTATCGGAAGGCTGTCAACACCGACACCATGCGCCAAAATCTCAAGTTGTTCTTGGGCCGCTGGCCTGTACACATCTAGGGATGCAACAAGGACTTTTTTTCCCCCTTTTTTTAGCCTGAAAGCAATCTTTGCTGTGCTAGTGGTTTTACCCACACCTTGCAACCCAACCATCATAATAACAACTGGAGGCTTACTACTGAGATCGAGCGCGCTTCTTTCATTCCCCAGAATTTCTATCAGGCATTCTTCCATCAGTTTGATGATCATCTGCCCGGGAAGAACCCCCTTAACTATCTCTTCCCCAACTATTTTATTCCTAACACTCTCTATAAACCACTCGACAACCACGAGGCTGACG
Organism: Anaplasma capra; assembly: GCF_025628805.1. Classification (GTDB taxonomy): domain Bacteria; phylum Pseudomonadota; class Alphaproteobacteria; order Rickettsiales; family Anaplasmataceae; genus Anaplasma; species Anaplasma capra. The sequence continues at coordinate 123,749 of NZ_JAOTBG010000001.1, forward strand.
TCGGCATCTAGCAATGCCTGAGTTACATCCTCTAACACCAAATCAAAATCCTTACCGGATATCTCGCGTTTACTGCCGAGTTTCTGTATCGCTGAAGAAATCCCTTTAGCTAAAGAATCAAACATAAGTTAATACCAACACGATCCCAACGACCAACATGCACAAAAGTAGGGCAGAATCGGACGCCTCCGCCTTGTGACGCAGCGCAATTGCCCAGGCACAACCCCCTTCACCACCAGACCCAGAGCTGCAGACCCTTGAGAAATTGGAAAACACACCATACAGGTGTATCACAAAATTACAAAACTTAGAAGTCATACTGGGAAGCAAGCATCTATAAACCCAGTCGACATCCACCGCAAACTCATACCGACCAAGCAGTTTGTTACGCAATGATACGATAAAACACAAAGCTGCGATCGCAAGAATTGCGGTCTGGGAGGCCACATCTTTGAGCGTATAGATAAATTGCTCCCCAGTAAAGGAGAGCATCTGCCTGTGAAACACGCCCAGAATCAACAATACCAGGGCTAATAACAACATGGGAATTCCGGAAAGATATCCACTCATGCCTGATGACACTGAGCGGCTGGCATGAAACTGAGCTACAGAAGACCAAACTAGCCTCAACCCAACACCTGCAAATAGCGACACGCTACAAACCAAAAATACCTGCTTTGATATTGCGCCTATGAGCCCGTCTGCCCATGCACCATGTAGTATCAGTGATTTCACCACAAAACCTGCACTACCGGGAAAGGCGCCCATATTAAAGACGGCAACCAAGCAGCACAGAACTCCTACCAGTAGCGGATAAGTGGCACCACCTGGCCCATTAGTACCCTTAGAGCTGTTCACCACTACTACATCCGCCACCATAAACAAAAGAGCCTGGTACAGCACGGAGAGCGCCATCTGCGCAACTGTCACCCCCGGAGAAATGCCACCAAGCCCCACGGAAATCAATATCAACCCCATCTGCCCGATGACATTGTAGGACATCATTTTTCTTACATCCCGCGCCAGCAAGGCAAAAATTGTGCCATATACAGCAGTCGCCGAACCCGCGTATACCAGCATGGGATCACCAGGGAATATTCTAAGCAAAGTATAAGCGGCAGCCTTGGTCGTGAACGTAGACAGCGCCATGATTCCAAACCTGGAAGACATTGGGTACGCGTGAGAAACCCAAGACGACATGGGAAACGACGCAGCGTTTATCAGGAGCCCAATCATATATGATGCCTTATATAGGCCAAAAAATTGGCCTACCTGAGCAAACCTGCACGCTCCCACGAGCAATAGCGCCCCAGCAATAAAGTGCGCCGCCGCATAATGAAGAAAAGCCTTATCAACACCCTTGGAACACCCCTGCGCAACTAAAAACATCGCCGCAAGCGCCATAAACTCAAATCCTATAGCAACCAAAGTTGGATCAGAAAGCAAAAGCGTGAAGGAGCTGCTCACACAGTACAGCAAACAGCACAACATCTCTCGCGGGCGCATGACGCCCCACGCCCTCCAGAGTATTAGAAGTAAGGTGAAAGCAAACGACATAAGAAGCGGCATTGCCGTGTAACAAGCCCCATACAGCCAAGGCCCCTCACTTGATATAGAGGGAAATACGGAACCAGCTAAACCAGCGAAGGCCCCGCATAGTTTAGTGGCAGCCGATAAAACGTCGCACATGATAACCCCGCACCGACCCTACTTTACCATACAAACATGCACAAACAAGCCCGGACTGAGTGCGCGATAAACACCAATTGCCACTTCATCCAAACAACTCCTGTGCTCTTGCACGAAATGCGCTCATGATGCGGCGTTTTGCCGCATCAGCAGCAACATCAAAAGCAACTTGAAGTATCTTGTGTTTGAAAGAAAAGTCGATAGAAAATTTAACCAGCGTCTCCCCGTTTTTCATCGGCAAGAAGTTCCATTCGCTCTGCAAGAGCCTAAATACGCCGTCCTCAGATCTAACTTTGACCCATCCTGGCCGATCACCCTCGGGAGAACGGAAAGAAACATGAGAGGTGTACCCACCCCTGAGAGAAAAAACCCCCGCAACCACTTCTGCAACCAGGTGAGAATCCCCGCTATCTGTTATTTTCACACGCTTGCACCACGGGAGAAACTCCGGATACCGTTCCACATCCAACACTATAGAGAAGAGCCCCTCCGCCGGAAACGTCAGGACCTCCTCTCCGAAAAACTTATTCCCACGCACAGGCGTACCGCTGGATGCACTCATAGAAAACGGAGGGATCCGCCTTTGCCGCAATGCTCTTTAGTATCCTGAGACTAAAGCCAAGGTGGGCGCCATATAACAACCGCTCAGGATCGACAGTGACGGCTCCCTTCAAAAACAAAACGGGCTCGAGGAACTTTCAAATCTACACGCACAACGCAGAACCCCCCGCGGATTATACGAGGAATGTGGACGACATATCAATATCTAAATACTCACTTCTTGTCATCATCATCCTTCTTAATTTCCTGGTATTCAGAATCCACAACCCTCTCCTCAGGATTTTCAGTAGTCTCATTTGCGGCACCACCGCCATCAGCTGAAGACCCCGCATCCTTCTGGGCAGAGTACGCCGCTTCTCCCAGCTTCATAGAAAGCTGCATTAGAGTATCGTACTTTTGCTGAACAACGCCACTATCGCCATTGTCACTGCTCAAGCACTCCCTAAGCTCTTTTATCGCATCCTCAATGCTCGACCTATCTGCACCAGAAACTTTATCCCCGTAATCCCGGAGTGACTTCTCTGTAGAGTGTATCAGGGACTCCGCGCTGTTTTTAAGCTCCACATGCTTCTTACGCTTTTCATCTTCCTCAGCTCTCTCCTGAGCGTCCTGGATCATCTTCTTAATCTCATCCTCACTCAACCCACCGGAGGACTGTATCTTGATAGTCTGCTCTTTCCCAGAAGCTTTATCCTTCGCAGAAACGTGCACTATACCGTTAGCATCTATATCAAATGTAACCTCAATTTGAGGAATGCCGCGAGGAGCCGAAGGGATCCCCTCCAGGCTGAACTGACCAAGCAGCTTATTGTCTGCAGCCATCTTCCTCTCACCTTGATAAACCTTGATGGTAACAGCAGTTTGCCCATCCTCAGCAGTGGAAAACACTTGAGATTTCTTGGTAGGAATTGTGGTATTACGCTCAATCAGAGGGGTGAAAACCCCACCCAAAGTTTCTATACCTAAGGACAGAGGCGCAACATCCAACAGTAGAACATCTCTCACATCCCCTGTGAGTATACCACCCTGTATCGCCGCACCGACAGCCACAACTTCATCAGGATTCACACCTTTACAAGGTTCTTTCCCTCCAAAGAAATCCTTCACCCTCTGAATCACTTTGGGCATTCTAGTCATCCCACCGACTAGTACCACTTCATCAATCTTGCTGCTATCCTTAATACCAGCATCCTCCAAAGCCTTTTTACATGGCCCTATGGTCCGCTCAATAAGCTCGCTCACCAACCCCTCAAATTTGGCTCTGGTGAGCTTCAGGCTCAAGTGCTTAGCACCGGTGCTATCACTAGATATGAAAGGTAGAGTTATATCCGTCTCTAGCCTACTGGAGAGCTCTATCTTTGCCTTTTCCGCAGCCTCCTTTATCCTCTGAACCGCCATGGGGTCATTGTGAAGATCGATGCCGGTCTCCTTCTTGAAACTTTCCATCATGTGTTCCATAACCGCGTTATCGAAGTCTTCACCACCCAGCTTTGTGTCACCATTGGTAGCCTTTACTTCAAATACACCTTCGGCTATTTCCAGGATTGAAACATCAAAAGTTCCCCCACCTAGGTCGTACACAACTATTGTCCTCTGCTTGTCGCCCTTATCCAAGCCATAAGCCAAAGCCGCAGCAGTCGGTTCATTAATGATCCTAACAACGTCGAGACCAGCAATCGTCCCAGCATCCTTTGTAGCTTGACGCTGCGCGTCGTTGAAGTATGCGGGAACCGTGATAACGGCCTTTTTCACCGGAGCCCCAAAATATCTTTCCGCCGTTTCCTTGATCTTCTCCAAAACAAACGCGCCAATTTGCACCGGGGAGTAACCCTCACCCCTAGCCCTTATCCACGCATCTCCATTCTTCGCCGGAAATATCTCGTAAGAGCACTTCACATCCCGCATATCGTCGTATCTACGACCTATTATTCTTTTACTAGCATATATCGTGTTCTGAGCGTTGATGTTTGCCTGACGTTTAGCAAGCTCCCCTACCAGCCTTTCGTTCTCAGCAAAGGCAACAACCGATGGAGTAGTTCTTGAGCCCTCACTATTTTCGATAACCTTTGCGGTACCTGCCTCCATAACAGCAACACAAGAATTTGTAGTACCCAGATCTATACCTATAATGCGCTCAGCCGCCATGACTACCCCCACACGAACAAAACCTAAAATTCAGATACGGTAGATATAATCACCAAAGCTTCAAATTACAACCCCTCCTCTCCAACAAGCCAAAAAATATATGAAGAGCAACACTGTTTTACTTGAAGGAGGCGGGTAACACGGGAAGATACGACATATAACCCGAGAATTTCTACGATGGCGGCCAGTGAAACTGGCAGGAAATAGGTTGTGAAGCAATGTCTAAGGTATATCTACAAACATGCGAGACAACCACTTCTTTACCCACGTACTGCCAGACTGCTCAGGAGCGGAGGATGTTGCCTGCACTCCCTCCCTCGCACTCGAGATTTCGCATCCCTTCGCTCTGCTCTCAGCAACCTCTGGTAAGTCAGCCGCTGCTGGCGGCTCCATGAGCTCCTCACTCAGAATCGCATTGTAGCCCTTCTCAGCATGTATATTGAAGCTTGAGCCAAGGGTTTCATCTACGCTGAGTTTTATAAGAACTTTAAACTCAGTCTCTATGTCGCAGACATGTTTACGTTTGTGGTTAAACAGGTACGCCAGGACCCCATGCCCGGTCGAAATGGAAATTATTTTCTCGCGGTTCTTATGGGCAAAGTATCGTACACTTCTTAGTATATCTGCAGCAATAGACTCCGGTGATCTGACCCTACCAACCCCTTTACAGTGCGCACACTGAACTGTACTTGTGTCAAGTATACTTTGCTTGATCCGCTGTCTGGATATCTCCATCAGACCAAAAGCACTTATGTATCCAAACTGAATCTTAGCCTTATCGTTTTTAAACGCTTCCCTAACCTCAGCCTCAACAGCTCTGCAGTACCTGTACCTGAGCATGTCTATGAAGTCAATGACTATAAGGCCAGACAGCCCCCGAAGATTTACCTGGCGGGCAATCTCCTGAACCGCTTCCATATTGGTTTTGTAAGCAGTCTCCTCTATACTATCTTCACCAGTCATTTTACCTGAGTTCACATCTATAGAAATCAACGCCTCAGTCGGTGTGATAACAAGATACCCCCCAGATGGAAGGCAGATCTTGTCGCTGTATAACTCAAGTACCTGGGAGTCAACTCTATAGTGTGTAAAAATCGGCACACTTCCCTTGTACATCCGGATCCGGAGCTTGTTTCTGAACATGGACTTCGCATATTCTTTCACCAAGCTGAATGCCCGATTACCAGCGACTACTACATCATGTGTCGTCTCATCACAAAAGTCCCTCAGCATCCTCTTTATTATGTTGGCTTCCACGTATAACAGCACGGGCGGTTCAATATTCGCACAGTTATCGCTTATCTCCTGCCAAATAGATTGCAGGTAAGACAAATCCTGCTCTATCTCTTTTTGGCTTCTATTGCTGCCAGCAGTTCTTATGATGACGCCAGATTCCTTCGGAAGCTTGATGGAATTTAGCACTTCCTTCAAATTCTTCCTATCATCACAGTCTTCTATGCGCCGCGATATTCCGCTGTTCTTATTCCCCGCATTCGGCATGAAGATACAATACCTCCCTACAAGCGCTATGTAGGTGGAAAAGGTCGCACATTTGTTCCCGCGCTCTTCCTTAATGATCTGGACCATAAGCTTCTGATCCACCTTGATCACGTCCTGCACTTTATACATCTTGTGCAAGGAAGACTTGGACCTGCCAGCCTTGGAAGCGGAATCCTTCCTGCTGGGGCGATCATCAGAAGCGGGCTTGCAGGCAGCGCCAGGAGCCCCTTCCTCATCTGGTGACGCAGCATCCTCAATCAGCTCATCATCCTGGCCGTCACCGTACATACTCTGTAGAAGGGCGTCTTTCTCTTCCGCAGGAAGCTGATAGTGATCGACAGAGATTTCCGAAAACGGCAGAAACCCGTGCTTACTTATCCCATACTCTATAAACACAGCCTGGAGGGACGGCTCTATACGCTTCACCACCGCATAATAAATGTTGCCGCGGAGCTGCTTTTTATCTCTTAACTCTTGGTCAAACTCGACCACCCTACCTCCGTCGAGTACCGCAACCCTTACCTCATCAACACACGCGGCATCAACCAATATTCTTTTTCCACTATTATCATTAGACACAGAACCTCACAACACTCAATAACACCCGAAATCATTCAACCCGCGGCATAGAACGGCGCGCATTGCACTACCACCGACAAAGAGGCAACAGACCAGGTTTAAACCTCGGTGGCCTTTCCCTCCACTCTCACAATCATAGCAAAGCCAACCGCCATAGTAGCCATGCCCACCACTATAGCGGTGAGCATCAAAACACTGGGCAGCGGATTACTATACAACACATCACCCTCCTGCCCTGATAGTATGGGCGCCTTTGCGCCCCCCACATATCCCAAAGAAATATAAAACAGCAAAACGGAGGTTTGAAAAACACCCAAGCCCATCAACTTTTTCACACGGCTACTAGTCACAACAACAGTAAACAGGCCAACTGCCATCAAAAGGGCGAACGCAACATAGTTCAAATGCGATAAAAAGAAGAACACTCAGCTCCCCCTGTGTTGCATACCCAACGACGACCGTACGCCGGACAACATACAAGCCACGGACTAGCCAGTGTATATCTATTTTTCCTGCGATGCAAAATCAAAATAAATGCTGACCATAGAGCCGCATACCACTAACCCAACACCTAGCTCAACAACAAATATGCCAAGCTTCTGTTCGGAGACTGAATCAAAAATTGCAAAAAAGTAAGACAGGAAGTTTTTTCCAAGAAACATGGAAGCTGCTCCCGTAGCAAAGTACAGCAGCAACCCAACAGCTGCCATAATCTTTAGAAGAGAGACCGGTACAACCCTTGCGACGGCAGCGTTGCCAAACACAATTGAGTAAAGAATTAACGCAGATGCAACTATAACTCCACCCTGAAATCCGCCCCCGGGGCTGTAGTCACCGTGAATTTGCACGTACAGACCGTACAGCATAATCACAGGAAACATTACGGTCACCGCGTAGCGTAACGCAGGATTTTCACCTAGTACATGAACCTTTTTCTCCACCATTGTGACTTTACCCTTATCAAGCAACAAAGATACGCACATGGCGGCTGTGAACACGACTAACGTCTCACACATGGTATCGTACCCACGGAAACTTGCTAGAATCGCTGTGACCACATTTGGAATTCCCACGTAACTATTAGTGTTCTTTAGGTAGACAGCTGCTTGGGAGTTTGCCGGAGAAATTTGATTACCAAATTCGGGTAAATCCAGAGCAGCATACACTAACATAGAAAACATAAATAGCGAGGCTGATATCGCTAGTAGCAGCCTAATTATGCCACAGCTGCCCCACACACCCTCTAACTTGGCGCTGACACCACACCCCAGGCGAGAGAGCACGATAAAAGTTATTAGGGTGCTCAACCCAGCTCCCACGGCGGCCTCAGTTATGGCAACATCCGGAGCTGACATAACTAGATGAGAGGTTGCCATTGTCAGACTAAAAACACACATGACAATAGTGTTCGTCAACAGATTTTCGCACAGTGCAACCGAAGTCGCCGATATAGCCAGAAAAAGCAAAAGTATCCAGTTTACTGCTACTGCCGTATCGAAGAACATCTAATCACCGTTCCTATTATCAGCATTTGCTATGAAGTCAAATGCGTATACAACGGCGTTGCACGCGGTTGTAGACGTGATCCACGAAAGCAAAATCAGCACCAAAACCTTTATCGTAAATACGGACAACTCGCACTGCATGGCTAGACCAAGCAACACAAGCGCAACACCCACAGAGTCAGCAATCCCCGCAGCATGAACTCTGGAACAAAAATCTGGAAGCTTAATTACTCCTACAGTCGATATAATCATGAAAAAAATCCCAGCACTCAGAGTCGCCAGTCCCAGTAGCGGAATCATTAGCCTTTTACCTCCGGTCAGACATAATAAACCTGGCAAGCCCCACAGCAGACACAAGCCCTACACACGCATATACCAAAGACACATCTATGAAAAACAGCTGTGCATCCATTAAAACACCCAAAGCCATAATAAGCGCCGTTCCACAAGCATTGAACACGCTGGCCGAGATTGCCTTATCGCACACATTTTCCGCCACAACAACCCTGTACAGCATCGCCGACATACACGCGATCAGCACAAAAATTGAAAAAACAAGCAAAGCCGACCTCCACCCCCAGTTATACTTCGTAATGCAACCTTGCCAAGACCGTGTCAGCTACATTCTCCTTAGTCACCCCAAAATACCTATACAGGTCCTCACACTTACCGGATGCACCGAACCTGTCAAGCCCTATGAATATGCCACCCTCACCAAGATACTTGTGCCACCCTAGAGAGCACGCGGCTTCCACAGCCACCTTCAAGCTTTTGTTATCTAACAAACTTAAAATATACCCTGAATCTTGCTCATCAAATATGCGCCAGCAGGGCATGGAAATCACCCTTACACCAACTCCCCTACCCTGCAGAATTTCCCTTGCACCCAGTGCCACATCTACTTCGGAACCCGTTGCAAAAATGGTCACATCCAGGCTCCCATCATGCTCTCTCACAATGTATGCACCCCTACTGGACAGGTTCTCTCGGGAATAGCTGGCGCGGTTAAAGTTCACACTCTGCCTTGACAATGCGAACAACGAGGGGGATTTAGTGAGCCCGAGTGCAATCTCCCAACATTCCAACACCTCAACTGCATCCGCAGGCCTGAAAACATACAAGTTAGGTATGGCGCGTAAAGAGGCAAGGTGCTCTATAGGCTGATGCGTTGGGCCATCTTCCCCAACACCTATAGAGTCATGAGTCATGACATATATAACCTGTACCCCCATAAGCGCAGACAATCTTATTGCAGGTCTACAATAATCAGAAAAAACTAAAAACGTCCCTCCATAGGGTATTACACCACCGTGAAGTGCCATTCCATTCATACATGCTGCCATCGCATGCTCCCTCACCCCGTAGTGCACATAGGACGCATTAAAATTTGCGGCGCTTATCACCTTCATGGAGGATACCTTTGTATTATTGGAAGAGGTAAGGTCGGATGATCCACCGACGAGCTTTTGCATTCTTGCCACCAAGAGTTCCAGAATCCTACCAAAAGACTTTCTGGTCGCTTCCGAAGGACGCATTTCACAAAAGGAGCTCTTGAGCGCGTCTAGCGCATCCATCACGCCATTCGGTATGTCATCCGAGAGCATCTCATTAAGCGTTTTGTACCCCTCACAATCCGCAAACTTCTCAATCCACAGGCTGTACTCTCGTTCAGCTTTCAACCTTACCTCGCCCCACAAAACCCGGGCCTCTTCAGAAACTTCAAATCTTTCACCCTTCCACCCAATGGCATCTCGGAACGCTTGGGCATCCTCTGGAGAAAACGGCCAGCTGTGTGCAGCGGATGTATTCTCCTTAGAGGGCATGAACTTCCCTATTACCGTTTTGCAGCAAATTATGGATGGCTTGCCTTCCGACTCCCTGGCAGCTTTAATGGCACATTCGATTTCACCAAAGTCATGTCCATCAACCTCCCAAACGCCCCAACCATAAGAAGAAAATCTGGCGCGTATGTCATCGGAAGTTGACAGGCTGGTGCTACCGTCTATCGAAATCCCGTTATCATCAAACAATACAATCAGGTGGTCCAGGCCCAGATGGCCTGCCAAAGACGCAGCTTCGTGACTAATCCCCTCCATAAGGCACCCATCACCGACCATGGCATACGTATAGTGATTGATAAAATCTGCGCCAAACCGCTGCGAGAACATGCGTTCAGCAATAGCAAGACCCACTGAACACCCGAGACCCTGTCCCAAGGGGCCTGTGGTCACATCAACTCCCACAGTACACCCGTATTCTGGGTGGCCGGGAGTTACGGAATGCAGCTGCCTAAAGTTTTTTATATCATCGATGCTGATATACCCAAGTAGGTGCATTATCGAATACATGAGCATAGAGCCGTGCCCATTGGAAAGAACAAGCCTATCTCTGTCAAACCAGGAAGGATGATCAACGCTGAATCGCAAAAATTTCGCAAACAACACGGTCGCCACGTCAGCCATACCCAAGGGCATTCCAGGATGTCCAGAGGCAGCACTCTGTATAGCATCTACAGACAGAAGTCTGACTGCGTTTGCCATAACTCGGTATGAGTTGTGTTCCATCGTGGGTTACCAGACAGCTCACATACTTAGGTACCTGCCGATGAGATAATTCTTGTATGCATCCACATCGACTCGTTTCCCAGTAATCTTCTTCAGCAGTGTAGTGCTACTATACCTCCCCCCATGAGAGTATATATGCTTGTTGAGCCAGGCAATAATCCCGGAAAAATCGCCGTGTTCTAGCCCGCTACAAACATCGACCTTGTTGTTTTTAATTGCAGAAAAAATTTGAGCCGCAGCAATAGACGCCATTACTTTGCATGGCATGTAACCAAAAATCCCGCTTACCCAGAAATCATCCTGCATAAACCCTTCCCTGTCGTCAGAGGGCACGGAGTCAAAATAGTATCTCATTCCCTGTGCCCATGCATCCGGTAAATCACTAACCTTTAGATTGTCATTTATTATCTCTTTTTCCAGTGCATAGCGCAGCATAATGTGCGCAAGAGAGCTTACTTCATCAGACTTCCCAAGTAGCATACTCGGCCGAACTTCGGTAAAGTATGAATAAATATTATCAACATCAGCAGCCTTGCCTCTGAGGGAGAAGAGCTTCTTCATAGCTGGAAGCATAAATGCAATGAACCCCCTATCCCTGAATATGTGGTAGGACATCAGAGCCCCCTGGGCTTCGTACATCACACTCCCAGAACAGCCACCCACCGGCTGGTGTTTCCACTTCTGGGGCAAATTTGAACAGTACAAGAACTTCCCAGCATTTTCCAATGCATCTCTCAAGGCAAATCTGTAGTCGCACTCCCCACAATCGTCGACGTCCCCCTGCTGCACGCTGCACACAACTCCTTCCTCGCTCAGCACACCCATTTGCATGCGTGAGCACACAACCTCGGGGAGCCCTCCTCCCATAGCATCGGCTATATGCCTATGCAAAGCCACCTGCTTGTCAACGGCGACAACTTTTAGGGGATAAGGCTCATTGTTGCTTTGCTTATCCATGACTTCTCCCGCAAACTGACGGAAAAACGCCCCCATATCGGTGAAAACCTCATCCATCTTCTTTGTAGTAAGATCCCCATCGTAAGCACCAAGCATGACATCATACTTACTCGCAGCCCCTAAATTTCCAGCTCTTATGGCAGCCACATCCGAAGATAGCTTCACAACGTCAGAAAGGCACTCAAGCACGCTACGCGCAGGCTCATCACCTCGGTAGAACAGCATCCACTTCGCCCTACAAGCAGCCGTAGCCCTAGTCAAGCTACACATGAGATCCACCGGCAGCCCCTTAAAATGCTTGTACATCCTATGCATGCAGTGCAGGTTGGCGACTTCCCAGTCCCCAAGCTGCCCTTTGTTCGCGAGCGCGGAATTAATAGCTTCCGAAACCATTTCGCTATCGACGATTTCCTGCACAACCTCTCTCAGGGTGCACACCCTACTCACCCTGTCGTCAAAGTCTGAGTCGTCAAAGTAGAGGACCCTGGTCGCATCACTCAAGTGGCGCACCTTGGCAAACACTTGCTCCAAGAATCTATAATGTCTCATAACCACAATAACCGAAACTCACCCCCAGCCGCCATCAGAGCACGTAGCACCAGAACGACAACGACTGAGACATCTACCCACAAACATACTTCAAAAAACAAGTCGGGAGCACCATACACATAGTGGGCGGACACGCGTTAAATTTAGCATACATCGCAGCGAAAGCCATAATAAATCAACTAAATTGGATAAATTATTTTTCTTGACTTGATGTGGTTTTAGGCAATGATTTGACGCAGTGGGATTTTTCAGTCAGCGGCCATCGCAGCTGAATTCAAGTGTAGGGGAGGTTTTGCTATGCCGCATCGTTGGTTGCCTTTGTGCTTTTTGGCGTTGCTCACAGTGACTGGTTGCCACCTTTTTAGCAAAGAGAAGGTAGGTATAGACGTCGGCGGAGTGTCCTTCAGCGCAGGGGGAGTAGAAAAGGTTTATTTTGACTTTAATAAATACGAAATAAGAGGTTCGGGTAAGAAGGTATTGCTGAGCCTAGTGGAGCGGATGAAGGCGGATAAGGGGTCTACTCTGCTGATCGTTGGCCATACCGACTCGAGAGGCACTGAAGAGTACAATCTTGCACTCGGCGAGAGAAGGGCGAACGCTGTCAAGGAGTTCTTGGTAGGGTGCGACAGGTCTTTGTCCCCCAGAATATTCACTCAGTCCAGGGGTAAGGCGGAGCCGGAGATTCTCGTATACTCAAGCGACTTCAAAGAGGCCGAGAAGGCGCACGCGCAAAACCGTAGGGTCGTGCTCGTTATGGAGCACCAGGAGGCACCTCTAAGGAAAACAACCAGGTGGCCCTTCAGCTTTGGAAGCGGGAAGAGCTCGCCGGGCGAGGAATCAACCGCTGACAACAGCAGTTCCGAAGGTGCCCAGGCACCTGCTGACGAGCAAGTAGAGGAAAGTCCTGGAGAAGAGCAGGACGACAACACTGTACTGTAGAGAAATAAAAAAGCTTTGGGCCTACCCAGATGTAGCGGTTCTTCTGCTGCAGGAAATAGTGGGTAGGCAGTTAGAACAGTTGGCAGTTATCTGAGACGAAAGGGGCTGGAGCTTGCGTGGGAAAGGTGTGCTGCCCTGCTGGGCCGCTGTACGGAGCCTCGCGCTCCGTCTCCCGCACAGCCCCCACGGGGCGGGCGCAGGGTTACAGGCTTTAGGAGTTGCGTGCCTCTTGTGATCCAGCACAGGGGCGTTGTGTGCCTTAACAGTGTTGACACCGTTTCTGTATTTTGCTAGCTTGACCAGGGATTTTCGCGGGCAATAGATGGCAAGCATAGTAGTAGTCGGGCTGCAGTGGGGGGATGAAGGCAAGGGCAAAATTGCAGACTGGCTCTCTGTAGACGCAGACGCGGTAGTTAGATTTCAGGGAGGAAACAATGCTGGACATACTATAGTCACGGATGGGAAGGTATACAAGTTGAACCTCCTACCGTCCTCAGTTCTTAGGAAGAATAAGTTATCTATAATCGGAAGTGGAGTCGCCCTAGACCCCTACGCGTTCGTTCGGGAGATAGGAAGCTTGAGAGCGAGTAACATAGATCTAAACCCGGACAACCTGTCTTTGTCGGAATCATGCCCGCTCGTCCTTAGCGTACACAGGGCAACGGATTCTATAATGGAGGAAATGCGAGGGGATGAGGCCATAGGCACAACCTGTATGGGGATTGGCCCGTGTTACGAAGACAAAGTCGGCCGCAGGGCCATAAGGCTGTGTGACTTACTGGACGAGGGATCGCTGTATAACAAAGTACTGTGCCTACTATCCCACCACAATTTGCTCAGAAAGGCTACGAATCGGCCAGAGATCTCTCCGAACGAGATCATGAGCGAGCTGATGAATATAGCGCCAGAGGTTTTACCTTTCATGAAACCTGTGCAAGAAATAATCAGCAACCTGATAAAGCAGGGTAAGACCGTGCTGTTTGAGGGAGCACAAGGTGCATTGCTTGATGTTGACCACGGAACATATCCCTACGTCACATCTAGTAATACAATGGCGAGTTATGTACACATAGGATGTGGGGTAGGTCTCCTGGGAAACGTGCGAGTACTCGGACTTGCAAAAGCGTACACCACTAGGGTCGGTAACGGCCCCTTTGCCACGGAACAAACCGGAGCAGTTGGTGACATAATGTTTGAGCTGGGAAGGGAAGTAGGAACTGTGAGCAATAGAAGGAGAAGGTGTGGGTGGTTCGATGCGGTATCTGTACGGCAAGCCGCCCTGTCTTCTGGAGCTTCGGAAATGGTACTGACAAAACTCGATGTCCTAGACACGATAGGCGAGATAAAGGTGTGCGTCGGGTACAAGTGCGGTGAGCGCTCATACAGCTACCTACCCGCAGCTTCCCACATACAGAGTAAGTTGGAACCGGTGTACGAGGTTATGCCGGGATGGCGCACAAGCACGTTGGGCGCTGTTTCCCGCAGTGATTTACCAGATAATGCCATGTCGTACATAAGCAGGCTGGAAGAGCTGGTGGGGGTGCCAGTAAGCCTGGTGTCCACGGGGCCGGATAGAGATCACATAGTGCAGATGAGCCCATCCTCGCACAGCGCACGTACCGTGTAACACTTTACAAGCTATGTGGAGAAAATACACGGTCTCACCATGTTTGGAGCAACGGCCGCTGCAATAGGCACGACGGCGAGACCCGAACCTACCGCGTGATTCTTATATTCCTAACCACTTTGCCATATCCAGTACCTGCTGTAAGATGAGAGTAGCAGCTATCTTATCGTCTATCTTTTGAGATGCTCTCCTACGTAATCCAAGGCTCTCAGTTGCTCTGCTGGCCATCGCAGTCGTGTACCTCTCATCACGTAAATACACATAAACTCCGGACTTCTTTATGAGCTTTTGAACGAAGACCCTAACCGCGGCACACATCTCCCCCTCTGTGCCATCAAGCTGCAGCGGCAAACCAGCAACCACTGCGCGGATACCCTCTCTCTTTAGAATAGCGTTCAGCTCCCCCAGGTCCTGCCTAATATTTCTCCTAATATACACGCTGTGCGGCATCGCAATAGTCCCAGTGCAATCACTTACAGCAATGCCGAGCGTTCTTTCACCGAAATCTAGTCCTAGAATCTTTCTATCCCCGCCCAGTATCCTGAAAAAACTCTCAACATCCACGCACAACACCGTCTATTTAGCTCCGCTCCACCAGGCACTACTGGCACGCCAGGCACTCGTCATAGTCAAAGTTTGTAATCTGCCGTTGCGGAGAAACTGCCTGCCCAACGTGAACATGAGACACCTTATCAGCCTTCTGCACCGATTTTGACCTCAGATAGTACAGGCTTTTCACACCCTTCTTCCAGGCCAAAAAGTGTATCTTGTGTAAGTACCGCTTGTGCACACCAGCAGGAAGAAATATATTGACCGACTGGGCTTGGCATATATACGGGGCCCTGTCACTACTGTGCTCAACAATCCAGCGCTGGTCCATCTCATAAGCAGTCCTGAAGACAAGCTTTTCTTGCTCGGTAAGAAAGTCTAAATGCTGCACGGAACCTTCGTTGGTGGAAATGGAAGACCAAACCTGATCGTTATCTAGACCCTTAGACTCCAGCAGCCGCCGCAAAAATTTGTTGCGCACTACAAAAGAGCCGGTAAGAGTCTTGTGAGTGAACACATTCGCAGCATACGGCTCTATCCCGGGGGAGGTACTGCCCGAAATGATGGAGATGGAAGCCGTAGGAGCAACGGAAAGTTTGTGTACAAACCGCTCCATTTTGTTTGCATCCACCGCATCAGGACACGCCCCCTTTTCGAGTGCTAGCTTACGGGAAACCTCATCCGCCTGAGCTTTTAAATGTGCAAAAATCTTCTTATTCCACACCGAAGCAGCGAATGACTCAAACGGCACCATCTTGCTTTGCAGGAATGAGTGGAATCCCATAACCCCTACTCCAATACTACGCTCCCGCATCGCAGCATATCTTGCGCGCTCAATCTCCTTCGGAGCCTTGTTGATGAAATCCGCCAGCACATTGTCCAAAAACCTCATAACGTCTTCTACGAAGAGGGGCTCCGTGCTCCACACGTCATAGTACTCCAGGTTCAGGGACGCAAGGCAGCAAATCGCGGTTCTAGATTTCCCCAGGTGATCCTCCCCCGTGGCAAGAGTAATCTCGGTGCACAGGTTAGACATCTTCACCTCTAACCCAAGCTCCTTATATATGTCTGGTTTGTGCCTATTTACAGTATCCACAAACACCATGTACGGCTCTCCCGTCTCAACCCTAGTGGTTAAAATTTTGACCCACAGGTCCCTCGCCCTCACAGTGGAGACAACGCATTTGTCCTTGGGGCTAACCAGATCCCAGGGTTCATCCCGCTCTACAGCCCTCATAAACCCATCGGTCAGCAGAACCCCATGATGGATGTTCAGTGCCTTCCTATTCGGATCACCGCCCGTGGGCTTTCTAATATCCAAAAACTCCTCTATTTCCGGATGGCCAACAGGTAAGTACACAGCAGAGCTACCCCTGCGCAAAGAACCTTGACTTATGGCTAAAGTCAACGCGTTTTGCACGACTATGAAGGGAATAATACCCGAAGTCTTACCACTACTTCTAACCTTTTCCCCAATAGAGCGAAGATTACCCCAATAACTTCCTATGCCGCCACCACGGGACGCCAGCCACACATTCTCATTCCATAAATTCACTATACCAACGAGGCTATCTTCGGTCTCATTAAGAAAACACGAGATCGGCAACCCTCTGCTAGTTCCCCCATTACTAAGTATCGGAGTAGCTGGCATAAACCACAACTTGCTCATGTAATCGTAAAGCCGCTGAGCGTGCTCGTCATTATCGGAATAACACTGTGCAACTCGCACAAAAAGCTGCTGATAGTTCTCATTATCCAGCAGATACCTATCAGACAGCACCGCCTTGCCAAAGCTAGTTAGGTTGTTATCTCTGGTACAGTCGACAACAATCGGTGACACCTTGTCTACCTCCTACAATTAGTTAACATCCAAACTCCGAAAAGCGGCAAAAACTCCGCCTTAAAACACATATAGTACCTATATCAACAAATACGGTACTATGCATAGTGCCCATGGTTAATAAAAAGGGCAAAAGCCCGCCCCGGTAACCAATCGTTAAAGAAACCCTGTGGACCTAACCACAAAACCCTAGAAACACCCGTGCCACATCTGGTGTACAAGCGACTCCCACGGGAGTCGAACCCGCGTTACCACCGTGAAAGGGTGGGGTCCTGGACCACTAGACGAGGGAGTCACAGCAGACCCATATATAATCATCGACACCGTAGCAGTCAAACAAAATTCCTACGATAGCTAGCTCCATAAACAACACCAAAAACTTGCAAAACAAGTCGCAATTTACACCTATAAGTAGATCTGTAAAGCACAAATTCTACGTAAAAAATAGTTAGTCCATACACAGGGCCAGGCACATATTACCCACCACGGAAATACTATAAGTTGCGAAACACGCAACATGAACGAGTTCCATAAAGTGGTAAATGCGCTCAAGTAAAAAACCTGGGAAGTGAAAGCAAACTCCTGTATATATGGCGGAAAGGTCGGGGTTATACGCACTAAGTAATGCGCCACAGTCGTGACTACATACAACAACGAGTAAAAGATTTTTCTCTGCTCGTGCAAAAAGAACTTGTGCGCCTGACGCCCACAGAAACTGATTGCCCTTCGTCGGTCTTGTGCAGTGCTTTGAGCTATACAATATCAAATCCGGGGAAGTGCATACGCTCTTTTCTGGCCAGCATATCTGCACAAATTTTCGGCGTCAGCACGGAGAGGACGCTGCCACTAGGTGCTGCTATTGAAGTTGTGCACACATACTCACTGACACATGACGATCTGCCCTCTATGGATAACTCCCCCACCAGACGCGGAAGGGAGAGCTGCCACACAAAATTTGGGGAGGCAGTTGCTGTGTTGACGGGAGATGCTTTACTTACGCTTACCTTTGAGCTATTGTCGGCCATGAATGAGAGGTGTGTTGTGAGGTGCGAAATCATAGAGCTGCTCTCCAAAGCGTGCGGGTGCTGTGGCATGGTCGCCGGGCAGATGCTTGACATAGAAGCGCGTTCCTCGATGTCGTTTGAGAAGATTAGGAGGATACATGAGTTAAAAACCGCGAGGCTGTTTTCTGCCGCCTGTGAGGCTGGAGCAGTCTTGGGGGGAGCCTCCCCGGAGGAGAGGGCAGCGTTGGCAGAATACGGGACCGCGCTGGGTTGTGCGTTCCAAGCGAAGGATGATCTGAGTGATGCTGAAGAGGACCGTGCGTGCTCCTTTGGAAGCGTGGCACATGTCCTTGGAACGGCGGGAACTCTGGATTATGTGGATGGCTTGCTGCGCAGGTGTGAAAAACATTTGGAAAAGCTACCAGGCGACGTTACCGTGCTGAGTGATCTTGTTGTATTCGTAGAAAACTTAGGCGTATGAAGAGTATAGCATATCGCATGTTGTGTGTGCTGGCGGTTTTTTCTGTGCTTGGGTTGCTTGTTAAGGCATTGTCCACGGGTATTGTCCTTAACTCTACCGAACAAAAGGGGAAAAAGCCCTACACAATTTCAGTCATTGACAGTGACAGCCCCGCATACAAGATAGGGGCTCTTATACTGCGGCCAATAATAGAAGCCAGAATTGACCGATACATAAGTGAGCAAGGGTTAGAAAAGTACTTGCGTGATGTTGCATCCGCGGCACCGCTGAGGGAGAATTTTCGTTTACTTGATATCGAAGAGGGCGAGGGGCGCGAAGTGCTATGTGGACAAAGCGTTTCGGCCATGGTTTTTCATTTCCCTATGGAAGACGAGGAGATGGCAGACCCGCTACAGGCCGCAAGGAAAATTGGCGGTAACATAAGACCCATAAGTTTTAAGCTCGGGTCGCATGAGATTGGGGAGCTGAACTACGCCCTGACCGGTATGAGGCACAACGGTAGTAGGGTAGTAACGGTGACGTCGGGGAGGAACTCCGGAAGCTATTATGTGCAACTCACATCCGTAGATGACGAAGTGCCCGAAGCGAGAAGCATAAGGAATTTGATGCTGTTTGACAAGGAAGACCCCAACTATGGGGGAGGCACTGTCGCTGTGGCTCGCTGCGGAGATAAGGTGTCGGTTACATACACAGTAAAGGACGTGCGAGGGGAAGTGTTAGTTCAGGATCGTGTGGTTGACTTTACCATAGGATCCAGGAGTGTGCCGATTGTGCTGGAGCTGGGGATAATAGGCCTAAGGTCGGATAATCGCAGGTCGATTATAGTGCCGCCAGAGCTCTTATCCGATTTTGACGGAAGTGTGGACAAGCACGGCGTCAAAATAATAGATGCGCAGGTTACACACAAAGCCCCCGCCACGGGCAATTGAGTTATACACAGCACGGGCGCCACCGCCGACTGGTTGTTCTACAAACCAGCGCTACCTGCAGTGCATCCAATATGGAGCTTTGGGTAGCGCGCGTCGCCGCATCGTAGCATTCTTACCACTTCTTCCACTATTGCGGGGGCGCTTAGGTATCCGTGCCTGTACAGGCCGTTAATTCTTACCATCCCATCCTCAGCCATAATTCTCGGAAGATTATCAGAAAATGCCGGTCTACACGCGGATGCCATACCGAGCACTCTAGCCTCTGCAAAACCTTTGTGAACTGAGTACACAGCTGATAGCAATTCAAGCGCAGATTTAACTGATACCTCGGAAAAATCGCAGCTTTCAATTTCTGTCGCACCAATCATGAACTTGCCCCCAAGCCTGGGTACTATATACACACTGTACCTTGGATGCACCATGCGAACCGGGCGACTGATAACAACCTCCGGAGCGTAGAGTAGCATACCTTCACCTCTAACTCCTCTCAAGCCGGGAATATCTCTTCTGGCGCCAATGCCTCTGCAGTCAAACACAACATCGAAAACATGCTTTTGTCCATTTGCCAATATCACCCTAGATACAACTGCATCTGCGCTTGTATCAGCAAACCACCGCGCTCCCATACGGGTAATGGCAGCCTCTAGACGAGAAAAAAGCTGCATGCTATCGATGCACCCCTCACCCTGAATGTACACACCATGTTTGACCGACAGACCTCGTTCTAACACATGCACTTCATCTGTAATGCTTAAATTACCGAAAATATCGGGGAATTTTCGCCTGATAATATCGCGAATTCTCTCCAGTTCCTGCAAATCACCAGAATGAGCAACAATTACGCTCCCTAAAACTTTTAAGCACTCACTCGCACCCACAGAATGAAGAATTTCGGGCCATAATTCCATGGATCTATGGCCTAACTGTATAGTCAAATCCCCTATGGTCTCCGCCTCTGAGTATAAAGACAGCATACCACCTGCAATGAACCCGCAACTCCGCCTGCCACGCCTGTCATCCCGATCAAAAATCGATACTGCCCACCCGTCTTTCAGCAACCCTAGGGCCAATAGCCTGCCCATTAGTCCGGCACCCGCTATTCCCGCAGTTTTTACCATAACATCACTCTCGAATTCGAGCTTAACAATAAGAAACGATCACAAGCGCAGTTGCGCCCTAGACTACCAGTAACCAAGGCTAACTTTACTAGAACTAGAATAGGCGAGGCTCACCGCATAGCCGTACTAGCCCTCCCCATAAACGCCACAGTAGCGCGCTGTATAATCTCTGAACTTTCCCTTTTCCGGCTCGAAAAAGAGCCTTATGTTTCCTATAGGGCCGTTCCTCTGCTTTGATACAAGCACATCAGCAACATTACTGATGGAGTTCATCTTCATCTGCCATTCAGCGTGCTTAGCAGTCCCCTCTGCCGGTTGTTTCCTGAGTTCATAGTACTCTTCCCTGTACAGAAACATCACCACATCGGCATCCTGTTCTATGCTTCCTGAGTCGCGCAGGTCAGACAGCTGGGGTTTCTTATCGTCACGCTGTTCAACAAGCCTCGAGAGCTGCGATAGGGCCACTAACGGAACGTTTAGTTCTTTTGCTATTGCTTTCAAGCCTTGAGTAACTTCAGAAACCTCCTGCACCCTATTCTCTCCGCTCCTCTTTGTAGTACCTTTTATCAACTGCAAATAGTCCACAAATACCACTCCCACGTTGTATAATTGGTGCATTCTTCTGATCCTGGTCCTGAGACCACTAATTGACAAAACGGAAGAATCATCAACGATAAGCGGAAGGTCGCATATCCTTGCACTAGCCTTCAGAACTTGGTTTAGGTCCCCACTGCTTATCTTACCTGATAGGGCTTTGTAGGAGCTGATCTCAGACTCTATTGATATGATCCTTGAAGCTATGTGTTCTGCAGACATTTCAAGCGAGAAGAATCCAACGCTTTTCCCTTCACCTTTAAGTGACTTGCAGGCGCTTAAAGCCATGTTAAGGGCTAGAGCTGTCTTCCCCATGGAGGGACGCGCAGCCACGACTATCAGGTCAGAATTCTGTAGCCCATTTAGTAACTGGTCCAGATCCTTGAGGCCTACAGACACTCCCTGAAGGCCACCCGTCCCACCTTTGGCAGCCTCAATCTTCTTCCTCACATCCTCCAACAGTATTGAAAATTTGTGATAATTCCTGTCAGCCCTGCCCTTGCTACCCAACAAAAACAGTCGCTGCGCGGCATCTTCTATCTGTTGCTCTGAAGGATTATCGGAGTCATAGTTATATGCGTTGCCCACCACATCATTGCCAAAAGCAATCAAGCAGCGCCGTAAATGTGCATCGAATACAACTTGGGCCACACTCCTTATGTCAAACACCACGCTAGCCTTTGCGGCAATTTTGGCCAAATACTCCGCACCACCGCATTCAATTAACGCTTCGTCATTATCAAAAAACATTTTCAGGCTAATCTCGTTGGCAGCAAGGCCACGACGATTAATTTTAACAACTTGGTCAAAAATACGCCCGTGTAGGGGATCAAAAAACACGTCCGCGCTTATTATATCCTCCAAAGCGTCACAGATTCTGTTATCCCTTAACATTGCACCTATGAGCATCTGCTCGGCCTCAATGTTGCTAGGCAGACCACCTATAGCGCTCAGGGGGCCGCTCTCCTTTAAGTCCTGCACTGCAAATCCTGAAAACACCCCGAGGATTATATCACCAGAGGATCACGCTGCAAACCCAGTCGTCCAGCTACCTAGACCTTGCCATGTACTTACCCTGGAACCTGCTAGGCAGGCGAACAAACATTTGCCAGAATCCATTGGGAAGTTCGTCAGAATCCCCAAGTCTGGCGCCTGAGCTAAACAGGCGAGCAAGACTTTCCTGCCTCTCTGACATCACAAGTCTGGTCCACTTACCAATAGGCTCTGCAGTTCCAACAATTTGAGCTGCACTTTCATACCTTGATCCAACACCCTCAGCGTTATACTTCTTGGCAGATAGCACATCCTTTTTCAGCAGCTTATCCTCTTTTTCAAGCTCATACTTTTCTTGATCTGTAAGAGTCTCGTCCATGCCGTTGTCGTCTGCGGACTTCTCCACAGGTACCTCGGGTGCCTCAAAATCGAACAGAGAAACAAGCCTAGAAATCAGGCTCCGTACAGCGGACAGCAGGGCATTGAGAGCCTTTTTTATAATTGTGCAAACCTTAGACAGAAAGTCCCTAACCGCCAGACAAACGCGGCGCAGGAGGTTAAACAACTGTTTAAATGGCCACAAGAAAATGCTCGCTACACACCTCCTTACTGGCCTAAAAAACAGCAACAGAGAGGAGAGCACGCCAACAGGTATGAGGACGGTTTTCAGCAGGCTCTTAATCATAGTATTTACACCAACACACGACAAGGAAGCCGGATTCTAGCATACCATAGCGGAACCACAAAGTATCCGCCACATCTGCTGTTGCGAAGTAAGGAAGAGGGTAATCGATAGTATATGTTTCACACCTTTACGTGTAGCTTCTCTTCACATATTCTCAGAGTCCAGTTTTACGCACAAAATATGCCAAACTTTTCTTACATGAGGCTAGCAATGCAAGAGGCGGTTCGCTCATCTGCCGAGGTTCCCGTGGGTGCCGTAGTCGTCCACGGAGACGGCACTGTTATATCTAGTAAGCATAACCTCACTATTCACGACTCAGATCCGACAGCGCATGCAGAAATGCTCGCCATTAGAGAAGCCTGCACGTATCTTTCAACCCGTGTACTAGACAACTGCGACATGTACGTGACGCTCGAACCCTGTGTTATGTGCGCTTATGCAATATCTCTATCAAGAATCCGCAGGCTATATTTTGGCGCCTACAACGTAAAATGCGGAGGAATAGAGCACGGCGCCCGCGTATTTAGGTTTTGCAACCACATACCCGAAACCTACGGCGGCCTTTGTGAGAGGGAAAACGCAGAAATATTGAGGAGCTTTTTCCAAAAGCTACGATAGCGCTTATATCTCGTCGAACCAACCCTCGGTCTACTGAAATGGCAACAACTGACCTACAATCTGATTAGGCTTGCACCCCACGTGAGGCCTGCACCTACTGCGGCCAGCAGCACTAGATTCCCTTTCTTGATTTTTCCTTGCTGCTTTGCCTTGTACATGGCAAGCGGTATGGAAGCGGACGAGGTATTTGCATGCTCATCTATGCTCAAAATGACCTTCTCCCTAGGAAACTTAAGCCTGTCAATCACCAAGTCAACAATACGTACATTGGCTTGGTGAGGAACAAACCAATCAATCGAGTTAATGTCCAGGGAGTGACTTTCGAGCAATGCCGCAATCGCAGAAGACAGCTTAATAACTGCGTGCTCAAACAGTACAGTACCCTTCATGCATATGCGCCCTGCCTTACCAGTGGTACCAACCCCGCCATCCGTATAGAGCACATCACCAAGCATGCCATCAGAGTGGAGCTCTGTGCACACAACTCCGGCTTCAGACCCAACAGTAACATCCCGTCCTTTCAATACAAATGCCCCAGCACCATCACCAAACAGCACACATGTAGACCTGTCAGTCCAATCAATCACCTTGGACATGGCTTCAGAGCCTATTATCAAAACAGTATCCGCCTGCCCAGACTTTATCATGCTATCCACAACCGACAGAGCATACAAAAAACCCGAACAGGCAGCATTAATATCAAAAGCAGCCGCGTTCTTGCAGCCTAGCCCCCCCTGCACCATTGTGGCACAGCTTGGCATTGTCTTATCCGGAGTTGAGGTCGCAACAACTATGAGATCTATTTCTTCCGTTGGTATTCCCGAATCATCCAGGGCAATCTTAGCGGCCTTTATTGCCATACCAGATACGGTATCCCCGTCCATAATGTGCCTGCGTTTTATGCCGGTTCTCCTGAAAATCCACTCATCCGTCGTGTCGACTATGAGAGATAGATCGTCATTTGTGACAATCTTCTCAGGCAAAAAGGCCCCCACGCCACAGAAAACTGACTCCCTCATCAATGTCCGCTTGCTTCCGAAGCGATCTTCGCCATGATCCCCTGGTCTACTGCGTACGCAGCTGCCTTTATGGCGTAAGCAAAGGCCACAGCATCGGCAGAACCGTGGCTCTTGACCACAATACCGTTTAGGCCCAACAGCATAGCGCCATTGCGTGATCTTGTGTCGACAGCGCTTCCATAAACTCGCCTTTTGAATCCCGAACCTAAAACACGCATGGCAGCCCTTCCCCAAAAAGAGGAGCGGACCATTTCCCTGAGAATGTGCAGCGTCAGATCGGCAATTGCCTCGCAAGTTTTCAACATTATGTTGCCAGAAAAACCATCTGTAACCACAACATCCACCGTCCCCTCAAATGCTTCTTTTGCCTCAATATATCCGCAGAAGTTAATGCTCGGCCTTGCGTCACGCATCAATGCGAACGCCTCCCGCACAAGACAGGTCCCCTTTATCTCCTCAGCCCCTATATTAAGCAATCCAACCTTGGGATCTGCGATACCCAGCACAGAGCTCGCAAGCGCCCTACCCATAACTGCAAATTGAAACAGCGCGTCTGGTGAGCATTCAGCATTGGCCCCCAGATCTAGCACAACAAAATCGTTCTTCTTAGAAGGAAAGATAGCAGCAATAGCGGGACGGTCCACCCCCTGCAGCACACCCAGAAGGTACCTAGATATCGCCATAAGAGCGCCGGTATTCCCTGCAGAAACCGCGGAGGTCACCACACCCTTCTTTATATCCTCTATAGCACACCACATACTTGACTTTTTACGGTGCCTAAGCGCGAAAGACGGCCTGTCATCAGCAGACACCGCATCCGGAACATCGATAAAAACGCTGTGCTTCTCAACCAGCTTATATTCACCAAGCACTGGCAGCACCGCACTCTCTTTACCGTATATACTCAGGTGCAAATCACACTCACACGGGATCACACCGGAAAGGACCAAATCCGCCCCTTTGATGACGGCCTCTGGGCCGGAATCACCACCCATAGCGTCAAGTGCGATTGATATGCAGTTGCCACCGCGCGTCACGATTACTAGCCTCTAGCCTTGGCTACTTGCCTCCCATTGTAGTACCCCCCCAGACACACGTGGTGAGACAGTTTGTACTCCCCAGTGGTCGGGTCAACCACAACATTAGCGGCAGACAGCCTTAAATGTGAACGGTGCATATTTCGACGCGACTTTGATTTTTTTCTCTTTGGCACAGCCATGGCATAGCCCTCGTTTACCCGGGCTGGATTATCGCTCAGAAAATCGATATTGGCAACAGTATTATTGAACAGGGCGCAGACTCTAAAATGTGGTACCACTGCACACCATGCACCAAGGCTATCTTGAAGCATGTGCAGTGAAGTACGGCAAATTTTTAGTGCGAAATACTGGTGAATGACCTACCATGGCACTTCCCATATACGTGTACAAAAAATTGTATAAAAATTTCAGTTTCCAAGTCCTACTAGAACACAATAAGGCCAGGGTCAGCGTAATCAGTACTCCTCACGGTGTGTTGTACACTCCTGCTTTCATCTTCTGCGCGACAAAGGCTTCTGTAAAGTCACTGGATATAAGAACGGTCAGGGAGTGTGGTACTCAGATAGTACTGTCCAACACCTATCATCTCATGTTACAGCCAGGAGCAGAAACGGTGGCCTCATTGGGCGGACTACACGGCATGCTCGGCTGGAGCGGACCCATGTTGACTGACTCTGGGGGGTACCAGATATTCAGCTTGAGCTACGGCTCAGTATCAGAAGAACTGAAGGGCAGGCGGCGACGTACCAATCCTTCACTAATTGAAATAGATGAAGACGGAGCAACTTTCAGGTCATACATCGATGGAAAAGTGCTTCGTCTCACCCCAGAAAAATCGATGCAAATCCAGCGCATGTTGGGAGCCGATTTTGTTGTGGTATTAGACGAATGCACACCTTTTTACACTAGTTACGAATACACGGCAAAATCAATGCATATGAGCAATAGATGGGCACTGCAGTCATTGCAGGAATTTCAAAAAACCGCAGATGGGAGCCAAGCGTTATATTGCGTAACACAGGGTGGAGTATATAGTGATCTCAGAAAAGTTAGCTGTGAATTCGTCAACAATCTCCCATTCTTTGGCAATGCAATTGGTGGGTCACTTGGAGCACATAAACAACAGATGTACGATACTGTTTCTCTAACTACGAGTCTGCTGAGTAGAAATAGGCCAGTGCATCTTCTCGGAATTGGCAACATATGCGACATTTTCCATGGAGTTATCAGTGGGGTTGACACGTTTGACTGTGTATACCCAACTAGGATAGCCAGACACGGGGCTGCTCTAGTAAAACCCGAAAATAGAACTACACCTGGCAAAGAATACATAAATCTACGCAACTCAGAGTTCAGGCACTCCCTGGATCCCATAGAGGGGAACTGCGGCTGCTACACCTGCAAGCACCATTCTAGAGGCTACCTACACCATTTGCTGAAGGCCAAAGAGCTACTGGCGCATACCCTACTCACAACACACAACGTATATTTTATGAATAACCTGATGCAGCTCATAAGAAGGGCAATAGCTGGAGGAACTCTCGAGCAAGAATATGCACACTGGACCAATACCTGTAGAACATCAGACGCGAGTCCCGCTCCATAGCCTAAATGCATAAAACCCAGACGTGGTGCGTTGTAGTCAGACCCAAGGAAGGGACAAGGCAAGCACGCACCCGAAACGATCAGGAAAAAGCCCTACATCGCGGGCGCAGCCAGGCACACTGATATAAACAGAGGGGTTGCCTGACGGAACAGTACAAGCGCTATGGAAGATCTACCTATAGGTGATCAGCCAGATATCTTTTCGCCTCCTCAGACTTCGGTGCTTTCAAAACCTCTCTAGTTGTGTTGTATTCAACTATCCTACCATCACAGAAAAACGCAACCTTGTCCGAAACCTTGCGCACCTGCTTCACAGAGTGGGTCACCAGCACTATGGTGAAGTTCTTTTTCAATTCTTTGATCAAATTCTCCACGACACCCGTAGCCACAGGATCAAGCGCAGAACACGGTTCGTCCATTAGTAGTATCGTGGGCCTAACAGCAATGGCCCTAGCTATGCACAAGCGCTGCTGTTGACCCCCAGAGAGCTTACATGCGCTGTCCTTAAGTCTTCCCCCTAATTCATCCCACAGGCCCACGCTCCTCAAGCTTTCCTCCACGATACTATCAAGACGCTTTCTGTTTCTGGCCAGTCCGTGTAGTTTGGATCCATAAGCTATGTTATCGTATATGGATTTGGGAAATGGGTTCGGCTTCTGAAACACCATACCAACTCTAGTCCTCAGTAGCACAACGTTGGTACCGGGAGAGTATACATCCATCCCGTCAATATCAATCTTGCCATCCACTCTGCAATCCGGCACAAAGTCATTCATCCGGTTAAAGCACCGCAAAAACGTAGATTTGCCGCATCCAGATGGCCCTATTAATGCAGTGACCTCCCTTCTATGCACATCTAGGTTGATATCAAACAAAATCTGTTTCTTTCCATACCACAGATTTAGGCCTTCCACTGCAGCATGCACTTTCGACACTGGAACTACGCCCTTAATACATCCAACATGGTATACACCCCCGCCGGCTTACCGACCAGCCAGCACGCTGCCTTAATGGCGCCGCGCACAAAAATCCCCCGATCAATCGCCCGATGCTTCAATTCTATGATATCACCATCACCCAGAAACATAACTGCATGATCGCCGACCACTTCTCCTCCCCTAGCAACAGAAAACCCTACAGCACTGTCTCGCCGTCCATGACTTTCCAAACCAAAGGCGTGCTGATGTGGCTCAAATTCCACTTCCATACCCCTTGCTGCAGCCTTACCTAGCATTAGGGCTGTTCCAGAGGGCGCGTCCTTTTTCGATCTGTGATGCAATTCCTGAATCTCCACATCATAGCCACGGAGGCTGGCCGCAGCAGTTTCAGCCAGCTTCAGCAGCAACGCAATTCCAAAACTCATGTTACACGACCACAAAAACGGAAACCCTTTGGCATGCCCGCAAACCCCTCCTTCGTCTATTCCTGTAGTCCCGCTTACAAGCGGAACACACTTCTTGGAGGCAATGCTCACACACTCGAGCATACACTCAGGGCTACTAAAATCAATAACAACATCAGAGAAATCAAAAAGAAATTCTTTGGAATCCGTAATCTTAGCGCCATGGCCGCAACCAAAGACCTCCCCCATATCTGCACCGACAAGGTCACTCCCCTTCCTAACGACGCCACCGCTGAGTTCAACACCATCGGTTCTTGCTACTTCTTGCACAAGTAGGCGACCCATCCTTCCCAAGCAACCAACTATACCGATTTTCACCACAGAGACCTTAGGCACATTTAGACCGTCTTTTCATCGTCAAAGACTTCAAATAATCAAATTGTAGCTGCGCAATGCGGCCGGAACAATTGACGTACTCGACCCTCATATGCAATATCTGCATTACGTACACTACTTAAATACCCGAACCATACAACTTAGCGATTCAATGCGCAATACTCGCCTCGGTAGTAAAGCAGAGGCCCCTCATCAGTAAGAGCCTTACAGTCCAGCACTTCGCCAACTACAATCTTATGATCTCCACCATCGTACAAATGATGCATGGCACAGTGCAAGTAGGTTATAGCACCTCCTATGACAGGCATGCCGTCTACCGTCACAAAATCGTGGTTTTCCCAGTGGTGTCGGCTTCTATTGGCAAAATCCGCAGAAATATCTGCCTGGCTTTCGCCCAAAATATTCACTATGAACCTTGCGCACGAGCTAAACGCACCGAATCTAGAGGAAGACTTCTCAATGGAAAACAGCACCAGAGGCGGATTCAAGGAAACAGAGTTGAACGAACTCACCGTAACCCCATGCATCACACCATGACAATCAACAGTGGTGACCACAGTCACACCGGTGGCGAATCTACCCATACAAGATTTAAAGAGCTCCGGAGAAACACCGCTCAGCCGCATTTGAACCTGGAAAACCTACAAAAATCTGACACCCATTTTACCCAGGAAGGCACCCAGGAAAAGCAGAAGTCCCACGTATATGTTTACTTTGAACATATACATGCATCTACTCGGGCTGTCAAAATCTGACTTACTATACTGATAATAAAATACGCCGGCAATTCCCAGCATGCACAAGTAATATGCGGCACCCAACGAGGATACTACCCCAGCACACATCCACATGGTAATAGTAAGCACATACATCTTCTTTAAAAATGCCGCTGTGCCGCTGTTGCCAAGTTCGAGTGCCGCGCTACCTACACCCAAAATCGCATCACCCCGCTTATCTTGGTGTGCGTATATGGTGTCATAAGCAGCGGTCCAAAACACGCACCCTATATACAGGAGCACAGACCCCAAAACTAGCTTGTTTGCCGCCATAGCGGATCCTATCAACACTCCACAATTGAAGACAAGACCACAAGCAAACTGCGGATATGAGAAATATCTTTTAGCAAGAGGGTATAGCACTATACCGACCGCAAAAAAGGTGCTGAGGTAAAAAGTTAGAGCATTGGTAAGGAGTAGAATACCCAGGGCAATCCCAACAAGCAGCAACAACACTTTCAGCGCCTGGGGAACGGTTAGGCTACCAGAAGCCAGCGGCCTGTTTTTTGTCCTTTCTACCTTTGCATCTATTTTTCTATCGAATATGTCATTTATGACGCCCCCAGCGGACCTTACAACAAACGCCCCAACCGTGCTGAGCACAAAAAGCCACAAGGTTCTTGGCACGCTGTTAGAAGCGAGCGATATGCTGGCGAGAGTTGGAAAGGCAGCAAGCAAAGATATCTCTGCACTGTGCAGTCTCATTAACAAAAAATACGGAATGCAGCGTTTAACCACGGTTTTGGCTTTGCTTGATAACATCGGTTACTCCACCACACAAATCGGACTCCTTGGTCATCTACTACATAACTCTTAACCATTCAAGCACAGATTAACCATCGGCACATAAGCCCAGTATTGGCATGGTTCACTCATCCCAATCGAAGTCATGGGACCTGAAATCATTACCAGCATCTCCCTTTAGTGG
>NZ_JAOTBG010000006.1:0-15234 GCF_025628805.1 Anaplasma capra
ATAACCATATCAGCGCAAAGGCAGCAGTCGCTACCAAACCTAGGTGCTTTGATGCCACAAAAGAAGATTGATGGCGGCAAGAAAGAGCGGCAGAGGAAGAGGTCGGAACATTGGTAAACATGGGCAGAAGACTGGGTTTAGAGCTACCTATATGTTCTGCAATATCCAGACTTCTCTGTGGGCAATTAGATGTGCATCGGGCTGTTGCCGAGATACTTTCCGCCCCCACAAAATCACAAGTGCACTGAAGCTCTACCTACACAGCGACAAAGACTTCAAATTTGGAGGCTATGGAAGCGCTGCCGGGCATTTCCCGCGTAAGAGAAATGCCGTTGGCAGAATAGACTTTAAGACCAGCATTACAATATATGGCCATGCTCCGGGATTCCGCGCGTGCAAAACTGCAGACTTTAATCTCCCACACAAAATCCCTTTGTGCGCCACGAGTATTGTTATATGTTATATGTTATACGCTTGGTGGTTTCCGGGTTACAAAGGTTTTCAGGGGAGTTAGATATGGGTCATGGAGACATGATAGTGGTTGAGGCGTCGGTGCGCGCCAAGTGTGGCACGGGGAGTGCTCGCGCCTTGAGGGCGGCAGGGTCTATCCCCGCGGTGGTGTATGGCAAAGACCGGACACCCGTGCATATTGCTTTGTCATACTCAGATTTTTTGAAGAAGTGCCGCACGCTTCCCGTGTTCTCACAACTTATAAGGCTCTCCATAGACGGAAAGGAAGAGTACGTCCTTACAAAGGAGATCCAGAAGCATCCGGTAAGCGGCGCCATAGCGCACGTGGATTTTCAGTTCGTAGATAAAGGCACCGAGATCAAGGTGGAAGTCCCTCTGGTATTCCTAAATGAGCAAAAGTGTGCAGGAGTTAAGCTTGGCGGGGCGCTCAACATCCTGCATCGCTCTCTTCTCATCCGCTGTGCCCCTGATGCGATTCCCCAAAGCCTTGAGGTGGATTTACTAGATTTGGGTATTGGGCATTCTATACATGTTAGTGACTTGAAGCTACATGGGAGCACGCAGGTTGTAATGAAAGAGGAAAACCCAGTAATTGCGTCGGTCTCCTCAACAGCTACAGAAGCGGAACCAGCAGAGGAGGATGGTGCAGCAGGGGAATCTACCCAGCAGGGCGGAGCTTCTGGGGCTGAAAACAAGGACACAAACAAGCAATCCTAGCAGTGCTATTGCTGGTCGGGCTTGGAAACCCTGGTAAGCAGTACGAGCACACGCGGCACAATGTTGGGTTTGTCGTGGCAGATGCTGTGGCGCGGGATTTTAACTTTCCAGAATTTTCAAGCAAGTATGACGCCCTTGTGTCTGTCGGTGATGCTGGCCCTCACAGAGTGATGATCATGAAACCCATGACGTTCATGAACGGATCAGGAGTTGCGATCTTGAAAGCCGTTAGCATGCACAAAATACCGCCGGAGCACATAACAGTGTTTCATGACGACGCAGATCTCTGCCTGGGAGACGTAAGGGTGAAGCAGGGAGGAGGAAACGCTGGTCATAATGGTTTGCGTTCCATAGACGCGGCAATCGGGTGTGAATACTGGAGAGTGAGGTTGGGCGTAGGCAGACCAGACATTGGAGGCCTGTCCAGTTATGTGCTGTCCGATTTCGAGGATTTTGACGCTGTTAAGCAAGTAGCGCACAAAATTTCCGCTAACCTTACAAATCTATTGGATGGCAACATCTCAGAATTCATATCAAAGCTACGCTAACTTACCACGTGTGGCCTAGTGGCACAGCGGCCACTTAATCAGATTTAGTGGGGACCATCCGTCAAAAGCTGTAACGCAGGTCATAAAATATGCACTGCCGATTTCGGTTTTCAAGATTAATACTAGAGTGATATCTGCCACAGTGGTAAAATGTCACGTAATACAGCTCAGAGTGACATGATGCCGCTTGCAAGCGTACGCGAAGAGTGCGGAGTCTTTGCAATTCAGAATCACAGCGATGCAGTCAGAAAGTGCCTCATGGGCCTACATGCGCTGCAGCACAGAGGGCAGGAGTCTTTTGGAGTAGCTGTGTCATCCGAGGCCGGAGAATTTGCCGCCTACCATAGTGGCGGATATGTAAACAGTGTGCTCGAAAGACAGCAGACAATCTTACCCCATGGCACCATAGCCGTCGGGCACGTGCGGTATTCCACAAGCGGCAGTAAGCCGGTTGCGCAGCCCGTAATAGCAAACTGCAAATTTGGAAAACTGGCTCTAGCCCACAATGGCAACCTTACTAATGCACTCAGCTTGCGCAGGAAGCTTATAGACAAGGGATGCGTGTTTTCATCAGATGTTGACACAGAGGTCATCGCCCACTTGATAGCAGCAAGCCCGTCTGACACTTTCATTGATTGTGTAATCCAGGCCGTCAGGGAAGTGAAGGGAGCCTATTCCCTCGTGATTATGACGGACAATATCCTAATCGGAGTCAGGGATGCGGCTGGGATAAGGCCATTGACGCTCGGTATGGTGGACGGAGCATATGTTATTGCTTCAGAAACCTGCGCTCTTGACATAGTAAAAGCAAAGTTCACTAGAGACATACAACCAGGAGAACTAGTAGCAATTAACCGCTCTAATGAATTAACGAGCGTATACCCGTTTCCCCAGCTAAAGCGCAGCTTCTGTATTTTCGAGTACATATACTTCTCTAGACCAGACAGCGTCGTAGAGGGCATACCAGTATATGAAGTGCGCAAAAACATAGGGGCAGAACTTGCTGTGGAAAGCCCTCCTCCGGATGGTGTAGATATGGTAGTACCCGTACCAGATTCCGGTGTACCCGCAGCTCTAGGGTACGCAAGAAAATCTGGCATACCTTTTGAGTTTGGTATAGCGAGGAATCACTACGTGGGACGCACCTTCATTCAGCCAACCGATGGAGGCCGGCGTATGGGTGTGGAGCTCAAACATAACGCAAACTCCTCCATCTTGCGTGACAAGAGCATAGTCCTGGTTGACGACAGTATAGTCCGTGGCACTACCCTACAGGAAGTGATAGAGCTACTCAGAAAGGCGGGCACTAAAAGCATACACCTAAGGGTATCTAGCCCACCGACGCTGCACTCTTGCTTTTACGGAATTGACACCCCGGAGAAATCCAAGTTGGCTGCAAACCGTCTGTCTATGGCAGAGCTAAACGAGATGCTCCAGTGCGACAGTATCGCCTTTATCAGCATTGATGGACTCTACAAAGCAGTATGCGGGGCCCCACGCAACAATCTCCTACCACAGTACTGTGATGCCTGCTTCACTGGTACGTATCCGGTAGGTGAAATGGAAAACTAAATCGCCCATTCCCGCGCGTGCAGCGTGCTAGCGCACCCCCATTGCAGTCTTGGGGAAAGTAATCGCCCTATGCCCAAGTGGAAGACTGGTAGGCTTTCTGCAGCTGCACCCTGGTACCACCCACATGGGCTAGGCGCAAGAACCCTCGCTGCGCTTTTTATATATCGCCAGGCAGTCAGGCATAATTTTTTCTAGAGATCGCTTCAGTGTCTGTACATTGCCACCGACGGAGTCACCGGCAGTAATGTTGTACTTCATGAGCTCCAGCTGATCCATAGTCAAAATAGGCTCACCATTGCCTGTTAAAGGTTTGAGTATGAAGGATACGAGCGCAAATTCACAACAAAACGCAAAAACCCGCGCAATAACATTTGGTAGCACCAACACGGGCTTATTTCTGGCAGTGACTCGCAAAATGAACTCCATTAGGTCTCGCAGCGAGTAGGTCTTTGGCCCACATATCTCTATGGTCTTTCCAGTTTCGTGTTTCTCGATCATGACAGACACTCGCTCTGCCAACTCAGCGACGTACACTGGCTGCAGTAGGCTATCTCCCCCTACAATGGGCAGAAATGGAAGCACTCGGGCCAATCTTGCAAATTTACTGAAAAAGTGATCTTCATCCCCAAAAACTAGATTAGGCTTCACTATCACCGCATCTTTGTATACGCCTCTGACGGTATTTTCCCCTTCAAGCTTACTGGTGGCATACACAGAACTGATGGCGATATCGCTACCCATCGCAGAAAAATGTATAAACATCTTGCCGTGTTTCTCTGCAAATTTTGCCATGGCTCCTGGTACAGTGACATGTAGGTATCGCAGCACATCTTTCCGTGGACTCATACTGCCCACCAGATTTATAACTACATCGCACTCCGTAATCAGCTTCTCAACCAGCAGGGAATTAGAGACATCGCCCGGCACTATTTGAACTTGCCCCAGGTTACCACCCAATTTCAGCTGCGCCGCTTTTTCCTGACTGCGAGTAAACACGCTGACGTTGTGTCCACGCAGGGTAAGATTGCTTACCACGTGTCTGCCTATGAACCCACTGCCGCCAAATACAACCACCTTCTTCATAACACCACCGTTACCTTGAGCCCTGACATTATCTACACTTTCAAAACACTTCGCAATCCCATAACCGCTTACCAACCATACACCCTTCAAAACCATGGGCACAACTCAACTTACCTCGGCAACCCATGGGGCAGCCGCAACAAGATGAAATACATAAGCCACACAGTACCAAATAGGTGCTGACTAGTAATTCATCCTCGGAAGACAATACCCGAATATTTCCATAAGTTTGTAAGCGGTGGCCCGGCCCTCAGTAGTCTCGAGCATCCTTAGGGCGTCAGAACGTGCTTCCATCACGGTTCTAACATCAAATGGATCGGCAAATCTGAATTCCACAGCGCCAGATTGTCTATACCCTAGAACATCCCCGCCACCACGCAACAACAGATCTTGATCAGCGATAAAAAAGCCATCCTGGGAATCACGTAACACGCTTAGCTTATTGTGCGCAGTACTACCGATGTCTCCGTGCAGTAGTACACAAAAAGACTGCTTATCGCTGCGACCAACTCTCCCCCTAAGTTGGTGCAGCTGCGACAAACCGAACTTTTCTGGGTTTTCAATCACGATAATTGTAGCATCAGGAACATCGATACCTACTTCAATGACTGTAGTAGCCACAAGTATCTTTATGCTTCCATCGTGAAATGCCCTAAGCGATTCATCTCTGTCAGTTTTAGACAATGAGCCGTGCGCCATACCTACAGAGTTTCCGAATATCTTTTTCAGAAATAAAAATCTGCTCTCCGCTGAAACCATCTCTGACGTTTCTGATCCCACAATGCGCGGGCATATCCAGTACGCCTTATGCCCTTCAGACACTGCAGCTTGCAGTCGGCTACACACCTCGTTTACTCGGCCAATGCTTATCATGCTTGTATGCACAGGCTTCCTGCCTTGTGGTCCTCCTGACAGCGTCACTCGATCGATATTCCCATACAAAATTTGCTCCAAAGTTCTGGGGATCGGAGTGGCAGTGATGAGCAATACATCAGCGGATTCTCCCTTCTCTACCAATCGCATCCTTTGCAGAACTCCGAATTTTTGCTGCTCATCTACAACTACAAGCCGCAAATTGCGAAACTGTACAAACTCTTGAAACAGGGCATGGGTCCCAACTAATATGTGTATGTCCCCAGCAAGTAACCTGCTTCTGAGCGATGCTCTACCCCTTGTTTTACCAGTTAACAGCTCGACACAAATGTCCAGGCCGGTCAACGCGCTATTGATCCGGGCATAGTGCTGCTCAGCCAATATTTCGGTAGGCACCATAAATGCGGCTTGCCCACCGCTTTCAACAGCATTCAATATTGCAAACAACGCAACTAGTGTTTTGCCGCTGCCTACATCACCCTGCAACAGCATCGTCATCTGTTTCTCAGACGCTTGGTCCCTTGTTATGATGTCGATAGCTGACTTTTGCCCGCTGGTGAGTTCAAAGCCCAGGTTTTTAGCTACCAACTCGCGGTATAATCCGCAACTCGTCACCGAAACGCCTCTATTCGCGCAGCGCTGCTTTGCAAAATACATGGCAGCATGGTGGCTCAGTAATTCATCATAGGCTAGTCTACCCTTGTAAAGGTGCACTGCATGTACGTCGTCTGGGCTGTGTATACCCTCTATGCTTTTCTTCCAACTACACCACGCATTCCTCGACAAAACCTCAGCACTAATCCACTCTTGTAGATCAGGTAATGATCGCACAGCAATTTTGACTAGCTTGTGTATCTCCTTAGAACGCAACCCCTTGATTACAGAATACAGCGGCTCCAGGATGCATATTTCCTGAAGTTTATCCAAGTTGCTGGTAGCGTAATCCGGATGGACAATCTGCAGCTCGCCGTAGTTGGCTTCTAGCTTACCGCTTATAATGTACCGGCACCCAACTTTTAGAGCATGGTGCAAGTATCCCTTCGAATAGCGAAAAAATACCAGCGGCACAATCCCAACTTCGGACTCCACCAAAACTTTGTAGGGTGCGCGGCTGCCCCGGAATGCAGGGCGCAAGTGCTGCTTGACCACACCAACAAAGGTTACCAAGCGCCCCACGGAATCCTCCCCCAATGATGTGCTGGTTCTATCAACATAACCATGGGGGGCCCGCAGTAGCAGATCTATTACCCGGTGCCCACCGCACAGCTTTTCCAGTAGTTTGCCTTTCTCATTGTTCACGCCGGGCATATCGTATATGCTCGAGAAAATCCCGCCTTCCTCTGACTGCTTGGCAGTTTCACCTTTCATGTTCAGATCGGCAGGTGGGGAATTTTGCGTCCTTGTCATAGGTCGAGCATGAACATACTACTCATAATATCCGGTAGCGTTGCGGCGTACAAGTCGCTAGATGTTGTCAGAGAGCTAAAGCGGCGAAACCATAATCTGCTATGCGCCATAAGTAGGTGCGGGGAACAATTTGTCACCTCTCTATCCGTCACAGCACTAGCTGGACACTACACTTATACTGAAAGTGACTTCTTCTCGCTCCAGGCAAGTATGAAGCACATCTCCCTATCCCGCAATTCTGACCTCATACTGGTTGCACCCGCAAGCGCCAACATAATAGCAAAAGCAGCACACGGCATTTGTGATGATTTGGTATCAACAATCTTGACGTGCGCTAAGATACCAATTGTCATGGCCCCTGCAATGAATACTGCAATGTGGGAAGCAAAAGCAACGTTGCGCAACCTGGAAATCTTAAAGCGCGATGATGTACAGATTATCGAACCGGAAACTGGCATACTGGCATGCGGCGAGGAAGGATATGGGAAAATGGCCAGTGTGCAAACCATAGTCACATACATTGAAAATGCCAGCAACAACGCTTAACGGCTAGGGCACCGAATCAGAAACCAGCGCGCCGGTTTAGGGAGTGCAAAGGCTAGACAAATGGCATGCAAACGTTGGGCACGGGTGCTGCAAGTTTCTCACGTGGTAACGTTGGTATGTCCCACAATTCGGACCAAAAGGCTACTTGCCTATGCAGAACTTCTTGAAGATACTATCCAGTACATCATCTCCGTACACAGCGCCAGTAACCTTGCCTATCTCTTTGGTGGCCAATCTGAGATACTCTGCGATGACCTCTATAGGCATTCCATCTACAATCTCAGAGATCGTCCTAGCAGCATTTTGCAGATGCCCCCTATGCCTTTGAGACGTTATCACAAGATCTCCAACCTTGGGAAAACTGGTAATAGCCCTCTCCTTGATTGTTGATAGTAGATTGTCTATACCAAGATTAGCATGCACAGATATCGGGTAAAAAGTTCTGCTGCCCATGACCAATGTTCTACACTCGCTCATATTATCAGCTTTGCTGAGCACATAAATCGTTTGATCATCGTCAATATCCGTAACCACATCACTGATATCAGGGCTATCAGCCGCACTGTAGGGACATAACACTATCTTGATGTCAGCAGTCTTTGCTTCGGACATGGCGCGCATTATTCCTTCTCGCTCCACGGGATCCACTCCTTCACGAATGCCGGCGGTATCCACAACTACAAAGGGGTAACCACCGATATCTATGTGTGCTTCCAGAACATCGCGGGTTGTCCCTGGATGCTCCGAAACAATTGCTGCATCTCTGCGCACCAGATAATTAAAAAGCGTCGATTTACCAACATTAGGCTTACCTAGAATCGCAATCTTCATACCATAACGCAGTCTCTCCCCGCGATGGTCGTCGTCAAGATGCTTCTCTAAGGAGTAGCGGAGTTCCTCCACTTTAACATACACATTATCTAGCACCTGCGATGAGATATCATCAGGAAAGTCTATGTAGGCTTCGATATCAGAAAGAATATCAACAAGACTGCTGCGCCATCCTTCATATAGCCTTTCTAAGAGACCTGATGATTGCGCAAATGCCTGGCGCAATTGCGCTTCTGTTTCAGCATTTACTAGGTCAGCAATCCCTTCTGCCCTGGTAAGATCGATTTTGCCATTCAAAAATGCTCGCAAGGAAAACTCCCCTGGCTCAGCGATACGAAACACAGTTTGAAGCTCCTCAAAAAGCAGCCTGACCACCGCCAAGCTGCCGTGCACCTGTAGTTCCACGACATCCTCACCGGTGAAGCTTCCAGGCCCGGGGAAATACAGCACTACAGCTTGATCTATTGGCAGGTGCCTCCTATCATAAAGAATCTTGCAAGTAGCCACCCTGGGATGCAGGGGCTCCCTCGCGCCAAGCAACCTCATAGATTCCAGGGCATCGCGCCCGGATATCCTAATGACCGCAACTCCAGACTTGCCCATAGGTGTGGACAAGGCAAATATTGTATCCCCCTGAGACATATCCTAGTATATCTCCCTCAGGATCTCATTAATTGAAGTCCGGCTCCTGGTGCGGTCACATACTTTCTTGACCACCACAGCACAATATGTGGACACTCCCCCAGCTGTGGGAGCGCACCCCGGAACTACAACAGAATACGGAGGCACCTTCCCAAAAGTCACTTCCCCCGTCATCCTGTCAATAATTTTTGTTGAGGCCCCAATATACGTGCCCATTGCCAGCACTGAACCCTCACCCACTATGACCCCGTCAACAATCTCACTCCTAGCACCAATAAAGCATCTGTCCTCTATGATAGTAGGACTGCTCCCAAGAGGCTCTAGCACTCCCCCTATTCCCAC
The DNA here is from genome assembly GCF_025628805.1 of Anaplasma capra. Lineage (GTDB taxonomy): Bacteria > Pseudomonadota > Alphaproteobacteria > Rickettsiales > Anaplasmataceae > Anaplasma > Anaplasma capra. Next base: position 9,033 of record NZ_JAOTBG010000006.1, read on the forward strand.
GCCACCTGATATATGGCAATTCTCCCCAACCTGCGCACAACTACCCACGGTGGCCCACGTGTCAATCATAGTACCCGCACCCACACGGGCTGCAACGTTAACAAAACTCGGCATCAATACCGCGCCTGGCCCTATGTATGCAGACTTGCGCACATAGGCACCTGGCACTACTCTGATTTTCTCTGCCGAAAAACGAGCAGCATCCCACTGCGCGAACTTTGCAGGAATCTTGTCACACCAACTACACCAATCTGTTCCCGGAATCCCCATAAAGCTTGCATCATGCGTCCTGAAAAAGTCCAATACGGCTCTCTGCACCCAACTATTGACTACCCAGTCTCCTTGAATAGTCTTCTCGCATGCTCTAATTTTACCCGAATCTAGCAGCTCCATGACCATCTCACTGCCTCGGCGCAATTCGTCCAAGGGGTGGCGTTCTCCCTCAAACATCTTCCGCAAATCCTCGACGCCAGCAACTTGGTCCACAGGTTCATACACCTTAACTGCCCGACAGGCTAACACACATTGACGCCACACACAATCATCTGGGACACGGAGAAATGGCAAATCGTGAGTTACACTAGCCCCGATGGCATGACACAACATCAACGAAAATGTCCTCCATTTGGTCAACGACTGGTTTCATAACCATGGACACACAGCAAACAATGCGCTATAGTGCACCTGATTATTACGCGTTGCCAGCACTGGTGCGATGAAGATAAAGTGTAAAAACTGTAGTGCAACTTATAACGTAGTTGGTGATAAGATTCCCGCTAAAGGGAAGAAGGTAAAGTGCACAAACTGCGGAAATGTGTGGCTTTTCTCGCCAGAGGAAGGCGAGGTTCCACCTGTAACTACACCCACTCCGGGACAGGGGCGCCGCCGCAGTAAAGGTCGTGAGCCGTTAACGTGGAAGGACTGCGTCCTAATTGTGATGATGCTTCCGCTTGTATTCTTCTTCTCGTCCACCTTCCAGAAGAAGATCCCCTACAAGTTCAGGAGAGCATACCGGCTTACTGAGATCTATGACACCTCTCGCATGAGGCTTTTGGAATCTCAAGTCAAGATCCTGGGCACTGAGGAGCAGGAAATGGTTGTAAAAGTTAGTTGGGTGGTGGAGAACACTGCGGACGATGAGCGCTTCATCCCCGGTGTGTACCTCATCTTCTATGACAAAAACCTGCGCGAGGTGTTCTCGCAAAAAGTGGAGGTCAATAAGTACGGGCTCATACCCGGCAACACCAGGATGGCATTCGAAAAAACCGTCGGTGGCGTGCCAAGCAGCGTGGAAACAGTGAAGGTAAAAGCAGGTAACGCTTTCGAGGTTCTATTTTACTAACATGATCCCGGAGTTTACCGTAACTGAGATCAGTAATCTCGTACAGCGTGTGGTGCACGATACGTTCTATTGTGTCAAAATAAGAGGAGAAATTAGCGGCCTGTCACAGCCAAGCTCTGGGCATGTTTATCTTTCACTAAAGGACGACAATGCCGTAATCAGTGCTGTGTGCTGGAATGGCGCCAAACTTGAAGCACAGTTTGAGAACGGACTGGAAGTCATATGCACCGGGTATCTCAGCACCTATCAGTCAAAATATCAATTAGTGATCGAAGGAATGGTGCTGGCAGGACAAGGTAAGCTTGCGGCCATGCTCGAGGCGCGAAGGAAGAAGCTGGAAAAAGAAGGGCTATTTGACCAGGCGCGCAAGAAGCAGCTACCTGTGCTGCCACTCAAAATTGGCGTCATAACATCACCAACTGGGGCTGTCATCCGAGACATACTCAATAGAGTAAAACACAGATTCCCTTCTCATATCGTTGTATGGCCAGTGCAGGTACAGGGGTCGCAGGCCTGCCCAATGATTATTAAGGCAATTTTGGGGTTCAACAGCATGGAGGATCCTCCAGACGTCATAATAGTCGCAAGGGGTGGTGGAAGTATGGAGGATCTGTGGCCGTTCAACGATGAGGAGCTTGCCAGAACAACCGCCGCGTCAAGAATACCCATTGTCTCCGCCATTGGACATGAAACCGATTTTACAATTATTGACTATGCAGCCGACGTGCGTGCTCCAACCCCTACTGCAGCCGTGGAGATCGTACTCCCGGAAAGACAACAGCTGAGAGATAGCATCGCTGGTAAGTTTGCAAAAATCAGGGGCAGCCTGGAAAGTGTGCTGAAAACTCGGGAACATCATTTACTAAAGCTCTATAGTGCGTTGGTAGAGACTAGGCACAGGATCAGTGACGCGGGTGCAAGCGCACTCAGGCATCAGGCAAGAATACAGTTTCTACTAAGAGTCATCTTACTCAAAAAGCAGCAACATGTGGACAACTTGCTCGGGAGAATAGGCCGCTACGACAAGGCGCACATTTTGTCGTCAGGTTATGCGGTGGTATACAACAACTCGGGAAAACATGTAAGTTCGGCAAATGCCGTATCACCGAATGACACCATAATTGTGGAGTGGAAGAACGGAAAGCGCAGGGCATTAGTGCTAGCCTGAATAATTAAGAATGCGCACAGAGCCATCAGGGCTACTACGCGACACTCAAAAAGTGCAATAGGGCGCCGCCTCCTGTGGATATGTATGAAAAATCCTCTGGAGCATGCCCAGATGCTTTTATAGCGAAAACACTATCCCCACCTCCTACAATTGTACTCACCCCCTTATCCCTCTTCAGCCGCACCAAGTCCCGAACCAGACCGAAAGTTCCCGAGGCGAAAGCCTCGCGCTCAAAAACTCCCATGGGACCATTCCAGAACACAGTTTTGCATCGACTTAAAACTTCAGTAACTCTTCTGGAAGTATGCTCGCCAATATCAAAAATACGATCCTCTTCCCTCACATCCTCGTTTGCCTTCATTTGCGCACTGCAATCTAAACCATGCGCAACAACGTGGTCTACTGGAAGGATTACCTCACAGTTACTTTTGCCTGCAGATTCCAGCACTGCAAGTGCGGCATCATCGCAAAATTCGTGAACGGAACTGCCAATTTTCCGGCCACTAGCACGCAAAAAGCTGTTGGATAGCCCGCCACCAAGCACGAGAAAATCAACCTTTTGGGCCAGGTTACATAACATGGGGATCTTAGAGGATGTCTTCGCGCCACCAATAACCGCAGCCACCGGATGCGCGCCAACGATACTACCAAGATGGCGCAGCTCATCTTGTAAACTCAAGCCCGCAGTAGAAGGCAAAAATTGAGTAATCGCATCAACTGAAGCGTGAACCCTGTGCGCACAGGAAAATGCATCATTAACATACAAATCCGCTATAGCAGCCAACCGCTCCGCAAAAGCAGGGTCATTCTTCTCTTCCCCCTCATGAAATCTAAGATTCTCCAACAGAACAACGGACCCCCAGGGTAGTGCATTCACAATAGTACATACCCGCTCACCAAGGCAATCTCCGACAAAAGTGATTGGCAGCCCCAGCACTTCACTTATTGCACCAACCAGTGGCTCAAGCGAAAAATTCATGTCCACCCCTTTGGGACGCCCAAAGTGGGAGGCTAAAACAACCTTGGCACCAGACTTGACTAGATAACTAACCGTTGGGATAACTCTTTCAATCCGCGTTCTATCCCGCACTTGACCGCACTCCACGGGAACATTGAAGTCAACCCTAAGCAGAACTCTGCATCCTCGCACACTGGAATTTTGTACTCCAGGCAAAGTTCTGATGTTTTTCATATGCACATATAATACGAAGCCACCCAAGCTACACAACAATTGAATGCAAGTCCCAGAGCTCCCCGGAGTGTACACATGTATACCATGCAAGACAAGTCATATTGTGCTAACGCATATGCGCACAAGTGACGGGCACACATACAAGTTGTACATTTGTGCTGCTGTACTGGTACACGCATATCACAACTTGGCCAATGACCCGGGACAAAATCGCTGCCACCTCACTTGTTTTATGCACTATCAATCTCGCTATTATGCATTATTTAACTATGAAAAGTGTATGCTCTCGTGTGAAAAAATCTCAATCTAGGTAGAGTCGTATGCAGCAAGATGTACCCACGGGTACCCATGGGCACTCTAGCCCTTTGAGAGTGCAGTGGGAAGTAATAAAGCACCAGAAATATAGCAATGGCAGCCTATCTCAGGTGTCCTGCCTGTACACCGTGAAGGTGTACAACGTTGAAGGCATGCTGACATTCAGTGCAGAACCCGTAAGGAGCATCCTACTCAGGATTAACCCCTCCATAGACTGCGTGCTACTTAACAAAGCCGTAAACATAGAAGTGCTGAATGGGGTTGTGTTCAGTAAATTTGCGAGCAAAAAGAAGAACTACGTCTCTCGCCTGCAAGACCTGTCTAAATACTTTGAGAATGACCTGGGCATAACCTTGCCAGAGAGCATACGGAAAAGCTTCATTAAGGAGTTTGAAGAGGCAGCAAGGCTGCTGAAGAGCTCTTTCAGTATGTAAGAAGAAGATCAAGAGTTATCGAATATTTAAGGCATGCGTGCAGCAGCTCCGGCATCCGTGTGCATTAACCCTTAAGAAATTAAGGTGAACTATAAATTTCCTATCTACCTGCCTTATCAATTTCATATTTAGGAACGCAAGTGCACGCCGCAGCTGTTGTGCAGTTTCTGCAGCATTACCACACAATGCTGACCGCATTCATAATATTTGTGATATGTTTCGCGTCAGCAAGATCAGTGCGCGGCACCAATCTGGGACATAAATCTCCGGTTGATGCAAAATCTGCCTACAACCCCGGAGTATTAGCGTTGACACCTGTGCGTCGGCACAACTCAACACAGGCCACTCCTTTGCACGATGGCATCGGAGCTCCCTTGCAGCCCATGCCTGGGCATAGACCCGAACATGCAGACCGCCCGACAGAGAATACTACTGCAACCCCATTGCAGATATCGCAGTCCGAACTCGATCGCGGTAGCACTGATCTCGCACAAAAATCCGCGGTAGTGGCCCCCACCCCATCGCCAGGACACGCATGTGCCGCGGCGAGAATTATCGTAGATCCCGCATTCAGCACACATAATCCCCTCCCCCTTTTGGAAGTGGCGCCAGATAACCAAGAATCGGCAGAGCGCGGGGTGGTTGCCGCAGGCGAGATATACCCAGAGGCTCCAGCAATTGAAGAGTACACGCCTGACCCGGCGCAGTCTCTGGACCCCACACAAGTAGGGCACGAGCGCGTGGAGGAGCAAGAACCTCTTCTGGAAGTGGAATTGGAACAACCAGCAAGCACCATGACGTGCTGCACAGCGGCGGCATTTATGCCCCTACAGCATCTGGTTGCAAGGACATTGTAGGATAGCTAGAATCCTCCAAGAATGTCGTGAATGCCTGGGTTCAGACTGTGGACTTCATCAAAATGCACAGTAATTCAAATGACTTCGTCATTATAGACCGCAGAAACGCAGACAACGGTCCCACAGACGTGAATTACGCGTGTATTGCCCATAGAAAAACTGGTGTTGGTTGCGATCAGGTGGTGATTATGGATCGCTCAGACAATGCCGACTGTACGATGTTCATCTACAACGCTGACGGCAGTCAGGTAGCAATGTGCGGAAACGCCGCGATGTGCCTGGGAAAGCTGTTAATGGACGAGCATGGAACAGCAAGTGCATCAATAGCCGTAGGAGATCGTGTCATACTAGCAGAAAGAATGTCGTGCGGCAGGATAAAAATAAACTTGGGCAAACCCAAGCTTGCCTGGCAAGATATCCCCGTGGCCAAAGAGTGTGACACGCTCAGTGTTCCGCTATCCATCCCGGGATTTCCACAACCTGTGGGAGTTAACATGGGTAATACACACATGGTTTTCTTTGTTGAATCCGTAAAAAGCTGCCAGCTTGAGGTATTGGGCCCCATGGTCGAACAGCACCCCATATTCCCACAAAAGACCAATGTCTGCGTAGCAGAAGTGGCGGCCAGAAACCATATTATCCTAAGAGTGTGGGAAAGAGGCGTAGGAGAAACATCCTCCTGCTGTAGCGGGTCGTGTGCTGCACTTATATCGGGCGTAAGATTGGGAATAACGGACAAGCAATGCTTGGTCGGTATGCCTGGAGGGGATTTGTTAACGGAATGGCAAGAAAGTGGTGATATCTTGGCCAGCGGTGGAGTTGCCAAGTCCTTTCAAGGTGTTCTGTAGGCAACTTATAGTTTTCTAATTACAAGTACCGTGCGTGTGCGTTATA
>NZ_JAOTBG010000006.1:15334-137817 GCF_025628805.1 Anaplasma capra
GCTTTGTGTTATGCAAGAGTCTTCTTCTGCGGATAGGGCAGCAGTGTCAACGTGTGTTGTGTCTGCTCTCGTTTGTGTTTCTGTGGCGTGTTTAGCTGCAGTGGTAATAAAAGTATCGGAGACTAAGTCCGGAGATTGGCCTCTGGAAGCCTCGTTAGCTAGGTTTATGGTGTGTGCAGCGCTCACGGTCATAGCGTTATTGTTCTTCGCGCTTCAGACGCTGGAGCGTGCCTGGTACGCGGCCTCCATCACTGCTGACAGATACAGGAGCTTTGCTGCAGTCATAGCATGGTGGCTATTGCTGGAGGGAAACAAGGCAAAAGAAGCTCTGACAGAGCGGGATCGTGCCGTCCCCGCAAATTTTAACGGCTACGACGGACGAAAAGGGTCCAGAAAGCCAGATGGTCGCGCGTACAAGGGCAATGAAAGACGTAGGGTTGGTAGCATGCTCTGGTTGTTGGATGTCACGGATTCCATAATGCACCAAAGAGCGCTTTGCAAAAACTCGATTTTGTCTTAGAACTTACCGACGGTATTCGCAGTTTTTTGGGTGTGGAGAGTTTTGTCTTACCTATTAGGTAGAATATGAGGAAAATCCTTTCTTTCTTCGGCGACGGCGTTGGGTCGTTGTGTTCGAGGGTTTTTTGTTCATTCCCAGGCACAGGAGAAGTCGCTGAGCTCGTAAAGGGCAGCCGTGCGTCGATTAAGGAAAGCGTTGCCTCCCTGCGCGATAAGTCCAAGAGTCTGCTGTGCACAAATATGGACCTGGGACTATATCACTTCTACAGGGGTAATGTGCAGGACGCAAAAACGCGATTCTGGTTTATTAGTCTGGTAAGACCAAAATTCCCGGATGTCCACTACAACATAGGCAGGTGCCATCTGGTTTTGCGCAACATAGAAAAAGCAGTTAAGAGTTTTGAGCGGGCACTGCTGCTAGATAAGTCACATCAGGAATCCATGTATTACCTACAGAAAATTGAGGCCCCTGAGAAGGTGACTGAGGTACCCGAAAATATCATACGGCAGCACTTCAACTATACGAGTGAGTACTTCGTGGAACACTGGTTGATCGCCCAAAACTACAGGGGACACGAATACGTGCGGTCCCTAGTGATGAATTTTCTGGGGGATAGAATCTCAGAGCTTGACGTGCTGGATCTGGGATGCGGTACTGGTGTCTGTGGACAGTTCCTAAAAATGAAAGGAATAGGTCGCCATATAACCGGCGTTGATATATCGCGCAGGATGTTGGATATCGCAAGAAAGTGCTTCGTAAACGGAAGGCAGGCGTATAATGAGTTGCTTTGCATGAGTATGAGTGAGTTTCTGCGGGGCAACAACAAAAAATATGACGTCATTGTAATGACCGAAGTGTTGCACTACTCGGGAGGGCACTTAGGAGAAATACTGAAGGCCACTAGCGGTGCTCTGGCCAAGGGAGGTATGATCATAGCATTGGTGCGCGAAGGTAGTGGCCAGGGCTACAGGTTCGTCAAGGAGGGAGATTTCTTCTGCCACTCGGGTGCGTATGTTCAGCAGCAGGTAGAAAGTCTAGGGCTCCGCTTGAGTTACGTAAACCGCTGTAAGATATACGGAGACCGGGTAGACGGTCTCTTATTCGCAATATCTCACGATAGTCTCGTGGCAACACCAGAAGGAAAGACAACAAAGCGCAAAGAGTAAACTATAGTGTCTTTTCATGCGCTCCGGCGCCGTAGTTGTTGACATATAAGCTAGCCTTTCTTACCATTGCGTGGTATTTGTCGCGGTTGTGGTGGAAATGGTAGACACGCAGCGTTGAGGTCGCTGTGGCTATAACAGGCCTTGGAAGTTCGAGTCTTCTTAACCGCACCATCTCGTGAGTCTCAAATGGGTTCAATAGGCAAAGCTTTCGGCTTTGGCAGCAATGTTGTGGCAAGGTTAGTATTGGAGATAAGGCGTTGTGCGCCGGTTGTGCTCCATCAGGGCGGAAGGTATGCGCTGGTCTTTTCCAGCGAGTTGCTGGAAAAGCACTCACTTTCCGTACTTGCTGAGTTTTCCAGTAACATGTACTTGCTACTCACCGCCAACAGGACTGCCTGCACCACAGGCAGACGTGTGCTGTCTAGGGTGTTAGCAAATAACCTCACACTAGAGGAAATTGCGGCGGCACTGGTCACCTATACCAGTCTCCCACCCGGTATACAGATCATGGATAGCGACAATCCGCTGGACGGATATGCAATAGACTTTATGAAATTGGCAAAGCTGTTGCCCTCCGCTTTGGTCACGGACATGGAGTTTTCCAACGATGGAGAAATGGAGCAGTGGTGCGCGCAGAACAACATATTGCATTTAGCATGTGACGCGCTGTCTAGTTATTGCCAAGAATACCGGTTACACAGGGTTTGCCAGTCGGGTCTTTTTCTGCATAGCTCGCTCGAGTCCGAGATTTTTGTCTACAGGTCAAACCTGGGGGAGCCAGAGCACTACGCAATCGTGATAGGTAACCCCAGCTTTACAAACCCGATCATCAGGCTGCACTCATCTTGCTACACGGGAGATCTACTGGGCAGCCTATCGTGTGATTGTCGAAGCCAGTTGCTACGGGCCATACAGTTTCTTGGTAGTGGACACGGTGGCATAGTGCTGTATATCTCGCAGGAAGGAAGGGGAATAGGACTCGCAAACAAAATACGAGCCTACAACCTGCAGATCCAGGATTCACTAGACACTATAGATGCAAATAGATTCCTGGGATTCGACGATGATGAAAGAATCTTCCTACCAGCAGTCAGCATCCTGAACGAGTTAGGGATTTCAGAATTTCAGATGCTCACCAGCAACCCCAGCAAGGTGTCTAGCATGCGTAGTCATGGGTTTACTGTCACAAAGATGATACCGCTTTCGGTGGAAACCAATAAGCACAATGATGGCTACATCAAAACGAAGAGAGAGCGCCTCGGTCACGTTAATTAAGGGTGCTTTTCCCGTTAACTTGATGTAAATAAAAGCGTTGTAGGTTGTGTTCGTGTATTGTGCGGGCTTTGTCGCCGGAAAGGGTTTCGCCTCTTGTCTGGCTGGTTTCTGCGGGTTTGTATGGGTATGTTCGGTTTCGGTAAGAAGGACGGAGGCGCCTCTACTTCTGCGGGCGCTGATGACTGGTATCACGACAGATACAGCTCTGTTGTGGTCCAGCGTAACGTTTTGCTTCTGCTGGTTGTGCTGTCCGTGTTCTGCATTGCGGTAAGCACTTTTGTAATTTTCAGGATAGGAAAAACAAGAACAATCGAGCCATTTGTGGTCGAAATAGAGAAGAAGTCTGGAATCACTACATTGGTCAACCCAATCACAGTCAAGCAGTACTCCGCTGATGAGGTTCTGAGCAACTACTTCATAATCGAGTACGTCCGGGCAAGAGAGCTCTACGATCCGAACAACTTCCAATACAACTACTACACAAGGGTGCGGTTGCTTTCTTCCCAGGAGACCTACGGTGAGTTTCGCAACTGGATACGACCTAGCAACCCCTCCAGTCCCATGACACTATACTCGGATGCGGTCTCTGGGAGCCTGAAGGTGCGCTCTCTACAGCACCTAAGTACAGGAAACGTGCAGATTAGGTTTTCGTTGGAGTTTAATAACCACAACGGATCTACTACCAAGAGGGACAGGATTGCCACTCTCTCCTTTAGGTATTCTTCTCTTGAGATGAACGATCAAGACAGGCAGGTGAACCCTCTGGGATTTCAGATTACTTACTATAGGGCAGATGATGAATTTCTATAAAAACTTGCTTGCGTTTTCAGCAATGTTGGCCGTCGTTTTTGCGGGAGGCACAGCTCAGTCCGCCGCAGATGGCGGCGTGCCCATATCTGCGGACAGGCCCATATCTGTGGACAGCAGGATCAAAACGTTCGTTTATAGTCCTAATGAGATATTCACGGTTGTATTTAACTATGGGTATCACTCGTTCATAGAGTTCTCCAGGGGGGAAACCATAAAGGTTATGGCTATGGGGGATAGCGCCCACTGGAAAGTTAAACCCGTAGACAACAAGTTGTTTATTATGCCTCTGGAAAGAGAGGGTAAAACCAACATGCTGGTTGAGACTAACAAAGGCAGGAGCTACGCTTTCGATTTAGTCTCAAAATCAGGCCCCGATGCGGGAGAATCCAGAACGGTGGCTGACGAGTTAGGAAAGGTGAGTTCCCCATTAATAGATCTGGCTTATGTGGTACGCTTCTACTACCCAGAGACCAACAGGGAGTTTGACCTCAAGGGTTCGGAGCTGGTTGATTTGTCAATCCCAAGCTTGGCAAAAAGCCCAGATAGTGCAGAGGTTACAATACGGCCAAACGCCACAGGTAAGAACTACGTGTATTCCGCAAGTAGTTCTGATGCAACGGTAATTCCAGTGCAAACTTTTGATGACGGATCGCTTACGTATTTTCAGTTCTATAACAACAATAAGGTGATTCCCCGCGTGTTCCAGGTAGGCAAACATGGCAAAAAGGTTCCCTGCAAGATGTTGCTACTGAAGGGCTATGTGATAATCAAGGGAGTGCACAAGCAGTTGTACCTTGACTACGGTAATAGTGGCGTTGAAGTTGTAAATACGGCGTTTAATTAACAGTTGAGTTAGGTAATGTCAGACGAGACCAAGGGTAATAACTACGGCGATGGCATAGAGGAAAGCGTCAATGTAGTGGGTGTGCACAAAAGCAAGAAGCTTTTCGTGGCCGTGGTAGTGTTCGCTGTAACTGGAATGGCTTACTATGCCTTCTTCCGTGGGGACAGTACAAAGGAGAAATCAGAGGAGCCCCAGACCACAATAGAGAAGCAGGATGTTGATAGGTTGCTTAAGGAGGCCGAGGCTCCAGCCCAGGAGACCGCACCAAGAATATTGACTCCTCCACCCAAGCTACCTGAGTTGCCTCCTCTGGTCATGCCTACTGCACCTGAGCTTCCAACACTTGCCAGGATATCTAGAAAGAAGAAAGAGGAACCAGCAGTGGAGGAAACCAGGGAGATATTACCCCCTACGGCAACTGCGGAGTCCACAGAACATGAGCAGCGTCGTCACCCCTCGGAGGGAGATAGACTGTCTCAAAGCATACCGATGCCGTACCGCCCTAGCAGCGGGGGAGGTATCCCCGAACAGATGCCGTCCTTCTTAGGTTACGATAGGGAAAAGCGGGGCACGCCCATGATAGTTCTAGGGGGAGGAGGCACCGGCGGCACAGCTGAGGACAGTGGGGGGCCGGGCTCTGACAGTCGCTTTAGGACATGGAGCACGCTAGATGGTACTTCGTCCCCCAGTGTTAAGGCTACCAGGGTAGGAGATCCAGGATATGTGATTCTCCAGGGACACATGATAGACGCGGTACTGGAAACCGCCATCAATTCAGATATTCCTGGAGTACTGCGTGCAATAGTATCTAGGGATGTATACGCGGAGGCTGGGACTATGGTCATGATACCCAAGGGTTCCAGACTAATAGGTAGCTACTTTTTTGATGCGTCTGGTAATAACACTAGAGTGAACGTAAGTTGGTCTAGGGTAATCTTGCCCCACGGCGTAGATATTCAAATTAACTCAGCCGGAACAGATGAGTTGGGTAGGAACGGAACTTCTGGGGCCATCGACGCGAAAGTGGGGAACGTCCTGACATCCACAATTTTGCTCGCTGGGGTGTCCATCGGCACTGCCTTTGTGACCTCGAAAATACCAGCGTTGCAATCCGAGATCAAGGATACCACTGAGGAGAAAGGGGAAAAGAAGAAGGAGGAGAAGTCAACTACTCTCCCGGTTAGGATTGTTTCTGATGCCGTGAAGGACTTCTCTGAATCTATGAAATCTCTAATCAAGAAGTATGCGGACTCTACCAAGCCGACCATTTATGTTGACCAGGGAACTGTAATGAAGGTATTTGTAAACCAGGACATAGTGTTCCCCAGGGAGGCGGTTAGAAGGTAGTTACCTCGGGCTCGTTCGTGCGAGGTGTATAGTGTTTAGTGTGGGGTGTTGTGTGCGCTTATGACAGCGGGATATGCAGCGTTAGAGACATACCTGGAGCCCTTGCAGAGCGTCTTCGCAGAAGATGGAGTGAACGAGATCTCCATCAACAGGGAGTGTGAGGTATGGGTGGAAAACAGGGGGGAGATAAGGCGTGAGAGAATTGAGAGCCTAACATTATCGCATCTCAAGGCGCTTGGCAGGCTAGTAGCACAAGCAACTGAACAAAAGTTGAGCGAGGAAACCCCACTGTTATCAGCGTCTTTACCTAATGGGTTCCGTATACAGGTAGTATTTCCCCCCGCGTGTGAGAGCGATAAGGTTGTACTTTCCATAAGAAAGCCGTCAACAGTGCAGCTGTCGCTCGAGGACTACGAGAAAATGGGTGCCTTCGCTTATGTGGCCCAGCATAACAGCAAAGCTGCCGACATAAACAAAAAGCTGAGCGAGCTCCTAGATAAGGGAGACATCAAGGCCTTCATAGAACTCGCCGTTCTCAGCAAAAAGAACATAATTATCAGTGGAGGTACCTCCACGGGGAAAACCACGTTTACGAATGCAGCATTGCGGGTTATCCCCAAAGACGAGAGGATAATAACAGTAGAGGACTCCAGAGAGATAGTGCTCGAGCACCCCAATAAGGCGCATTTGATGGCATCAAAGGGCGGTCAGGGACGCGCTAAGGTTACTACACAAGATCTCATAGAGGCCTGCTTGCGGTTGAGACCCGATAGGATAATCGTGGGAGAGCTTAGAGGAGCGGAGGCGTTTAGCTTTCTGAGAGCAATTAATACTGGTCACCCGGGCTCTATTTCCACTTTGCACGCAGATACGCCGAGAATGGCTGTGGAGCAACTCAAGCTTATGGTAATGCAAGCAGATTTGGGGCTCCCACCAGAGCAAATAGCGGTGTATATCACAAACATAGTAGATGTCATAATACAGCTAAAAAGGGAATCTGGGGGGGTGAGGTACATCTCGGAAATTATGTTCACTAAACATCAACAAGGCAATGATTAGATTCTCCGCAGCATCGTCTACCACCCAGGTTTTCCCGTTGTTTAGCCATGCATAGTAGTTCTAATCACATACGTAACATCCTCGTTCTCTTCTTCGGGGTGTTTTTCATCCTGGAGTTTTGTTTTTACATCTCTGGAGCACTTTTTGTGCTTTCTATGTGGGGCTTGGAGTATTTGGATTTCAACGCCTTGAATCCCAGTATATCCGATTTCCCCATGAGGTTGTGGCCAACTATTTTCAACTACATTCATGGTTGGTGGTCTGACCCCAAACTTTACGGGGTTACTAATTCGCTCAAGTTGTGGCTATCCTTCGCGTCGCCACTGTGCATCTTGGGCACAGTTTTTTGGAACCTGCGCCATATCCTTCTCGACTGGAGGCCTTTTAAGAAAAAGGAAGCCCTACATGGGGACTCTAGGTGGGCATCGGAGCGTGACATACGTAAAATCGGTCTCAGAAGCAGGAAGGGGTTATTGCTTGGAAAGGACCAGAGGGGATATTTGGTCGCTGATGGCTACCAGCATGCCTTGCTCTTCGCGCCTACGGGTTCAGGTAAGGGTGTGGGATTTGTAATACCAAACCTTCTGTTTTGGGAAGACTCGCTTGTTGTGCATGACATCAAGCTGGAAAACTATGATATTACCAGTGGGTGGCGCAAGAAAATAGGCCAGGAGGTCTATGTATGGAATCCTGCCCAGCCAGACGGCATAAGCCATTGTTATAACCCCCTAGACTGGATAAGTAAAAAACCCGGTCAAATGGTGGACGATGTGCAGAAAATTGCGAACCTCATCATGCCAGAACAGGATTTTTGGTACAACGAAGCACGTAGTCTGTTCGTAGGGGTTGTATTGTATCTGCTAGCAGTCCCAGAAAAGGTTAAGTCGTTCGGCGAAGTTGTGAGGACCATGCGTAGCGATGACGTGGTGTACAACTTGGCAGTAGTACTGGATACAATAGGGAAAAAAATCCACCCCGTGGCGTACATGAATATCGCAGCGTTCCTACAGAAGGCTGATAAAGAACGGTCTGGGGTGATATCAACGATGAACTCATCCCTGGAGCTGTGGGCCAACCCTCTAATTGATACTGCCACAGCATCTAGTGACTTCAACATACAGGAGTTCAAGAAAAAGAAGATCACGGTGTACGTCGGGGTGACTCCCGACAACCTAACCAGACTCAGGCCCTTAATGCAGGTGTTCTACCAACAGGCAACAGAGTTTTTGTGTAGGGCGCTCCCATCAGACGATGAGCCATACGGTGTGTTGTTTATGATGGATGAGTTCCCTACCTTGGGTAAGATGGAACAATTTCAGACTGGTATTGCGTATTTTCGCGGTTATAAGGTCAGGTTGTTTCTCATAATACAAGATACAGAGCAGCTGAAGGGTATATACGAAGAGGCAGGAATGAACTCCTTCCTTTCAAACTCCACCTATAGAATTACGTTTGCTGCGAATAATATTGAAACTGCAAACCTGATCTCGCAGCTCATCGGCAATAAAACTGTGAGCCAAGAATCGCTGAATAGACCGAAATTTTTGGATTTAAACCCAGCATCGCGGTCTTTGCACATCTCAGATACACAAAGGGCATTATTACTTCCGCAGGAAGTTATCATGTTGCCAAAGGATGAGCAGATTTTACTAATTGAGTCCACTTACCCTATAAAGTCGAAAAAGATCAGGTACTATGAGGATAAGTTCTTCACCAAGAAGCTTCTCAAGAGCACCTTCGTACCAACACAGGAGCCATACAATCCTGAAACCGCGCGGGGGGGAAGTGGCACTCTGAGCGAGGAAGACGCAGTAGCTGAAGAAGCACCACCGGCCGAAGAGGAAAGAGAGCAACCTGCGCTGACGCATGAAAGTGCTCAGGAACCAGAGCATTACGATGAGGAAGCGAGTTATGATGAGTTCGGAGAGTACCCACAAGACTATGATTACGGCCCAGATGACGAGTATGCTGAAGGCCTAGATGAAATAGAGGGAGAAGACGAATTCCTGGATGCAGGCGGCTTAGACGACATAGATGATGGAAGCGGTGGGGAGTACACCGAAGACGAGAATTATGAAAACGACGATTGGGGCAGTGAGAACGATTATGGTGGCGAGGACAATCTAGAGAGTGGTACGGAAAGTGTAGACGGCGCTGAGGGCAATGCTGGTAGCGCATATCTTGACGACGGAGGGTATGACGAAGACCCACAGATGTATACAGAAGAGGAAATTACTGGTGAGGATACCCCGCTCCCGCTACAAGACACAGATGATGAACATGGTGGCGCAGAACCCGAAGAAGCCATCTATGGCGGGGAAGACGGCACAGATGATGAACATGGTGGCACAGAGCCTGAAGAAGCCATCTATGGCGGGGAAGACAGCGATGAGTTGCTACACAACTACAATCCACCGTATGAGGAAGATGAAATACACGACGAGGATAGCACCCAGCCACAACACTCAGAGGAAGGGTATGACGACACACGTAATAAGGACGATACGTGATCTCTGGAGTGGGCTAAACTTGCATCAGATCACGTAGCCTTCTTCCCACCACTTCAATGGGGTGGTCTTTCAGCTTATCCAAGTGTTTGTTCGTGACCTGACCAAGGTCCATCTCGCCAGCAAGTTGGTTAAAGAACTCGCCACTTTGTATTCTATCTAGAGTCTCACGCATCCTGTGTTTAACTTCATCGTTGATTAGTAGGTCTCCAACAATACTGGCTCCGTACCCCGCCACTCTGGAAACGTTGCTCAGCATCCCATATAGCCCCTTACGATACATTAGATCAGCAATCAACTTAACTTCGTGCAGGCAACCAAGATATGCTAGCTCTGGCGATATACCCGACTCTACCGCGGTTTCAAACGCGCACTTTATGAAGGAAGGAAGGCCACCGCACAAAACTACTTGCTCCGAAAACAGATTAGCTTCAACTTCTTCTTTGAAGGTAGTCTCTATAATCGTATTACCATGAGCTATTGCAGAAACATAAGAATCAGCCACCATGCGTGCAATGCCGCTACTATCGCGCATCACAGAAACAAAACACACCACTCCGTTACGTGCCAGGTATCGCCTACGTACCTCGGCGCCCACCGACTTTGGGGATACCATGCACACATCCACAAATTCCGGTAACTCAACCAGGCCATACAGTACACTGAATCCATGTGCAAATATAACCACCTGTCCCGGTCTGAAATGTGCAGACAAAGTTTTTTCGCATATTTCTTTGTGTAGCTCATCAGAAGCTAGCATTACTACTACGTCAGCATGTTTAACTGAACTTCCCGTAGTGTCGACGGCAAAGCCATCTTCTTTTGCTATACTAATGCTTTTGGAGCCCTCATAGAGAACGATGGTGATATCCCCCACTCCGCTGTCACGGAGATTCAAGGCCTGCGCCATACCTTGGGAGCCGTAGCCCACAATACAGAACTTCTTATTTTTCAGGAACTCATGTTCACTGTGTGAGTACACCTTAACCACTACAGCCACCCGGCAAGTAGGACGAACTCACACAGACAGCCATGTGCACATCTACACCGCCCCGTAATTGCCTTTACCTTTTTGTGACAGTTGAGTATCATGGAAACCGGCACTTAACCCCTTAGTCCTCATGACTCACTTTGTAACAGATAGATGCATAAGGTGCAAGTATACCAGCTGCGTTGAGGTATGCCCAGTAGACTGCTTCTACGAAGGGAAGAACATGTTGGTAATTGACCCAGACCAGTGCATAGACTGTGGTGTATGTATACCCGAATGTCCAGTAGATGCCATAGTGAGCGATGAATTCATAGAAGAGGTTCTCTCCAGCGACGAAAGCACACTGAATGAATACCAAAAGAACCTACAGAACTTTCACAAAATAAATGCGGAGTTCTCAAAAAAGTGGAAAAACATTACTTCTTCGAAACCCCCTATGGAAGAGGCAGAACAGTATAAAGACGATCTAAATAAGGCTCAGTACTTCAACGAAAATCTCTAGCCTTTCGCTAAGTGGGTTGTTTCTGAGATCAGGACGCGCGCATCATTGCTTCTATTGGTTTTCTTGCTCCAGCAATTATTTCTTCCCTCATAGTCACCTCAGGTAGTTCTGCCACGATGCACTTATGCAATTTTTCCAGAGTATTGAGCCGCATATGCGGACACTTGCTACAGGACTCACAACCCTTGTGAGAGCCAACTACATAAAATTCGCTCCCTGGGGATGCTTTCTTCATTCGATAAATAATTCCCTCCTCGGTAAGTACTATGAATTTTGATCCCGGGCGCACAGCTGTGTAGTGTATAAGCTGCGTGGTAGAGCCAATGTAGTGAGCATGTCGTAGTAGATTACCGGGGCACTCAGGATGTGCTATGATGTGCGCATCTTTGTACTTAGTAGCCAGGCCAATCAGGCTGCTCTCGGAGAAGCTTTCATGCACTATGCAGCTCCCGTGCCATAATAGCATGTCTCTTCCCGTCCTCTGTTTAAGAAATTCACCCAAAAATCGGTCTGGAGCAAATAATATCCTCTTATCCCTTGGTATACTATTGATTATCTTTACAGCATTGGAGGAGGTACAGATTATATCTGAGTGACACTTCACTTCAGCCGAGGAGTTGATATATGTAACAGCAAAATGGTCTTCGTGTGCACGACGAAACTTCTCAAAGTCCTCCCCCCTACAAGAATCAGCCAGCGAGCATCCGGCGTTCAAATCTGGAATTATTACCTTTTTGCTTGGGTTCAGAATCTTGGCAACCTCTGCCATAAAAAAGACGCCACAAAAAACAATAATATCAGCATCTGTTGCCGCAGCTTTTTTTGACAGATCCAGAGAATCTCCAACAAAATCTGCTACTTCCTGGACTTCATCATCCTGGTAGTAGTGGGCCAGAATAACGGCATTTTTCGCCCTAGAAATATCCCTTATTGCGTGTGAGAGGTCGCGATAGTCGCCAGGCATGATAGCAAATACGTCTTTGGCACAAAACGCTGCTGGTATGATATCAGTAAAATTGCTTTTTTATAATAAAATAAGCTACATTCCAAGAACTAACCACCATCCCATCACGAGAAAACAGATTACTGTACGTTCGGCATACATCCAAAATGTCTCGCGCGGTTCCCGCCTTGCCTCCAAAAAACTGAGCGCCGGTTTTGGTAATTGAGCTAAGTAGCTGAATACACGTTTTGTGTTTTAATGTGTACTCCTTACACTGCACATACTCAACTTTACCCCCCAGTGAGGAAATAATCTCCGTAAAAAACTTAGTGTCACGGAAGGTGAATCGCTGTCCCCGATTCACTAGCCTTTCACAAACTGATAGCTCTTCAAGGGTGCCCCGTACCGGAACACTAATAAACAGCCCTCGCCCTGTCCCGCTCAACACCCTCAACATACCATGCAGAGAAGCGCAGATGTCTTGAGCCCAATGAACAGCCATGGAGGATACCACCACACTAAAAAAATTGGCGGGAAACGGCATGGCTTGCATGTCGCAGTTTATGGTAAAACCAAAATTCTTTCCACTGGCCACACCGCACATTTTCTCAGAAATGTCTATCTGAAAAAGCCTACCGCGATTACTAATTTCAGAACCCACATGCCCAGTACCGCAGCCCACATCCAGTATTGTATCTGCATCATCAATATCACCTATGAGGGCGCAAAGTTCTTTCGCTACACTCCGCTGAATAGTGGAAAACCCGTCATAAGAGTGCGCTGCTCTGTCGAACGACCCCCTTACCCCAGTGCATTTAACGTCTTGGCCTAGCATGTCAGACATTGTAACAGACTCCACGATATACGCACTGCACAAATAACTAAAATTGCTTCCGGTACATATGGTGGGGCCGTTAACATTACCAATAAAGCCGTAGTTTTTATATGCAAGGGTCTTTTAGACTTTTTAACAAAAATAATGATGTAGGTTTATCCTCGGTATTTCTAGAATGCCGTGGAGAGGCTTCATGGGGTGAGCGAGATTACAAAAATTTTGCTAGAAATGGGTATATCAAAAATGTAATAGCTTTTAGATCCATTCACATGGTCGCCTCTGCCGCTGGATCCGTGAATATAACCCTACACAGAAGCACAAAAGGGGGTATTTTTCAGATATTCAATCACCCCATATTGAAATTACTATCCCGCCCTAATAACACCATGACAAGATCTGAGTTAATAGAAGGAATAGTAACTTACAGGCTCATCAGTGGAAACTCTTACATCCTATCCATTGAAAACCAGGACATGCTTCCCAAGGAGTTATATTTACTCAGACCAGATAGAGTAGAAATCGTCACAAAGACGGATTGCGATGTCATAACCTATCGCTACCACGTAAATGACAGGGTGCACGAGTTTAAAGTCAATAGGTCAACAAATCAACATGATCTATTACATCTGAAAAACTTTCATCCTCTTAACGACTGGTACGGACTCTCAACAATAGAAGCAGCTTCCTATAGTATAGACCAACACAACCAGGCTGGCTCCTGGAACCAGGCTATGCTCCAGAACGGAGCTCGCCCTAGCGGCGCTTTAATTGTAAAGACCAAGGACGAAAAAAATAGTATATTGACAAAAGAGCAATACCAAAGACTAAAAACCCAAATTGAGGATTTTTACACGGGGCCAAGAAACTCTGGAAGGCCTATTTTACTAGAGGGAGGATTAGAGTGGAAAGAAATGAGTCTGTCTCCCAAAGACATGGATTTTATTGAGTCGAAAAACATCTCTGCAAGGGAGATCGCTCTAGCTTTCGGGGTTCCCCCACAACTACTTGGAATCCCTGGAGATAACACCTACAGTAATCTCTCAGAAGCCAGGCTTGCATTATGGGAACAGACAATCATCCCCAATCTAGAAAGTATAATTGCGCACCTAAACTCATGGTTAGTGCCGAAGTACGGCAGCAATATGTTCCTGTCTTATGATAAAGAATCAATTAGTGTCCTCACAGAAAAAAGACAAAGACTTTGGCAGTATGTGCAAAATGCAACCTTTATGACTATTAACGAAAAAAGGTCCCTATTTGGGCTACCCCCCATAAATGGGGGTAATTCCCTCGAAGAATAATTACCATTAAACTGTATACATATGACAACTCATGGAAAGGAGCCTGGGAGGTTCTCTGGTTACGCGAGTGTTTTCAATAGAATCGACGCCCATAACGATGTTATAAAACCCGGAGCTTTTCTACACTCTATTAAAAGAAGAAGAATTGCTCTACTATGGCAGCATAGTGTTAATGAGCCCATAGGAAAAATACTGAAATCTGAGGAAGATAATTTCGGATTACTTGTCGTTGCAAAACTAAACCTAGCGCTTAGAAGAGCAAGAGAGATCTACTCGCTTATACTGGATGGTAGCATAAATTCCTTATCCATAGGGTATAGAGTAATACAAGTGGAGGGAAATAGTACATCTTCAATCAGGGTAATCTCAAAAATAGATTTATGGGAAGTTAGCTTAGTAACATTTCCAGCAAACAATCTGGCGAAAATAAGTGAGGTGAAATTGCTTTAAATGGAGTGTGCTTATTGGTTTCTGGGAACATTACTAAGATCAATAACCACCCTGTATATGCACCGGCTATCTACTTCTTTAATCAAAAAAGATGCCCCGCTCTTATGGTGAAAAACCTCATCCACAATTGGAACTCTTCCAACCATTGCGAGGATTAGACCCCCAACGGTAACATACTCCTCCTCCTCAGAATCCCTGAGCGCAATTCTAAGTGACTGCTCTAAGGTACGAACTAGCACCCTTGCATTGACTTCAATCTTATTATTAGAAATATTGACAATATCGGGAATCGATGGAACATCGTGTTCATCCTCTATATCGCCAACGATCTCCTCGATTATATCCGCCATTGTGACCAACCCATCTGTGCTTCCGTACTCATCCAACACAATCGCCATATGTACGCGTGAGGATTGCATCTTTATGAAGAGATTCGCAGCTTTCATGGAATGTGGAACATACATCACATTATGTATGATGTCCTTGACATTAAAATCCAGGCCTTCCCTCGACATAATATCCTTGATGTGGATAAACCCGATGATATTATCAATGTTATCCTTATAGATCGGTACCCTGGTATGCTGGCTCTTTAATACCTTTACCAATAGGTTATCGTCATCAATTCCTAAGGCGAGTATTTCAGATCTTTGAACCATAATGTCTTTTACTGAGCACTCATCTAGTCTAATGACGTTGCTCATGATGTTAGAGCCATCAAAGTGTAATATACTACCCACCATTATTTCATTTCTCACAAACTCCTTAAATCCAGGAAGTTTGCCGAGAATAAAAGAATAGAAGTAAGACCTCACACTACTCAACATGGGAATAATTCCGCCCTCACTCTCCTCAGAAATCTTACTTCCCATCGAATCAAAAACCGAGATCACCTAAGGGTCCCAGAGTATACCCCGAAAACCCCCACTTTCCATACAAAGTTGTCTGTATAACTGTGTTGATAACAATGTAAACGAATAGTTAATAAAAGATATTCACATAACAACAAGAAGTTATACACAGAGTTCTTAGAAAAACTCCTAAGTTTAACGCTGTAGAAACAATTTTTCTCCCCGTAGTTATCAACACAATTCACATATATTTTATGAACATAAATTCTCGCATAAAATCAGTAGCTTAGATACTTTACTAACAAATTTATCCACAAAAAACCCCACGCTACCCTAAGCAGAATTTTGCGTCATTCCCAGTTATCCACATAATCAACAGGTATAAATAAACTATAGTTATAGATAAGGAAGATTATTTATGTTTAATTCAAAAAAACAAAGTAGAGTGCTCGAACGGGTTCTCACTCAGAAAAAAAGACAGGAAAAAATCCCAATATGGTTCATGAGGCAGGCTGGACGCTACCTCCCGGAATACCATAAATCCATGAACGGGTTTCACGACTTCCTTGAGGCATGCTACACTCCAGATATTGTGGAAGAAATAACCCTACAACCTATAAAGAGATTTGATATCGACGCTGCGATAATATTCTCCGATATTATGGTAGTTCCACATGCTTTAGGATATGAAATAGATTTTATCAGAGGATCAGGACCTAAAGTAGGAGGTATCTTTCACCAAAACTCAACTGACGAAGCTATCAAAAACCTCCAACCAATATTTAGTGGTATTAGTAGGGTTAGAAAATCTCTAAGTATAGACAAAACCCTAATAGGATTTGCCGGATCACCATGGACATTGGCAACCTACATTCTAGGAAAGGAGAATAACTTTTTCAAAATCAGAAAATCAAGATACTATACGGATTCCAACTCTACTCATGAAGATGAAATTACACAGTTAATTAACTTATTAACTGATTTTACATCTCACTACTTAATCAAACAAATTGAAAGTGGCGTAGATGTGATTCAATTATTTGATAGTTCTGCAAGCGTACTTCCAGTCGAATTATTTGAAGAGTTTGTTATCCTTCCAACAAAAAGGATAGTAGACTCTATACATTCTAAATATCCAGGATTTCCAATCATAGGATTTCCAAAGGGAGCTGGAGTTATGTATAAAAGGTATTCTGATGAAACTGGTGTTTCAGCCACTAGCGTTGATTATAGTATCCCATTAACTTGGATAAGTAGCAATATAAGTGGTGTCGTACAGGGAAATTTGGACCCATTCTTACTCGCTTATAACAAGGAATTATCTAAAGATCACTCTCTAAAGATTGTTAAGGAATTAGGGAATAAACCACTAATATTTAATCTAGGACATGGGATTCTCCCAGAAACTCCAATACAGAACGTTGAGGATCTAATTAATTCTATTAGGAAGATTAGCTATGATCTTCAATGAATAAACTTGACACTAACTATCGTTGGTATATAGGTTTCTCCTACTGCTTTGCGTGTCATAGATGAAAAAGAAGCATGAACACCATATACTCTCCCAGAGTCCATGGCCCATACTATTGTCCCTGTGTTCGTTCTTCTCTGCGCTGGGGGCTGTAAAGGTAATACATCAAGATCAATATGGGATTATTATTCTCCCAATTGGGGTATCTCTTACTGTGTTAGTACTGTGTTGTTGGTGGGGTGATGTCATTCTTGAAGCAATAAGGGATAAGTGCTTCACTAATGTAGTGAAGCATGGTCTCAGGATTGGGCTTGCCATCATGATACTCTCTGAGACTATGTTTTTTTTTGCTTTTTTTTGGTCCTTTTTTAAAGCATGGCTTTTTCCTATATATAATTTAGTCGATTTTTCTAATAAGATAGCAACTTCATGGCCTCCAGAAGGGATAAATACTGTTAACCCATGGTCAATTCCGTTTTTTAATACTATAACCCTACTTCTCTCCGGAAGTACATTAACTTGGTCTCATCACTTCCTTCTTAAGGATGATATAAAATCCTCTTCTAGGATGTTAATGTACACCATACTACTAGGGACAACTTTTCTATTATTTCAGTTTATAGAGTATACACATCTCGATTTTAAGTTCATGGAGATTGGTGGAAAGTCTATATATTCATCGAACTTTTATATGACAACTGGTTTCCATGGAATACATGTACTACTTGGAGTAATTTTCTTAATTGTGTGCTTTATAAGGATGAAAAAAGGGCAAATTTCTAGTGAATGCCATATAGGGTTTGAGTGTGCAGCTTGGTATTGGCACTTTATTGATGTTGTTTGGTTATTCCTATTTATTTTTTTATATGTTCTTAGCTCGTAATTTTTTATATTAATGTGATTGTGCTCGGTATAGATCCCGGCCTTGAGTTCACTGGTTGGAGTGTTGTTTCTAGTTTAGGGATTGATTCCATATGTCTTCTCGATAGTGGGGTGATCTCCACACGTGAGGTTTGTAAGGAAAACGAAAAAATATATAAAATATACAACTCACTTCTTTCTATTCTTAATTCGTATCAAGTTGAAGAGGCTTCAATTGAAAAGGTGTTTATAAATTCAAATCCGAAGTCTTCTATTTCCTTATGTTATGCGAGGGCAGCCTCTACAATTTCTATTATGTCTAGAGGTGTTAAGATATTCGAATATTCATCAACTATGATCAAGAAGTGTATTACTGGAAATGGTATGGCACCTAAAAATCAGGTTTCCTTTATGGTAAGGAATTCACTTAAAATTCCCCAAGAGATAAAGATTATCCACCACTCATCTGACGCGATGGCAGCTGCTCTGTGTCATATATATAACAGTAGAGTTGCTAAGATTTACAATTATTAGAATAACTTACTCTCTACCCCGTTTTTTATCCGAATTATATTCTCTTTATGCTTCCATATTATGACTATAGAGGTTATTAGGTATACTATTGAGGGTATAATATCCTCAATAATTAAGCAGTGAGAGCATGATATTAAAATTGCTAATATCGAAGATAATGAGGAGTATCGGTATATTACAAAAAAAACTACCCATGTTGCTATAAATAGGTAAAACATTTCTGTATTTAAAACCATAATTACCCCAATAGTTGAAGCTATTCCCTTACCTCCCTTAAATCTAAACCATACCGGAAATATATGACCAAAAACCGATATAAATCCTATGAGGTAGGTAATCTCTTTTGTAAAACCATTTACCTTTAAAAATAGAGTAACTAATGCAGATTTAGCTATATCAAGCGATAGGGCTAGAATTGAGATTTTTTTATTAATTCTAAAGACGTTTGTAGATCCACTATTCCCTGATCCAACCTTCTTAATATCAACTTTTAAAAAAAACTTTCCTAATATCCACGAGAAAGGTACCGAACCAATGAAGTACGAAGTTAATATTATTAAGACTATCGATATATCACCCATAAGTAAATTAACTTCGTTATTAAATGGTGATATAGTATACATCTTAGGAGGGGTTTATCCATGGAAAATACACTATGTTTGAGGAGATTATACGCTCCGCTATAGTGGAGGACCTTGGTGATTGTGGGGATATTACTACAAACTGTATTTTTAATAAGGAGAAGATAAGGTTTTCAATAAACTCAAGGGAGTCAATGGTTGTCTCAGGTATTGTTGTTGTCAAAGAAATATTTGAGATGTTTGGTAGTGGAATAGAATTTAGACTACTAGAGTTTGATGGTAATGAAATTCCTCCTGGTACAAGTGTTGTTAATGGTTTTGGTCCAGCTTCAAAGATTTTATCCATAGAAAGGGTGTTGCTTAATTTTCTACAGAGGGCTTCTTCCATTTCCTCTATTACCAGGGAGTTTATCTCTAAAGTTTATGGAACTAAAACAAAAATTAGAAGTACTAGGAAAACTTCTCCATGCCTTCGTGAATTTGATTTATACGCAGTGAGTGTTGGAGGAGGTGAAAGTTATAGAAAGGGGTTGTATGACGGAATAATGGTGAAGGATAACCATATAGCTGGTTGTGGTAGTATCACTGAGTGTGTCTCTAGGATTAGAAAAAATCTAGGAGAGGTTTTTATTACTATAGAGTGTGAAAGTATAATCCAGGTAGAGGAATCTCTTAAGAATAAAGTTGACTTGATTATGTTAGATAATATGAGTCTTTCAGATATTATAGAGTCCGTGAGGTTAATTGGAAAATCATCAATGATTGAGGTTTCTGGTGGAGTTAACATCGATAACGTTCAAGAGATAGCAAAAACTGGCGTAGATTACATCTCTATAGGGGGTATCACCAACTCTTTTTCATCTAAAGATATAGGAATGGATATCTCTTGAATTAATTTTTATACCTACTAGCTATTAGAGTTTATATCATTCCATAGATCTTTGATCTTTTTAAAGAAACCTTGATATTTCGGGCTACAGTTTACGTTAGATTCTTCTTCGAATTTTTTAAGTAGCTCTATCTGCTTCTTTGTGAGTTTTATAGGGGTCTCAACAGTGATATGAACGTACATATCCCCTCTTTTATCCTTAGAGTTTACCTCAGGCATTCCCTTCCCTCTCATCATAAGCTTATCGCCGCTTTGAGTTCCGTCAGGAATCTTTAATCTAGCCCAAGAACCATCTATAGAAGGTATCTCTATATCACCTCCAAGAGTTGCGGTTGTCATCTTTATAGGGACGCTACAATGTAAATCAGAAGACTTTCTAGTGAAGAATTTATGATCCTTTACCCTAACGTACACATATAAATCTCCATCCTTAGCACCCCTAAATCCTGCTTCTCCCTTTCCGTTAACTCTAACCTTATTTCCTGTTTCTATACCCTTTGGCACAGTTACGAGTAAGCTTATCTCACTTCTTACTCTACCATTCCCACCACATTTCCTACACTTATTCTTTATTACCTCTCCTTCTCCGTTACATATGTGGCAAACCTCCTCTATAGTTAAAAACCCTTTACGAGTTCTTATACTTCCCACCCCATTACAATTTCCACACTTTACAGAACTAACTGCACCCTCGCTCCCACTTCCTGAGCAAGAAGAACACTTTACATTTGTTGCATAGCTAATTGGAACTTTAATCCCCTTAAATACGTCTTCTAAAGATACTTCAATATCATATCTTAGATCTGATCCACGTAGGTGCTCACGACTAGCCTGCCTTGTACTTCTCCCAAAACCTCCACCAAAGAAGTCTTGAAATATATCAGAGAAGTCAGTAGAAAAACCACTAGTGAAATCAAATCCTCGATCTCCAGCCCCTCCTGGAGTAAACGCATTACTCCCATAACGATCGTAAACAGCCCTTTTATCCGGGTTACTTAGTACCTCGTACGCTTCACTTACCTTCTTGAATTTTTCCTCTGCTTTCTTGTCACCAGGGTTCTTGTCTGGATGGTACTTAAAAACCATCTTCCTGTATGACTTTTTAATTTCCTCTTCACTAGCGTTTCTGTTTAACTCCAGTATTTCATAGTAGTCTTCGCTACCCATCTTTGATCTTTATAAAAATTTTTCAATTAGCTTAGTTATCTATGTATTAGAACATAAAAATTCAAGGGTAAACACTAGGAATCCCTAGGTATTTTACTAAAGTCCAACATCATATGGTATATATTTATAGAAAACGCCAATAATCCGATTCTATTGCGATATAACTCCTTATTTTTATAATCACAAACCCGTACACCATCCATAAAACTACTCACAGAAGCACTAAACCTAAACAATGATTCCATAACCTCAACAAAGTTGTTCTCTTTAATAAGGCCACCTAATAACTTTTTATAATCCTTTACTTGGTTGTATAGAGAAACCTCAGAGTCTTCTACAAATAACTTAGGACTACATTTAGCGTTAGAGATATCGCTTATATTTTCTTTAGAAACTATATTATAGGCTCTTCTATATGAGGTTAGCGTTTCCTTTCCTTTATCTGTTTTTAAGAAACTACAAACTACCTCAACCTTATTCTTAACTAATGAAACATCATGTATACTCCCTACAACAGCATCTATTACCTCTTTATCAAGGCCACCGTCTCTTAGAATGACTTTTAACCTTTCGTAACAAAAGGAAAGAACTATTGAGGTAATTATATCTTTATCTACGCGTAGAAAAAAGTTTTCGTCTTTATTTTTTCTAGCTCCACAAGAGTATAAGGAAACGGCTTTGGAGACTATTAGATCAAGTGGTATACATATGTTATTCTCTAAGATAACTCTTAGGAGTGAGATAGCTGTTCTTCTTAAAGCAAATGGGTCACGAGATCCTGATATTTTTTCTATGGCCATGAGACCTACTAGGCTATCTACTTTATCAGAAATTGAAACAGCTATTCCAGTTGGGGAACTCGGGCAGGGATCCTTTGGATTCACTGGAAGATAATGCTCCTCTATCGCTAAGCAAACTTCCTCAGATTCTCCATGATAGCTTGCGTAGTATCTACCAATTTTTCCTTGGAGCTCTGGAAATTCTTTTACTATTAGGGTTGCTAGATCGGCTTTGGAAACCATCGAAGCTCGTTCAGCACTCAACATTGAAGATCTTGGTATCCAAATAGAACAGTACTTTGCTAGAGCTGACATTCTCTCTACTTTATCTAATAGAGTCCCTAAACCGCTCTTAAAGACTATTATTGAAAGAAGTTCAATATAGTGGTCTATACTATACTCCTTATCCTTTTTTATAAGGAATAACGCATCAGAGAGCCTAGCTCTTAAGACCGTTTCATGGGTTTTTACAGCCCTATTATTGACAACACTAGCCACTGAAGCAAACTTTACTATTTTTCCGCTTTGGCTTTTTATTGCTAAATACCTCTGGTGACGAGTTAGTACACAAGAAACCACTTCTCCTGGTATTTCTTGTAAATCTCCTCTAACTTCCCCGATGAGTATTTTTGGATACTCTAAGTTACTAACTAAATCCCGCAATACCTGGTCACTTAGGTCGTATTTAAGATCAGTTCCAGAAATTACTTCATCCAGCTGTTTAATGATAAAGTTTTCTCTTTCTTCTTCATCAGCTATGACCATATTCTTGGACAAGAAACCAAGATAATCATCTATAGTGGTAACAGTGTGGCTATTTCTTGAAAATCTCAGATTTCCATATGTTAGGTTGTTTGCTTGAACTCCAGCGACTGATACGGGTAAAACTTTGTCGTTTACAACGCATAATACATTAATAACGGGGCGTACCCAATGTTCAACTCCACTTCCCCACCTCATACGCTTGTGTAAGGGGAAGTTGTTAATCATGTCTTGTATAACTTCAGTTACTTCACTACTGATATCCAGTGTTCCATTGGTGGTGGAACTATAGTAGAATTTCTCACCAGAAATTTCCCTTACTTCGAGTTCTTCAATACTATTCTTTTTTACCTTTTTAAGAAATCCGTTTATGGATTTTTCATCTGAAGATACTTTTGGTCCCTTAACTTCCTTAGTACCACCAACTCCCTCTAAAGTAATATTGTGTGCAATGAATATTATTCTATGAGGGGTAGTAAGTGTTTTTGCTGTATCGTATTTTATTCCCTTAGCTGAGAATCCCTTACTAATCCTTGGAAGGATGTATTCCGATGCCGTCTCAGTGGTTTTAATAGGAAGTTGCTCACAAAGAACTTCGAAAACTAAATCTGAGGACATATCAAGCCACTCTGTATAGTTTTATATAAGAGTCACAACACATGTTTGCCATTTTTCTAACCCTAAGTATATAAGAAGCCCGCTCGTTTACTCCTACAACACCTCTTGACTCTAGGAGGTTAAGTACATGGCTTGCTTGAATACAAAAGTCGTACCCTGCTATAGGTAGGTTTTTTTCAACCATGGTTGCACACATCCTCTCGCTATTCTCAAACCTAGATATCAAAAAATCTACGTCATAATATTCGAAGGAGAGGGTTGAAAACTCTCTTTCTCTATCAAGGAATATTTCACCGTACTTTATTCCTGTCTCATCCCACTTGAGATCATATACGTTATCTACTTCCTGAAGCACCATGGCAATTCTCTCAATTCCATATGCTATCTCCCCAGGGATGGTTTGGCATTCAATTCCCCCAACTTGTTGCATATAAGTGAATTGTGTAATCTCCATACCATTACAGGACACTTCCCATCCAAAGCCAAATGCCCCAATACTGGGATTCTCCCAATCGTCCTCTATAAACCTCACATCAAAATCGTTTTTTGAGAGACCTATAGCTTCAAGACTTAGCAGATAGTCGTCTAGAAGCGTGCTTCTAGAAGGTTGAATAATAACCTGGTACTGATGATGTTGGTAAAGCCTATTAGGGTTTTTTCCATATCTACCGTCTGATGGCCTAATAACTGGTTGTACGTAGGCAACCATATTGTCTTTTCCTGAAAGAATAGAGATCGAGGTTGCAGGATGTAGTGTTCCAGCACCCAGCTCAGAAGTATATGGATGCATAAGTATACAACCATAAGCTTTCCAGTAATCGTCAAGCTTTCTGATTATGTCCTGAAAATTCACGATATCTAGTGATAATCACCTATGATGGTGCTCATGATGATATGAAAAGGCCTCTTTAACAAGAAATTTTATTTTCGAATGCGCTCTTTTTCCCAGCCTTTGGTTTCCGCGTTTTTTATTGCATTTTCACTATTTTTTATTACCCTGTGCTATGGTCGTCCGATTGGGATGTAGCCAAGCGGTAAGGCAACGGTTTTTGGTACCGTCATTCGGAGGTTCGATCCCTCCCATCCCAGCTTCTTTTCATTAGTTTTTAGTGGGTAGTGCATGTCTATTCTGAGATTCATGATGCTTTCCTACATGATATGCAACTTTGAAAAGATAATCACGCGGTTATTCTTTCTAATTATATATATATATATATCCTCAGTCTCTATTGTGGCACTACATGACGGATTACCTGGGTTTCTTAAATATAAGGAGCCAGTAGTTCTTTATGTTCGTATGTATTCCATAGCAAAGTGGTATTACCACAATAGAGATATGTTGTCCTTCGGAATGGGATTCAAAATATTTTTAGTATTAGGAAGTACTTTTATACTCCAATATTCGATTTGGAATATTAATTGGAAGATAGTACCGATTATGGTACTACGTTTCTTCAAGAGATGTATTTTTAGTATTAGATATGGGAAGTCGGCACTAAGAGGGGCCGTGGTAAGGATTAATGTAAATGGATTTGATAATATTAGAAATAAGATAATAGACGAGATTGATGACGGTCTTCAGGATATCTGGGGCACGATTTTAATATCTCGAAAGCAAAAAACAACCGAAGAAGATCTAACATCACTCAAAAAATCTCTCTTGATTAAGATAAGTTACCAGATCGATGAATTTATACATAACGCACTAAAATCCATTGAGAAGTAGGAGGTTATTGGTTGCATATGATACTCATTCCCATTGCGTGAGTGATAAGCCTTTTCTTTATACTTGGGAGCATTTCTATTATAGACATACCAAAACCCCTTACTGTCTTGATTGCAGTTGACTTGTTAGAAAAAATGGAATTTATACCAAAAGTTGCTAGGGACATAAGATAATTGTCGAGTAGCCTCCGGTTTTCTATCTCTTTTGAGATAAAGCGCTGGCCAATATCTGACCCAAGTTTATAATACTTGCTTAGTACCTCAACTACTATTGCCACGTCTCTAATACCAACATTTAGCCCTTGCCCAGCTACTGGGTGTATAGAGTGAAATGCGTCGCCAACAAGGATGGAGCGCTCCGCATACTGTCTTTTTGCGATCACCATTGAGACTGGAAATCCTAATATTTTTCCATTGATTTTTATACATCCTGTATGTTCACCACATTTTTTATATAATTCACTTTCAAATTCATCTATAGGAAGTTGTAATATCATTTTTGCTGTTTCACACTTTTCGGTCCACACTATTGATGAATCATATCCCCCGTACATGGGGAGAATTGCAAATGGGCCACTACTGAAAAAATGCTCGATTGCTATATTTCTGTGAGGTCTCTCATGCTTAATATTGCATGTAATACAGCGCTGATGATATTCGTGTACGAAAGTTTCAATTGATTGTAGCTGCCTAAACTTAGAGTTTTTTCCTTCAGCGCAGATGGCCAGTCTACTAATAACCTTTTTTCCGCCTGACAGCGAAATCTCGATAAAACCACTGTCAACATCTACTGAACTATAGGAAGTAGAAGTAAGTAGATTAATTTCCTTTGTATTTTTCTTCAGTATGGAAAGTATTTCCTTTCCTGTGATAGTATAACCCATAGGTTCATTACCAACCAACTTATGGCTATAACGAATGGAAGGGCTTCCATTTCCATCAAAGATGAGAATATCTTCCAGAGGACAGTAATTTCCGTTTTTCTCCCATACTCCGAAACACTCAAAAATTTCTTTAGACTTTCTAGAGATTGAGAAAACTCTATGTTCAAGGTTGTTTAATATCTCCCCTTTTTGCTCAATGATAGCCGTTTTTATCCCATGTTTTGTGAGCCCAATTCCTGTGAGGACACCATTAACTCCCCCACCTAGAATTACTACATCGCAGTAGTGGACCATAGAGCCACCTAGTATTCAGATATCTGGTGTGCCCGAAGGGACTCGAACCCCTGACCCGCAGCTTAGAAGGCTGCTGCTCTTGTCCAACTGAGCTACGGACACCCAAGAGGGAAAAAGGCTTACACATTTAGTTTATTAAGTCAATTCAATATATCATAGAGGGCGCTTTGGGATTAAGCCTTATATACATTTGTGTGTTATTGGGCTTTTGTGTATCATTATGGGGTTTTTCTTAATTAATTCACTGTGTTTCATCTAGGTAACGTGGGTAGGGATTACTTCCTTACTAGTGAGTCTGTATCTAGAGGTCACCCAGACAAAGTGGCTGATAGAATTTCAGATGAGGTGTTAGATCACTTTCTTACACAGAACCCCTACGCGCACGTTGCGGTAGAAACTTTAGTCACAAGAGACAACGTGGTAGTGGTAGGGGAAGTTTGTGGAGTCAGCGTTAATCCCAGTGATATTGATTCCGTGGTACGCAGCACTGTTAGAGATATAGGATACTCAATTCCGGGGTTTCACTGGAATAGTATAAATGTTTTAGTGCTAATACATGAACAATCTCCAGATATAATACTTGGTGTGAATACTGGGAGAGGAAAAACAGGAGCGGGAGACCAGGGGGTAATGTATGGATATGCGATTGATGAAACAGATTCTCTCATACCGGCGCCGATTTTTTATTCACATCTTGTATTAAAAAATATTGCATCAGCTATCGATACAGGAAAGATATCAGGGTTAGGCCCAGATGCGAAAACTGAAATAACCCTTTTGTACGTAGATGGCAGGCCGGTAAAAGTGCTCAGAGCGGTGCTGTCTATTCAGCATGATGAGGGGATGACTCAGCAAGATGTGAGACAATTAGTCTACCCATATTTTGTGGCTGCAATTCCAAGGGGGTGGATGTGTAAGGATGAAGACTTCCTAGTCAATCCAACAGGTAGGTTTGTCATTGGAGGCCCAGTTGGCGACTCTGGTATGACTGGAAGAAAGATAATGGTAGATACCTATGGGGGGCATATACCTCATGGGGGAGGGGCATTTTCTGGTAAAGATCCAAGTAAGGTTGATAGGTCCGCCGCATACATGGCGAGATATCTAGCCAAGAATGTAGTGTATGCTGGGTTGGCAACGGAATGCCTTGTTCAGATGTCTTATGCTATAGGTGTTCCTGACCCACTTACTTTTAGCGTCAACACTTTAGGAACCGGAACCATTCCCGATGAACAAATAGAGAAGTATTTAACGGAAAACATAGATCTCTCTGTCAGTGGTATATGTGAGCATCTATCTCTGTTCAAGCAGATCTATAGCCCAACATCATACTACGGGCACTTTGGTCGCAGTCCTGGTGATAGCTTTTCCTGGGAGAGATTAGACCTCTCTTTGAATATGGCAAGAGTTTTCGGGCTAAGATGCGTGGAATGCGTTTAAGATCTACTACAGCCACCATACTCGATTTTATAAATCTGTTTTTCAATCGGTGGTATAGGTCTGTAGATAAACATCTGCTACTTTCTTTTTTTGTCGTATCGATTATTAGTCTTACACTCATTTCTTCTGCAGGACCGGTTATAGAAAGCAGGGTAATGCTCCCAAAGGACTATTTCCTACTGCGACATCTTACCTACCTCTTTATATCACTATGCACCTTGGTGGCATATTCAATGATGAATGAAAGGCTCATTGTCCTGTCATCGTTCTTTTTTATGTCAGTATGTATCGTTCTTTTGGGATATATAGCATTTTGGGGAGTGGGGGTTAAGGGCGCGAAGAGATGGTTCTTCCTTTTTGGTTTGTCTATACAGCCATCTGAATTTGCAAAGACGCTTTTCTCAGTAGTCAATGCTTGGATTTTATGTAAAATTGGAGGCATAACGCGGTATTTTGTCTCTACAACCCTTTATATTGGATTGGTATCACTGTTCCTACTACAGCCAGATCTCAGTATGTCTATTATGTTATCTCTGGTTTGGAGTAGTCAGCTGTTTGTATATGGTATATCGTACCTCTCTATCCTCGTAATTACAGTAGCTTTTCTTTCTGGGTTGCTCACATGTCTGTTCTTCTTTCCCTATACAAGGGAGAGAGTTATGGCTTTTTTTGATCCCGCAAACCATGATCACTTTCAGATCGGAAATTCTATAAAGTCGTTCAAAGCCGGGAAAATAGTTGGGGTAGGCCCAGGTGAAGGAGTAGTAAAACTCCTGCTTCCAGATTGCCATACCGACTTCATATTCTCCGTTGCCGCAGAGGAGTTTGGTTTTGTAATGTGTATGCTGATTTTATGTGTCTTAGGATACATTGCAGCGAGAGCCTGGCTTTTCGCCTATCGGGAGAGTAACATGTTCAAGTTAGTATCTGTTGCTGGTCTATTCTTTCAATTCTCATCCCAGTTTATGATTAACATTGGAGTGACGCTAAATCTACTACCAACAACAGGTGTAGCACTCCCGTTTCTCAGCTACGGTGGATCCTCACTCATTGCTACTAGTATCATGCAAGGTATGCTTATGGCATTTTACAGGATGAGGCACCTAGGACATAGAATAAGGCTCGATATTTGAACTACTGGGGTGACTTAGCTCCTGCTTTCCCTGACAAGCTTGGTCATGCCCTCAACCATCTTTTGTATTCCGATATGCACCTTATAGAGCCTGTCATCACGCATGTATGCAGAGCAAGAGAAAATCCTGTTTTTTTCATCTGTAACATAATCGTCAGTGGGGCATGCTACGTGCTCTCCTCCACATCTAGATATTATGCCATCGGTGTCATCTCCTAGTGTAACCTGTACTCTTACCAGCTCACTAAGAGCTGAAGCCACAATGGCAGGAGCTATACACACTGCACCTATGGCCTTTTTTGCGAGGTAGAACCCCTGAATCAGAGACTTGACACCCCCTAACACTTCAACGGGTCCGTTCTGGGAGACCAAGTTGGAAAAGTTCTTGGCTACGCCGAAGCCTCCTGGAATTACCAACATATCGAATTCAGATGTTTGTACTTCCCTGATGTCAATTACATCCCCCCGTGCAATCCTCGCAGATTCTTCCAGAATGTTTCTAGTTTCTGAACCTACCTGAGATTTTGAAATGTGGTTCACCACATCCTGCTGTGGGGAGTTTGGTGCGCAGCAAAGGAACTTAACATTCAATCTATCCAATTCCAACAGCACGAGCACCGACTCGCGTATCTCCGAGCCATCCATGTGACCACACCCGGACAAAAGCACCATGCAGTTCACAGCTTTCTCCTCCATTTCCCTACCGCAATAGGCGGCACTCCTGGTAACCGAAGCAAGACCTAACCTCATGGGCAGAGAGCATAGCCAACCTTTCAGTGCCCTCTCCACTCTCCACCAGCTGCTTCAATTGCGTACACTTGTCGTGGTTGGCAGAAAGCATCATAGCAACACTTGCCATCAACATGACAATCCCAACGCAGCGTATTGCCCACCCTATTGGGAATACTCCACCGGAGGGTAACGGAGGCGCGACCACCTTCCCTACAGACTCCATCGCCAACACAATCTTTCCACCAAACAGTAAAAAGCTACCGCACAGGAAAAGTACCATAAGCTTCGCCTGATACGCAACGTTTTTTGAGTACTCTTTCTTGTTTCTATGGATGATTAGGAAAGAAACTCCAAACGCCAAAGCAGATGTGAAAAACAGCGCGTTAACTACCATGTCAGTAATCTGGGTTACACCCAGACCTAGGCTTCCAACTTTAACATGGTCAGATAGAGCAAGCCCGGAGTACATGAGCACTCCCAGACCGATGAACTGCACGGTAACGAAGAGTAAAGAAGCAGCCAGATCCACCTTATTTGCATGCGCTTCAATGAAGTCTGAAGTTTTATCCAGTCGCTTCCTATCAGCTTTGTCTAGGGATATCTTACTCTGCACACCAGATAGTCTGGATTCGCGTTCTATTGCTTCCTGTATTTTTCGTTTTTCTACTTCTATCTTGAAAACTAAAATAAAGGCACACACAACCCCTAGAGCGGCGGTAAGCGCGGTTAGAAACTCCATTGCTGTCCAAAAGTTTGCTGCGGACTTGCCCATTCCGGAAAGAAACCCAGCCTGGGAAAGCGCCAGCAATATAAACATGGTAGTTGATATTGCAAGTGTGAATATAGAGCAGCACTGCCTTACGTAGTTGAGCTTCTCTATTTTAAGCATCCTCCTTGGGATGCTAATAGGTAGAGTCATATCGTGCACCCTGGTGACGTATACGTAGATTCTAGCATAATTCATAAGATTTTTACATATTAACGCACAGAAAAGTAGATCAAAAGAGCTAAGAAGGCCGATTTCACTATTGGGTTAAAAATTAAATTTATCATCTGAGAGTTGTCCGAAGCATGGATTTAGCTACTTAGAGCATATAACCGTAACGTATTACCGCGTGTGGTATACGGGGATATACGCGAGCACAGCTTTCCGTGTTATTTGTGGCGCTATCTGGGATTGTGGGTAATTGCACCTTAGGATGCAGACCTACCCCATGGACGCAAGGCACAGTACCACACCAAATTAGATTGCGAAAGTCTTTGAATGGTGGCAGATTTATGCGGATTTAGCTCACGAACTTTTATGATCAGAATTGGTATAAATGGCCTTGGTAGGATAGGTAGGTGCTTGTTCAGAATGTTGTTTGAAAATATAACGCCAGATGTGGAGTTGGTGGCCGTTAATGGGTCCTCCAGCGCGGAGTTACACAGGCACTTACTTGAGAATGATTCTATACACGGAAAGTTTGGGCACAAAATTAGTATAGGGGACGACGGCTCTTTCGAGGTTTGTGGTAAAACAGTTAAGTTTTTCAGAAAGCAGCTCCCCCAAGACATTCCATGGAGCGATGTGGAAGTCAATCTAGTATTTGAGTGTACGGGGAAGTTCAATAGCAGGGAATTATCGGGTTATCATCTCAAAAATAGTGTGAAAAAGGTGATAGTTTCTGCTCCAGTTGTTGATGCTGATATTCAAGTGGTTGTTGGAGTGAATGAGCAGAAAATAACGGATAGTCACAACATAATATCTGTGGGATCGTGTACCACAAATTGTGCGGCCCATGCTGTACGGATTATGGATGAGGAGTTTGGTATTGAGGGAGGTTTTATCACTACAGTACATGCGTACACGAATGATCAGAATCATGTGGATGGTAGCCACAAGGATTTTAGAAGAGCCAGAGCATGTGGTCTCTCCATGATTCCTACAACTACAGGTGCATCTAAGGCTTTGGAAGCTTTATTTCCCAAGCTGGTAGGCAAGCTTTCGGCTTCCTCTATTAGGGTTCCCACTCCCAATGTTTCAGCGGTTGACTTCACTTTCGCGTCCTCCTCTAAGACGACTGTTGAGTCAATAAACGGGGCCTTGCATAGGGCCGCCACTGCGCGACCTGATATACTTATGGCGCTAGATGAACCACTCGTCTCGTCTGATTTTAATCACACAACTCACAGTGCCATTTTTGATCTCCTGGAAACGTACACCAATAAGGGTGGAAGTTTATCTAGGATACTAGCTTGGTATGACAACGAGTGGGCTTTTGCGGCCAGGATGATTGACGTTTCCAGAGAGTTACGTAGGTTTTTGTAACCGCCTGTTCGGCATACACACGTCTGAAACTTAGTTGAGTTTTTTACGAGCTGTGATAGAATGCCAAGGGCGGTGCGAGCAGATTGCGCGTGAAGTCGGTCAGGTTAGAGATAAAGCAGCCGTAGCGTCGTTTTTCTGGGTTGCGCTTCCCACGTGTTGTTCGTAATGTGATTGTGAACTTAGCTCTTAAATACAGGCCGCGCAGCTTTGATGATCTAGTGGGTCAGGATGTCCTAGTGAGGATCTTAAAGAACTCTTTTGCGCTAGGGTCCCTGAGCTCTCCTATTTTGATGGTAGGGGCAAGCGGAGTCGGTAAGACCACATGCGCGAGGATAGTCTCGCTTTGCCTCAATTGCGTAAATGGGCCCACGCCTGATCCGTGCGGAGCGTGCCATGCATGTGTTTCCATAAAGAATTCTACAAACCCGGATGTTATTGAGATAGACGCCGCGAGCAATACAGGCGTTGATGACATCAGAACAATATTGGAAAACTCCAGCTACCTTCCGACGTCATCTAGGTTTAAAGTTTACATCATAGACGAAGTACACATGCTCTCTATTAGCGCTTTTAATGCCCTGCTAAAGACCCTAGAGGATCCAGTAGAGCATGTGAGATTTATAATGGCCACAACAGAGGTCAGGAAAGTTCCAGTTACTGTAATTTCTAGGTGTCAGAGACTGGATTTATACAAGCTCTCTGTGGAACAGCTGTTTGCTCACCTTGTTGAAATTGCAAAGAAAGAGGGTATAGAGCATGATGGTGAGGGATTGCGGCTGATAGCGGAAAATTCTTCTGGATCGGTAAGAAATGCCCTTTTCCTACTAGAGCAATCTTTTGTCTATACTAAGAACAGGGTTTTTGCCAACGATGTTAGGACCTTGCTTGGGTGTGTGGATAAGAGCCTAGCAGAAGGCCTGGTAAAGTACATATTGCTTGCCGATGCCCGTTCGGCGCTTGAGGTCTTTAGAAAATTGTGCTGCCAAAGCCAGCCTATCTCTGTACTAGAGGGGGTGCAGCTGATAGTGTATGAGCTTTGCGTTGCTTCGGTGAGTAGAGAGTATAAGTTTGACCTAGGCAGCGATCTGCTATCTACCACTAGGTCTGATTCCACACCATTTCTTTCTAGGGTGTGGCAAGCCCTGGCGCACGGGCTACAAGAGGTCAAAAACTCTGGTGATACGCAGCGCGCCGGAGAGATGGTAGTAGTGAGGCTGTGCTACTTGAGTGGCCTACCATCCCCACAAAAGATTGCTGGGTTCCTGCTTTCTAAGACAAAAAGTACAGCGCAGGTGGATACCGTTAAAAAAAAAGTTGAGTACGCAACACACAACAGTAAAGCACCTATACCGGGGCGTGATGCAAACAGGCTAGGGGCTTCTAGCATGGAAGATTGTTCTAGTTCGGGTGGAAATTATTGCCTTGGAGAGGTTGCTGACAGCAATGACCGAGCCGAACCCACTAAAAAAAATGGTGTCAATACCTCTGATAAGATGTACAATCCGGAGGAGGATGAAGCTGTGATGGGCGTGGTGCGGGATTTCGAGGGCGCGTCGGTTGTTGGCTTTTGTGATTTAGACTAGAGTGGTTGTATGTCCTTTGATGATCAGAGGTTTTCCGATCTCCAGAATGCTATAAAGAGAAAACTGTCCGAGTTTCGCGTTCACCAGGAGCCTAGGCTGTTCGATGGCCAGTCACTAGGTGGTAAGGTTTCTGTGAAGATACTCCTATCTAATTTTGTGGAATATAAGGTCCAGGAAGTCAGAGTCGATCCCGCGCTTTTGGAGAGTCAGGCCTTTATGGTGGAAGACTTAATAAAAGCGGCATTCGATGACGCATTTAGAAAATCTGTAGAGCACAACAAGGGCTTTATCAGTTCACTTATGTCCTCTTACTTTTGATATGAGCCAAATTGCTGTTGTAGGGGCAACTGGGAATGTTGGCAGGCTGGTGTTGAAGGTTCTGAGCGAGCGGGGTGTTTCCGTTGACCAGGTTGTTGCGCTTTCTTCATCTGAGTCTGTAGGTAAACGCCTGAGCTACGGTGATGATCGCGAAATTCGGTGTGGTAGCCTTGATGAATACGATTTTCATGGGTCTGAGCTGGCCATTTTTGCCACCAGTGATGCTGTGTCGGAAAGATACGTTGATAGGGCAGTTAAATGCGGCTGTGTAGCCATAGATAGCTCATCTTGTTTTCGTATGGAGGCCGATGTCCCACTCGTTATCCCGGAGGTAAACCGAGATTCTCTGGCATCGTATACCAATAGAAATATAGTTGCGAGTCCCAATTGTTCAACTACACAAATGCTCATTGTGCTAAATCCGTTGTGTAAGGTGGCTGGCATAAAGCGGGTGGTAGCATCAACCTACCAATCTGTGTCTGGTATGGGGAGAGACGCTATGTCTGAGTTATATAACCAGACCAAGGCTGCGTTTGTTGGTCAAAAAGTTGAGCCAACGGAATTTCCCAGACAAATATCGTTTAACTGTATACCACATGTTGGTGATTTTTTGGACGATGGATCCACTACTGAAGAGTGGAAGATGTCAGCCGAAACAAAGAAGATAATGGGGATAGATATAGAAGTTGCAGCAACCTGTGTCAGAGTTCCCGTTTTTGTGTGTCACTCGCAAGCCTTGAACATTGAGTTCCACAGCAAAATCTCTGTGGAAGAGGCATATGATGCACTTAGCGAAGCACCGGGTGTTCTCGTGCTGAATCATGAAAGTAGCTTGCAATACGTAACCCCGATAGATTGTGTTGATGACGATGCAGTGTACGTCTCTAGGATTCGTGAAGACACAACAGTGCCGTATGGACTGAGTATGTGGGTAGTATCAGACAATCTTAGAAAGGGCGCTGCGTTGAACTTGGTGCAAATTACACAAATCTTGGTAGACGAGTATCTAAATGTATAAGGTGGTCGTACTCCAAGAGAGGCTGCACACTACGTCGTAGCATAGCACTTTTATTGATGAAGTGTAAACGTGTGAGATACCCTGGTCTCGGACCACTTGCCTCATTTTAGTTGATATTGGGCCGTTTCTGTGGTAGCATGTGGGGTTTTCGAAGAGGATGGTTGTAATTTATGAATGATTACAGTGCCCAGTTTCAGGGTGCGTACTACTGCGCGGGGCTTAGGAGCTACTTGGTTAAGGTATACAACTATATGGCTGCGGCTCTTGGGCTTACCGGTGCTGTCGCTCTGGTGGCTTCCTTTTCTCATGGATTGATGAACGTTCTATATGGGACTCCGCTACATTGGGTGGTGTCTCTTGCTCCTATTGTGATGGTGTTCTTTCTTTCCTCGAGAGTGCACAGCATGAGCATGCGATCGGTGATGTTCGCGTTTTTTGGGTTTGCTGCGATGATGGGGCTTTCCCTGTCGTACGTGTTTATGGTGTATACTGCCCATAGTATAGCCAGGGTTTTCTTCATATCCTCTGCGATGTTTGGTGTTATGGCGTTGTATGGTAATACCAC
Source organism: Anaplasma capra (assembly GCF_025628805.1). Classification (GTDB taxonomy): domain Bacteria; phylum Pseudomonadota; class Alphaproteobacteria; order Rickettsiales; family Anaplasmataceae; genus Anaplasma; species Anaplasma capra. The sequence goes on from NZ_JAOTBG010000006.1 coordinate 50,400, forward strand.
CAAGCGGGATCTATCTAAGTTCGGTGCCTTTCTCATTATGGGGGTAGTAGGGCTGCTGATAGCTTCAGTTGTGAACATATTTGTGGCTAGCGGGCCGCTGCATTTCGCCATATCTCTGGTTGCAGTTGTGGTGTTTACAGCGATGACTGCTTTTGACGCTCAGAGGATCCGGGATATGTATTACCGTCTCAGTGACGGCTCTGAGGTTACCTCCAGCAAGATGGCTGTGATGGGTGCCACCAGCCTGTACTTCAACTACATAAACATTTTCCTGAGTCTACTGCACCTTGTTGGGGACCGTAGGTAGGTGTGCGCTCCTACGCCTCCCTTGGTGAAAGGAGGGGGGGGTGAGGGGTTCGTCATCCGCCGCCGCCGGCTGGGCCTTAGTTCCTTGTGTGAGGTAGCCGCGGGTTTATCTCGGTTTTTGACCGGGGATATGTCGGTCTCTGTGAGTGGGGATTTGGGCGTCGGGAAGACTGAGTTTTGTAGGTGTATAGTCTGTGCGCTGTCTAGTTCGAGTTTTCTAGGTAGTCCCACGTTTAGTATAGTGCATGAGTATGAATGCTGTGGCTTCCTGCTCTATCATGTGGATTTGTATAGGATATCTTCGGTTAAGGAAGCCCAAGAAGTTGGTCTTTTCGATATCTTAAGCGGAAATTTGGTTCTGGTTGAGTGGCCGGAAGTTCTTGGCAGCTGCGTGAAATTCGATATAAAGCTCAGTATAACCAACTCCAAGGAAGGGGGTGACATGCGTGACCTAGTTATCGTGTCTAAAATAGGCAAGCTTCCTATTTAACTGTGTGCGGAGCTTCTCTGCGGGTATACGGAGGTAGGTGATGCGTCACGACGCACCGTTGTGGTGGGGCGGCCGCCAGTCTGAGACAAAACTGTACCCATATAGGCAACGTTATTTGTAGAGGGTGAACGTTTGCAGGATTCTCGGAAAGCGAGATGTGTAAAGAGCCAATGCGGGAGGGGACCTACGACTGGTGCCCGCTACTGTAGGGTGGAAGAGGAAGATGACGACCTTTTGCTGCCGAATATCATGCTCATCACGTTTCCATCCATTCTAGGAGATGACTCAGGCCTAGCCACCCCCTCGGTGTCGTTCACCAGGCGATCTAGGATACACAGCCCAACTTCTTTGTACTGCAGCTCGCGCCCTACAAACCTTATGGACACTTTGACCTTGTTTCCCTTCTCTATGAACCCTTTGAGGTTGTTTAGCTTGATGTTGTAGTCGTTATCTTCAATGTTGAGCCTAAACTTAAGCTCCTTCAAGGAGGAAGACCTATGCTTTTTCGGGCCACCAAGCTTCTTTTTGTTGTACTTCTGCTTGCTGTAGTTAAATATCTTGCATACCGGGAACTCCTCCTCGCTGACTACCTCGACTAGGTCGAGTCCCGCTTCCCTTGCCCTGGCCACGGCCTCTTCTATATCGACCACACCGACCATGGAACCCTCTTCATCAACGAGCCTAACTTTTTTGGCGGTTATCGCTTCGTTAACCCTCGGTCCTTTTTTCTCCACTCCTGACCTATGAACCCCAACAAAGGAACTAGCGCATGCTAACACAAGTCAACAAGGTTTTCAATGCTTTATCGGCCTCCATTCGACAAGTCTCGGCCGACCCGTGACGCCTAACCGACACGAACCCCCTTCCAGCCTCGCTCTTTCCCACCACCCATACTATAGGCACTTTGTTAAAAATCGATTTACGTATTTTGTGACTTATATTTTCCTTTGTTGAGTCTAATTTTGTGCGCACGTTTTGCTGCAGTGCCATATCCATCAAATTTCTAGCGTATTCTTCTACCTCTTCGCTTACAGTGAGTATTTCCAATTGCACGGGTGCAAGCCATGGCGGAACATTACCTGCGTAGTGCTCGATCAAAATTCCTATGAACCTTTCAATTGTTCCTAGAATTGCTCTGTGTATTATTACAGGGTTGTGTTTTTTGCCATCTTCTCCCATATAGAAGGCGTCCAATCTACTAGAAAGCACGAAGTCCAGCTGTACAGTGCCACATTGCCATTCTCTACCAACAGCATCTTTGAGGGTGAATTCCAACTTGGGCCCGTAAAAGGCCCCCTCGCCTTTATTGATTGTATACTCTACTCCTGCCTCATTCATAGACTCCATCAAAGATTGTTCAGATCTGTCCCATATTTCATCTGATCCCATCCTATTATCTGGGCGGTCAGAGAGCTTGACCGTTATGTTGTCAAAACCAAAGTCTTTGTATACTTCCACGAGTAGCTTGTAAAACCGTAGCACCTCATCTTTAACTTGTTCATGCGTGCAAAATATGTGTGCATCGTCTTGGGTGAAGCCCCTAACTCTCATCAGCCCGTAGAGTGCGCCTGAGGCCTCATTTCTGTGGCACATGCCGAACTCTGCCATGCGTATAGGTAGCTCCTTGTAGCTCCTCGTTTTTGATTTGAATATTTGTACGTGACATGGACAATTCATAGGCTTTATGGCAAGTGCCTTTTTATCGTCCTCAATCACAAACATGTTTTCTTTAAACTTCTCCCAATGACCAGATTTCTCCCACAACGTTCTATCCAGCATTATAGGGGTCTTTACCTCGCAGTACCCGTTCTCCTTGAGTTTACATCTGATGTACTCTTCTATTGTGAGGTACAGTGTCCACCCTTTGTCGTGCCAAAATACCTGACCGAGCGCTTCGTCCTGTATATGAAACCAGCCCAAATCTTTGGCTATCCTTCTATGGTCCCTCTTTTCTGCTTCCTGTAGTGCATGCACATAAGATTCAAGTGCTTCGCTGCTATGCCACGCCGTGCCGTAAACACGCTGTAGCATCCTATTTTGAGAGTCGCCGCGCCAATAAGCTCCAGAAATTTTCATGAGCTTGAACGCTTTGACGTACTTTGCGGATGGGGCATGTGGCCCTCTGCAGAGATCTATAAATTCTCCATGCCTATAAACTGTTATCTCTTCGCAATCAGGAATCTCTGACAAGATTTCCAATTTGTAGCGCTCACCCGAGTCTTTAAAAAACTTTATGGCTTGTTTCCTAGTCCAAACTTCTCTAACAAACTTTTCATCCTTATTGATAATGTCTGCCATTTTTTGTTCTATGGCTTCGAAGTCCGCTTCAGATAAACTGTGTTGGAGATCAAAATCGTAATAGAACCCGCTCTCTATGGTAGGTCCAATTGCCAACTTAGTATCTGGAAAAATTTCTCTGATTGCTCTAGCCATAATGTGAGCCGCATCGTGCCTGATTATCTCCGTTCCCGCGGCGCTTTCCGCTGTTATGGGGCTTACATAGCTGTCTTTACTTATCGGGATTGCCAGATCCTGCGGATTTCCATCCACTAATAATGCAACTATAGATTCCATAATGTCGGGAAACATGGTTTCTGCTACCTCGAATCCCGTAACATGCTTGTGAAACTCTGCCTCTTTTTTCTCTGGGAAAGAGGTGGTAATGTTTATCATGGGCAGCAACTTCCCTAGGGAGAGACATGCTATAATAATTCTATTTGCGCTCTGTAGCGAGTTTTATATGCTAATTTCTAAGGCTCTAATTGGGAAAGCGGAAGTCTGTATACAGCATTTACGCAAGAGGAACTTAAAAGTATCTTTCGCTGAATCGTGCACCGGGGGGCTGCTTTCGTTCGTTTTTTCGTGTGTTCCCGGGGTTTCCGATGTTTTATTTTCTTCTGTAGTAGTCTACAAAACACACTCAAAGTGTGTGGTACTTGAGGTGCCGCAACGAGAGATAGAAAAATACGGCGTTGTGAGTGAGCAGGTCGCCGGAATGATGGCTGAGGGTGCACTTAGGGCGCTAGGACACCATGCTGACATTGTGCTTTCGGTAACCGGTACCGCTGGCCACGCGGTACACGGTACGGAACCTGTGCCCCCGGATCCGGAAACGGGGACTGTTTACATGGGGTTGGCTAGGCGCAACTCCAGGGTTAAAGTCCGCCGGTATGACCTAGGATGCATTACGCGGTTCGAGGTTCAAGAAGCAGCAGTGGAAAAGGCAATAGACTTCATAGAAATGGCGATATTCCCTGATGGAGCCTCCTAAGCGGATCGCCGCTGGCTGGCAACAACACCCTTTCTGCGGGCATCCGTAGATTCCTTAATTCTTGCAGCTTTGCCGAACAGCTTAAGTATGTAGTACAGCTTGGCCCTACTCACCTTACCATACCTCACCACTTCTATGGACTTGACATTGGGAGAGTGCAGGAAAACTTGCAGTTGTATACTCTCATTATGGCTAATCTTACGGAGAGTGAAGGACGAATGCAGGCCTCTATTGCGCTTTTTTATGCACACTCCCTCAAAGGTTTGTAGCCTCCAGTTGACACCATCGAAGACGTTTACTGCGACTTTAACTGTATCTCCAGGGAGAAAGTGCGGCTTTTCAACACCAGACAATGACTCTATTTGTTTCTTATTAAACCTTTCTAGCACGTTACTCATCTTTATCTCCGTTACACTTACTGAGCGGCAAGTCAGGACGCCTGCGCTCCGTAATAATTCTGGACACCGTACGCCTCCAAAGCTCGATTTCCCTGTGATTCCCCCTCAAGAGAACATCGGGAACCGCAACTCCTCTCCACTCGGCTGGTCTCGTATACTGCGGGTACTCAAGGCCGTCACCAAAGCTTTCGCTATTGAGGCTGTCACTGTTACCAACAGTACCAGGGATCATCCTAACACACGAGTCAATCAGCACCATGGCTGCCAACTCTCCACCGGAAATCACATAGTCTCCTATGCTAAGCTCCTGGAAACTGTAGAAGTCAATAACCCTCTCGTCCACACCTTCAAAGCGCCCACAGAGTAAAGTTATATTGTCAAAACGAATGATTTGTCTAGATATATCTTGCGTTAGCCTCTCACCTCTTGGGGAGGTGTAGATTAGCTTGGTATTGGGATGTGCCTCCAGTACGCTATCTATGCATCTGCCCAGCACGTCGGCCTTCATAAGCATACCGGGGCCACCGCCGTACGGCCTGTCATCGACCGTCAGATGTTTGTTGTTGGTGAATGCTCTAATATCCACCACATTCAGGGACCACAAACCCTTTCTTAGCGCATTGCCAATGGTAGAATACCCTAGCGGGCCTGGAAACATGTCTGGGACTATGGTCAGGACATTGAAAATCATACGCTGCCAACACCTATAACCTCGGGGGGAACTATGGTTACAATTCCCCTATCCACACTCACAACAGGAAAAACTGACTTAGAAAAAGGTACCATGACCAATTTGCCGTTGCTTGTAGATAACTCCACGACGTTACATGATCCAAAATTAAAAACGGCCGAGATTACTCCGTACACTGTACCGTCCTCAAGCTTAGCATCCATTCCTACAAGTTCACTGCTGTAAAATTCATCTTCCTGCAACTTAGGTAAGCTGGTTTTTCTTATATAGAGGCGCTTACCCCGCAGTTTTTCTGAATCTGTTCTGGATTCGACTCCCCTGAATTTTGCTATAACGCTGTCCGCTCCCAATACTGACACCACCGTGACTTCAAAATGGTTATGCCCATCAGTCAAGGGACCGTAGGCGGATATGTTAGATGGGTCCTCTGTAAATGTCTTAACTTTCACAAGCCCCCGTACCCCGTGCGGTGCGCGCACCGCACACAGAAGTACCATACTACTATCATTAATCATGGCTTTCAAACGCTGCGTACTCTCTTAAAACTTTACATTCTGGGATAACGCTCTTCAATCTTAATGTATCTAAAGCTTGTGCAACATTTGCAAAAACTCCTCACACTTTCCCTCATCGCGAAAATTTAGAGTAATCCTCTTACCGCTTTTTCTTACTCGAACTTCAGTATCCAACCTGCCAGGTAGAAAATTTTCAATATGCATTATAGTAGCCTGCACGAAATCTCTGTGATTTTGCAAATCTTTTACCATAACCTCTGTTTCTCTCACGCTCATCCCCGAAGATAAAATCCTTTCAGCCAGCTCTTCAGGGTTTTCTACATTCAAAAGACATCTAGCGTGGCCAAAAGATATGGCCCTGTCACTTATGAGGCGCTTCACAGAGTCTGGTAACGCGAGGATGCGCAGCATATTAGTTACATGGCTCCTGCTTTTACCAAGTATTGTGGCAAGACTTTCGTGCGTGTGCCTAAACTCGTCTATCAACTTCCTATACGACTCAGCTTCCTCTAATGCTGTTAGGTCTTCTCGCTGAATATTCTCGATTACTGAAATCTCCAAGCACTCGCTGTCGCTCACATTCCTAATGATGACAGGCACCTCTGTCAATTTTGCGGCGATGCTTGCCCTCCACCTTCTTTCCCCAGCTATAATTTCATACCTACTGCCTGCCACATCTTTTCTGACTATAATCGGCTGAATAAGCCCCTTTTTGGCGATTGAATTTGCTAACTCCTTGATCGAGGCCTGATCAAACTTCTGTCTGGGCTGGAACCTTCCTGGGTGAAGCATATTGACCTTAAGGCTTACAGGGACCTCTGTGTCTACAGAGAAAGAAACCAGTGAGCGATCTGTAATCTCTTCTTCTCCGATTAGTTCCAGAATACCCTTGCCCAGAGATCGCTTCATTGTTTTTGCCCTATAACTTCTTCCATCCCAAGCACTCGATGCCCATTCTGCTGTGCGAGTATTTCCTTTGCTAGGTATATATAAGACTGCGAACCCGGACACTTGTAGTCGTAAATTATTGCAGGCTTACCATGTGATGGAGCCTCAGATAACCTAACGTTTCTCGGAATGACTGTTTTGTATACATTCTCGCGCAAGTGCACCCTTATGTTATCCTCAACCTGCTCACTAAGGTTATTTCTGCGGTCGTACATAGTTAGTAGAATTCCCTCAATTGTCAGGGCGGGATTGAGGCGCTTTTTGACAAGATTTATGGTCTTCATCAAGTGCTTTAACCCCTCAAGCGCAAAAAACTCGCATTGCATTGGGATGATGACAGAACTAGCTGCAGCTAGTGCATTTATGGTAAGTAGCCCCAGTGAGGGGGGGCAGTCTACGAAAATATACTGGTATCCACTTGCATTCGACAAACGATTTTTGAGCACAAATTCCCTGGATTCCATGGGTGCGAGCCCCAATTCTGCTGCTGACAGATCTATGGTGGAGGGGGTAATTGACAGATTAGGTATGCAAGTTTCTCTGGTTGCGCATGCTATGGGCTGATCATCAATCAACACTCTATATATATCAGGTGACCTTTCAGAATAAGCAATTCCCAGGCCGCTACTGCTATTCCCCTGTGGATCTAGGTCCACCAGTAAGGTTGATTTTCCAACAACGGCAAACGCCGTAGCTAGGTTTATGCTAGTTGTAGTCTTGCCGACGCCACCCTTCTGATTTACAACTGCGAAAACCTTAGCCATTGGCAATACCATCCACTGTCACGATTATACGTAAGCCGCGGATATTGTCACTTCATATTTTATTTAGGCATGGAGAATAGGGGTGCCTATGTTTCACGTGGAACATATGGATTGTTTACGCCTAGTTTTTTTAAAAGTCCTATTTCGAGTGATTGCATAATTGTGGCTTCTGTGGATGTTTCGTGATCATAACCCATTATGTGTAACATGCCATGCACCAGCATATGAGTGAAGTGTGCTCTGATATCCACATCCATCTCCCGTGACTCTTCTGCGATTCGTTCTAAGGACAAATATATTTCTCCTAGGCAGCAGTTTTGCGACAGCGCTTCATAATTAAAAGAAAGAACGTTTGTAGCCTTGTGGATCTTCCGGTATCGCGAATTGAGCTCCAGTAGCAGTTCATCGTTGGCCAATACAACAAATACTCTTGGTCTGTACCTAGCAATATCCAGCTCTGATAAACAGAGTCTTATAACGCGCTTTGCGGAAGTTTTAGGTTTACTAACCAGCCTGTACCAGCTTTGTGTATGTAGACTCACTTCTACCATGCGAACTTACTTGCATAGAACATACCACTACGGCTTTCCCTTTGAGCTGGCGCACAGCAGGACAAAATGTTGCCGATATCTTCCGATGCGCGAGCAATTGCACGGCTACAGGCTCTATTGAGTGCGCCATGTATTGCAACTGTCGCACGCTCTAAAAATGGGGTTTCATTGCCACGGGGCTTGCTAGTGCTAGAAACGCCAGAGCGCGGGTTTATACGCGGCAAAAACACAAGACCATTGCTATTATAGGAAAATCCACAGTTTTTGGCGCACACCCCGCCTTACCAGCACTCTACACTCTAGCACGAAAACTGCCCACTTTGTTGGGGCAACTTAAAGACCTCACAACTTCTCCTTTTTTCTGAGAAATGCTGGCACGTCAAACGACTCGCTCCAATTAAATGACCCAGCCTTCTGAGGCTGCTTTTCTACCGAGTACGCATCGGTAAGAACATCCTCCTCTGGAAGGCTGGGTTTATAGTAAGCCATCGCACTACCGCCATCCTCAGGGCCAAGCTCATTTTCAAACTCGAAAGAACTACCACTCGCTGGTAACGGCTTTTGCTGTTCGACGCTATGGCTTTTTTGTGCAACTCGCACGCTATCTATACCAGTCGCAAGCACGGAGACCCTGATCTTCCCGCTGTTCTCCTCATTAAACGTGGAGCCAAAGATGATGTTAGCATTGTCATCCACTTCCTCTCTAATCCTGTTTGCAGCTGCGTCCACTTCGAACAAGGTGAGGTCCAACCCCCCAGTAATGTTTATCAAAATGCCTCTGGCTCCCTTCATGGAGATATTATCGAGAAGTGGGTTGGAGATTGCGGCTTCTGCGGCGACCACAGCTCTGTGATCCCCCTCGGCTTCTCCGGTGCCCATCATTGCTTTACCCATCTCGCCCATTACAACTTTTATGTCTGCGAAATCAAGATTTATCAACCCCGGCATCACCATAAGGTCAGTTATTCCCCTGACTCCGGTGTGGAGGACCGTATCAGCGAGCCTGAACGCATCAGCAAAAGTGGTGTTCTCGTTTGCGATTCTGAACAAGTTCTGGTTTGGTATTATTATCAAGGTGTCGACATATCTCTGGAGCTCCTCCAACCCTAGGTCTGCGGTTTTCATCCTATGCGCGCCCTCAAAGTGGAATGGCTTAGTCACCACTCCCACGGTCAGGATCTTATTCTCTTTGGCAGCCTTCGCAATTACAGGTGCGGCACCAGTTCCTGTGCCACCCCCCATGCCTGCTGTGATGAAGAGCATGTTACTGTCGGCAATCTCCCCCATTATCTCGTCTATTGACTCCTCAGCAGCGCCTCTTCCCACTTCTGGCAAGGAGCCGGCTCCCAGTCCTTTCGTCAGATTCATTCCCAACTGGATCTTTTTTTCTGATAGAGAGCAATCAAGCGCTTGGGCGTCTGTATTGGCAACTATAAAGTTGACCCCCTGAAGACACGACTGTATCATGTTGTTTACTGCGTTGCCGCCAGCTCCACCGACTCCCAGGACAGTGATTCTTGGTCGTACCGCGGATGCGGACTGGTCAGGCAGGTAGACGTCAAGCGACATTAGCATACGAAAACAAAGGCTACGGAATACTACTACTTTCGAAAGTTTGTGTAAACCTTTAAGTTGGCCAGCACACGGGCACTGATCCCTCTGCAATGGTTTTTTAACGCGATTAGTTGGGGGCACACACACCAACTGCCGGCTTTATGGCGCCTTGTGTGAACTTGCGTACTTCCCGGTGGCCAAGTCTAGCTGTGTGGCGTCGTGATTATTTGTTCCCATCCAGCTCCATGCCCGCCACTGACCAATGTTTCACGCTCACCTCTACACTAGAGTGCACATAAAGTTGTGGAGGTTATCGTAACTCGCTGTGATGGACACGGCGGTACAACCTTGACTTTTATGTCCAAGTGGTTAAAACAAGGGTACGCAGGTCTGCACTTTACCCGGCTGTGGTGATGGGTTGTGCGATATCTGTGGTTGTGGGCCCGTTTTTCAAGGTCTGGCTCTGTTTGTAGTCGGAGGGAGGCGATGGTTTGTCGTAGGAACTTTGTTGCACCTGTGGTGCTATGTCTTTTTTGTTCAGTGGTGTACGCGAAGGTGTGTTCTGCCGCGAATTTTTATGCTTCTGCTGGGTATAGGCCGGCGCTTCACGATATTAGTGGGTTTTCAATGTATGTCGGAAAGCAGGCTGCTGATGTTTTTCTCCCTGGCATAGAAATGTGCTGTGACCCCATGGCGGCACGGAATGTCGTGCGTAGTAATGTCGTGCGTAGTAGTACAAGTGATCCAAACAGTGGTAATAGTGCAGATGCGGCGCTAAAATCTGCAAAGACCCCGGCTGTGGGGTATTCTTCTTCCGACACTAAGGGCGTGTTTGGGGCCTTGGGTGTGGCACGTGGCAACTTCAGAATGGAGTTTGCAGCCACCCGGAATTTTTTCGATCTTGTGCACACGAAAGGCTACGCTCTTACCGGTTATAGAAGCCAGCTGCTTATCAGGAAAAAGGCACCTTCCAGGGGGGGTAGCGGCAGCAATGTGGTCGCGAATGTCAAAAACGGGTTGCTAGCGGTTCGTGATCGGGGTATCGGTAACACTTCTGCGGTGGTTAGTGCATGTTATGATGTTACCGGGCAATTTTTGGGCGCCCCTTTGGTGCCGCATTTTTGTGTAGGTTCAGGTGTGGATATTGTGAGCCTATTTGGCACTACTAGGTCTAGTGTGTCCGTGGAAGGGAAGGTCGGGTTTCATCGCCAATTGTCCCCATCCACACAGCTAGTAGCCAGTGCTTTTATGCACGGGGTTTTGGATAGCGCCTTCGATGATCTGCCTATCATCTATCCTTGGAAAGGAGTTTATCGTGTTGCTGCAGCTGCTGCGCCTGCATCGGAAGCCGAGAACCCACGCAATAGTATGGGCCTCAGAGTATCAGGCCTGGATATCAGCTACTTTGGGATCGAAGTGGGACTGAGGTTATTCCTTTGATTTGTTGTACGGGATGCACCAGACCATTGGGTGCGATGCGCATTTCTGCAGCGGCATTAGCCCTTGATTAACGTTTTTACCCTAGAAAGGCGGCCTTACAGAAGTGCCGCTAGCGCTACGTGGCTTTTCACGTAGTGGCGCAACTTCTGGCCATTTTTAGGGGCGTACTATGAAATATATGATGTGGCGGGTTACTAGAAAAAGTTGCGTTACCGCCGGCGTGTGGGCACTCGCTGCGATTTTGTTCCCTTTGCACACTTTTGCTAGTGATTATCTACCAAAAAAACCTGTCCCTGTGGGGCGTGTGTACCTAATTGGTATCTACAAAAGTAGCTTTCCTGATTTTGACGGTTTGGAGGTAAGCGAAAGGCAACTTTTTGTGCCAGGAGTCGGTACAGCTGTAAAAATGAGCATGAAGGGTGATGTGATAGTCGACGTGAACGACTACGGTGCTTTTGGGGTATATAAACCTCCATTTTACAGCGGTGACTATTTAAACTTTGTGGGAGGCGTGGGCTACAGCGTTGGCCACGTCAGACTTGAACTGGAGAGGTTTGGTAGTGAATTCGCGGTAAAAGGGGGCACTGGGTCGGTCAATCAGGATGATGCATCAAATATTGCGCTAGTTAGAGGCGGCGTGATAACGTCGGGCAACTATGTTGTTGTGGAAAACAAGAAAGTGGGTATATCTTCCCTAGCTTTCAACGTGTGTTACGAACGTGGGCACACTGATGTGGTGCTAACGTACGCGTGCGTAGGAGTCAGCGGCAATAGACTAAATTTGCTTAATACCAGTAGCGTAACCCATGGGTATCAAGGCAAGATAGGGTTGGGAGTTTCAGTGACCAAGAATACGGCACTGCTTGCCGGGGCATACTACCACATGCTTCACAGGAACTCCTTTGATCCCATAGTGCTAACAGTTCCCAGAAGATTTTATGATATGCCAAAACCTGCGGCTGCTGAGGCTAATATGCGAGTTGCGCACCTTGGGGGAGAGCTAGGTATTAGGTACATGTTCAGGTAGAATTCTGTGTCTGTTGAAGCGGTACCGAAGTTGGCTACGATACCCCAAGCGTACTGAGTTTGGGTGAGAATCCGTTATTAGCGTAATGATTCTTCAAATGCACTTGACGCGTGTATACTACGGGAGTAAATACTTGGTGTGCTGTACGCTTGCTGCGTATGGTGATGCTGCCGTATGTGACTCTGTGTTGAGGGGTTTTTTTGATGAGTTTTTTAAGGTTTCTTACCACCTCCCTTTTTTGTGTTTCCTTTATCTATGCTCCGCCTGCTGCTTCTTTCTCCTTAGGTAGGGAGGGCGGTATAGGCGGGTTGTACGTTGGGGGTGTGTATAAGCCTGCTTCTCCTGTTTTTAGTGACTTGGTGCTCAAGGGTGTTTTTGGTACCTCTCTCAAGACCATACCCCTGAATGCATTGCCTAAGACGGCGGCTGGAGGTGAGTGGAGTGTGCGCATAGCGGAGGGGATTGAGGTCAAAGAGGGGGGGTTCAATTCTTGGTCTGTGCTGTCCAGGGATAACGACTACCATAACAGCTCGTGTGGGGTTGCTGCAGTGCTGGGGTACCCTTTTGGCCAAGTCAGGGTTGAGCTGGAAATGGCTAGGCAGAAATTCGACGTAGGGCGCGGCAGCGACCATCTGAGTAATGGCGGAGGAGGTGCCAGGGTTGGTGATCTGTACTTTTCCGAGGGCTATAGGTATTCTGGGGTGTACATCAAGCTTTCAGGTGCCGATGCGCTGAGGGTGAAAGATAAGAATAGGCGGAGTTGGTTACCGTATACCCCGGGTGGTGATGTGGTCGTTGTTGTGAGGAATGATGGGGTGCAGCTCTCCTCTGTACTGGCGAGCCTGTGCCGTGATTTTAGTTCCGGCGTGAGCGAGAACATCGCTCCCTATGTGTGCGGTGGTTTTGGCCTGGAGAGGGTTGACATGTTTGGTGTCCATGCAGATCGTGTATCTTGCCAGGCGAAGATCGGTGCGAGTTATAAACTTAAGGACAAGATCCACGGTTTTGCTAGTATGTATTACCGTGCTCTGAGGGGCAACGGTGAACTAGTGCTCCCGCATGGCAGCTATGAGGCTGTGGGTGTTTATGCCTATTATCGCGAGGGGGGGCAGTCGTCTACGAACAATAGGCCACCCACGAAGCCTAGGGTGTTGCCGGTGAACTTGCCATTGGATATGGACTTGGCATACTTCGGGCTGGAGGTCGGTTTCAGGTTGTCGCTCTAGCATTGCACATTCCCATTGTTGGCGTGTGAGCGCTGTTGGTTTTTATCCTTGGGTGTGGTAACCTTGCTCGGTATCTTTGCTGGTCCTTATGTCTTTTTCTGATCTTGGGGGGTTTGTTGACTTCCTGGAAGGTAGGGGGCGTTTGGTCCGAGTACGAGAGCAGGTGTCCTCAGTGCTCGAAGTTACGGAAATCCACAGGAGGCTAGTAGCGGCACAAGGCCCCGCGGTGCTTTTTGAGAATGTGGTTACAGAGTATGGGCCTTGCGATATTCCCATGCTTGTTAACCTGTTTGGTACTTCGGAGAGGGTTGCTCTTGGTCTTGGTGTTGAGCTTGGGGATTTGCAGGAAGTTGGGAAGTTGCTGGCTTTCCTGAAGTCTCCTACGCCTCCTGAATCCTTTAGAGACCTACTGACCATGGTTCCTGTGCTGCGTAATGTCGTTGCTGCGCGCACTAGGATCGTAAAGAAGGCTCCGTGCCACGAGGTGGTTGTTACGGGCTCTGATGTAGATCTTAGTAAGCTGCCCATACAAACTTGCTGGCCTGGGGAACCTGCACCTCTTATAACATGGCCCATAGTGGTGACGCGCGGCCCCTCTTCAGCGCGCGAGGATAATTTCAACCTTGGTGTATACCGCATGCAGGTTGTCAGTAGGAATTCAACTCTTATGAGATGGTTGAAACACCGCGGAGGAGCGCAGCAATATTTTAGGTGGGTCAGAGAAGGCAAGGGGGACTTTCCCGCAGCTGTTGTTATAGGCTCAGATCCTGCAACTATGATAGCCGCGGTTACTCCGGTTCCCGAGACCATGTCCGAATATCAGTTTGCCGGTGTTTTGCGCAAATGCCCCACAGATCTGGTTGAGTGCATAACGGTGCCCTTGAAGGTTCCGGCTAATGCAGAAATTGTACTTGAGGGGGTAGTGAGCGCAGATGAATTTCTAGAAGAAGGTCCGTACGGCGACCATACGGGGTATTATAACAGTGTAGAAAAATTTCCCAAATTCACAGTCAAAGCCATAACTATGCGTGCCCACCCTTTGTACGTAAGCACTGTTACCGGAAGGCCTCCAGATGAGTGTTCTGTACTAGGGGAAGTGTTGACTGAGCTTTTACTTCCCACGCTGACGCTGCAATATCCAGAGATCGTTGATTTTTGGCTGCCTCCAGAGGGGTGTTCATACCGGGTGGCCGTGGTTTCCATCAAAAAAGCGTACCCCGGACATGCAAAAAGAATCATTATGGGAATATTGTCCTATCTAAGGCAGTTTTTGTATGTGAAATTTGTTATTGTAGTTGACGAAGATATAAATGTACGGGACTGGAAGGATGTAGTATGGGCAATGGCTACCAGAATGGATCCTGCTAGGGATACCGTGTTTATTGACAGTGCGCCTATTGATTATCTAGATTTTGCCTCTCCCGAGGAAGGTCTCGGTAGCAAGGTTGGGTTCGATGCCACAAACAAAATTCACCCTGAGACCACTAGGCTGTGGGGCACCCCCATAAAAATGAGCGAGGATATAGTTGAGAGAGTCACATCGCGGTGGTCCGAGTATGGGTTGAAGATATAGGCGGGGGACCCTTGTAGCTGCAAAGATTAAGTCAAAAAGGGGACGAATTTTTATAGATTAAAGCATCGTCTATGCTCTCAGCGCTATAGGCGACTGTCAGGGGGCTGACGCGCTATAGAGGCGTTGTTCATACAGCGCAGGACGCAATATAGAAACTACATGGCGCGCTGTGTTATGAATGCGCTGAGTATCTGTGGTGCTACTCCCAACTAGTATTAGTGCGAGTGCAAGCGTCCTGCAAGTGAGCGGGGCTTGCGCCACACTAACCAGTCCCTTGGGCATGTGTTGCGCTAGGAGAGGCTACGCATTGAGCTGCTGCATCGCTTAAACTGGAGCTCACACTGGCAGAATGTGGCGCACCTGTGCCCCCCTCCACCGTGGTAGCCCGGCTCTGCTGGGCCTCTGCCTGATGTACCTGTGCCGATGTGCTTCCGCTAGTGCTCGGCTGCTGCTGTATCTCACTGTCAGGTTCTGCGCTGTGGCTACCCGCATTCTGTTCTGTGAGCAGCGCGCTCACGTCTATGCCGTTATCTTCTAATACCTTAACTAGCACTTCTGCTTTTACGGTTTCAAGATTGCGGTCTTTTAGCTCAGAATGTAGCTTGGTCCTCATGTTGAGATATGCGGTCACGCCAACTCCCAACTCATCCGCCACCTTTTTATCTTTTTTGTGTATGACATTCATTGCACGTGCAGCGATGCCATACACAATCGATAGGATCACCATTGTTGATGAGATCATTGTGTCCAAGCCTTCGGCCACAGCCCCGCTAGGATTTCCGAGATGGAATGTTATTGCAGCATTCGCGAGAAATGCGGCACAGACAAAAGCGAGGATTCCAAAGGCAACCACCTTTTTCGTGTCCTTGCGGTGGGTATAAATAGCTCCCATGCACACGCAAACAACGATGCCATACGAAATTGCAGACGCTACGGAGGCCCCTGGGTGCGACATACTGTGCAAGGATAGTTGGGCTATGCTGGAGATAGCCAGTATTGCCACTACTGCAAGGAATCCAATGCGTAAAGCAAAATCCTTGTTAGATAATTGTTTGCCACTCGCCAACAGTAGAAAGTTGTGCTTTCTACTGACTTGTTTTGCTTTTTCTGTTGGTTCATGGTTTTCGTCCATGTACCCAAAGTCGGGCTCCAACGCCACTTTAGTCGCTGCACTGACAAGACGCTGTACAGCTTCTTCGTCGCCTCCGAACAGCATGTCATACGGGGAAGACGCTTTTTTTAACATGTCCTGGTAGGAGTGCCATTGCCAGGGTGTGACCCCGATGTCATAGTTGGCCTTTTTATCCTTCCCGCGACTGAGAAATGCGAACACTAGGGGCATTATGGGCATGATCAGTGTGAGTAGAACACTTCCCACGCACCTCAACGTTTTTTCTTTATTTGACAGCAACGACCATCTGTCCATGTAAAACACGGAATCAAGAAGCTTGCGGTTTTTGGGCTTCTGGGACGAGTTATATTTTGCAACAAAAAATTTATTATCGGCACCGCTGGCGCGCTCTACCAGGCGCGCGTTTGTCATAAGGTTTGATAATAACAGATGAATGCCATGCTCTTCGCCCTCTGAGCATATTAAATGAGCCTGTAGTGTCCGGAAATCGAGTCGCGAAAGCTCCTTGTGATATATAAGTGCGACAGAATCCTCTGAGGGGAACGCATGCTGCGCTTCGCTTGTTACGCATGCATCTCCTATCCCGCTTCTGATCAAATATTCGCGGTCTTGCGGGCTGCACACCACTCGTGGTGTTAACCCAGAAGACATGAGAAGCGCAACGGTGTTCTTAATGTCCTTTGGCTTTGAGTGGAAACAACAAAAAATTCTACTGAACAGCGCGCTATTGAATTCTTCTGGTGTTACTACCTCACTAGTGGGGAGCGCGCCTCCGCTTCTGCTTTTATTCACCATTTCGGACATCGGGGCGATGCCGGGTATGGTATGTCCAAATCTCACAATCCCCTTGTGGGGCACAAAAAGCGCGAACCTTTTTGCGATCTCCTCTGCGGAGTACGCAACCCTGCGACTGTGCGGCATAATAAGTCTCTCCAATATTGCGTGCACAGAAAAGCCGGCTGCGCCCACTGTGCTATTTCTTAGGAGCTGCTGCGCGATACCGAGCGCGCATGGCTGGCTAGCAACACACCCATGGAGATTCTAGCACGAGTTATTTATTTAGTAAAATATCTTAAAGTCTAAGGTATTATAACGATGCGCTCAGGGCGGCATCCATGTATGCGGGGCCCTGCCTGCTATCAAGGAGGCCGCACCGGTCACACTGCGTTGTGCATCAGCAACAGCGCTAACTTAGAATCTTGCCACAATAAGGACACAACTGCTTCTCTTCGGTGATTCTTATGTATACCCTTGGGTGTCCGCAATACAGCCCTTCTACGTCGCTTCCATCGCAGAACACCACTTCTCCTCTGCTAGACTCGCTACCCATTGTGACTACCCTGTAAACACTGCTCCGCGCCCCGGTATCAGGCTATTTGTAGACGCTTCACCGTATGTACCCATACATCTATCAGCATCTTAGTCAACACCACTGCTGACAGCATCGAACATAGTATGCCAACTCCTAGTGTTACGGCAAAACCGCTTACTGACACGCTCCCCATGATAAACATTATAGCAGCAACTATCAACGTAGTGATGTTGGAGTCAAAAATTGTCGACATAGCGTTTTTAAAGCCTCTCTCCACAGCCCACTTCAGTTTTTTACTGGCACGCATTTCTTCCCTTATGCGCTCAAAGATCAGAACGTTCGCGTCTATTGACATGCCTACCGTTAAAGTCATTCCCGCTATACCTGGAAGTGTCAGCGTTGCACCCAAGAAAGTAAGTGCCAGCAGTATGAACACGATGTTGAAAATCAGCCCTACAACCGCGAAAACTCCTAGTACTCCGTATGATGCAATCATAAACACGGAAACTCCCACGACCGAGGCGAGCATGGCCACCTTACCCATGGCGATAGATCCTGCACCCAGACTTGGTCCTATTACTCTTTCTTCAATTACGCTTAAAGGTGCGGGAAGAGCCCCGGATTTTAGCAGTACTGCAAGCTCTTTTGCTTCGCTAAGGCTGAATCTACCACTAATTTCACCATTTCCCCCAAGTATGGGCTCCCGTATTGTGGGTGCGGTTAGCACCACGTTGTCCAGTACCGCGGCGAAAGGTTTACCCGCGTTCTTTGTTGTAAGCTCGGCAAACTTTTTAGTTGCTGCACTATTGAACTTAAAATACACCGCAGGCCTTCCCAGGTTGTCAAGGCCCGCACTTGCATCTATTAGTGAATCACCGCTTATTTCCACTTTTTTTAGGACGGGGTACACATTGCCGGCAGCATCGCTCATGATGTGCGTTACCGTGTGATCTACTTCTGATAGATGCTTTACCTCTTCCAGCAGATGGAAGGTTAACTTAGCTGTCTTGCCTATCAGGGATTTGATGCTGTCCGTGTTATGTACTCCCGGCACTTGTAGCGATATCCTACTTTCCCCATGACTTTTTATAGTAATCTCCTTGGTCCCAGATTTATCAAGCCTGCGCTGTACATTTCGCATGGAATCAGCCATCACTTCTTGCAGTAGTACCTTAACGTAGCTCTCCTTAAGGGATATCAGAGCGTGATCGTGCGTGCCGGAAACCACTGCATTGGGGTCAAAGCGCTTTATGCGTGCGTAATCCCTGTGGTTGGCTAAAGATAGCACTATTGCATTATCTTTTACGTAAAGTTTCCCGTACTGAATTTTTTCCTTCAGCAGAAAATCCTGTAGGGCGTCGCTCAGGCCATATAATCTCTCTCTGAGGTGTTCTTTGAAATCAACTTCTAGTAACAAATAAACACCGCCCTGAAGATCCAGGCCCAGACTTGCTTTCTTCTTCGATAGCAGGAGGTTGGACTCCATAAAATTAGGCAGGACGAGGTACACCGACATTATGCACAACACAAGTGTGGCCACCACCTTGCCCAACATTGCACATTTTACCACTAAGTATTTGTGGGGTACATTATATTAAATCTAGGTAAGTCCGGATAGCGGTTTTATGCAACGCTTCAAAATTTTCTCAGAGTTTAAACCATCTGGAGACCAACCAAGTGCAATAGACAAGCTAGTACGCGGTGTTAGTTACGGAAAGAAAGAGCAGACTCTACTAGGCGTTACGGGGTCTGGAAAGACCTTCACCATGGCTTCTGTGATAGAGAGAACGCAGCGTCCTGCGGTAATAATTGCGCACAACAAGACTCTGGCTGCGCAACTACATGAGGAGATGCGGTTGTTTTTTCCAGAAAACGCTGTGGAATACTTTGTTTCATACTATGACTACTACCAACCTGAGGCATACATTCCCCAGAGTGATGTTTACATAGAAAAAGATGCGCTGGTAAACGATAAGATTGACCTGCTGAGGCACTCTGCTACCAGATCGCTACTGGAGCGAAGAGATGTAATTGTAGTGGCGAGTGTGTCTTGCATATATGGTCTAGGTTCTCCCGAGCTGTACTCAGAAATGACAATACCGATTTGCTTGGGCATGAAAATAGACATGTGTCAGCTACAGGAGAGGCTTGTTGAGCTGCAGTACAAGTGTAGTAGTAAGTGTGAGCGCGGCAATTTCAGCGTGCAAGGCGACATACTGAACATCTTCCCCTCGCACTACGAAGACAGGATATGGAGAATATCGTTTTTCGGTGACGAGGTAGATTCTATTCAAGAAATTGACCCTAAATCTGGTGTGGTAACGCTCAAGCTGGAAAAGGTAAAGATATTCCCAAACAGCCACTACGTCACACCCAGGCCTACCCTGTTACAGGCAATTTCTGAAATTGAAAAGGAGCTTGAAAAATGTGCGCTGCAATTCAGGCAATGTAACAAGGTGACTGAAGCTGGGAGGATTGTCGAGAGGACAAAGTTTGACATTGAAATGATGAGGGAAACGGGGACTTGTAAAGGCATTGAGAATTATTCACGCTATTTGTGTGGTAAGGAGGAAGGAGAGCCGCCGAATACCCTTCTGGATTACCTGCCTCAGGATGCCCTAATGTTTATAGACGAAAGCCACATCACCATACCTCAGATAAGGGCAATGTATAATGGGGATAGAATGAGAAAAGCGAATCTCATCAGCCACGGATTCAGATTGCCTTCTGCATTAGATAATCGACCGCTGACTTTTGAGGAATGGGAGCATAGAAAACCGACAGTGGTTTACGTTTCTGCCACTCCCGGGCAATACGAACTCACCCAGACCAAGGGTGCGGCTGTTGAACAGCTTATCAGGCCAACCGGGTTGTTGGACCCCGTGTGTATCGTCAAGAGCGCGGACGGACAGGTGCATGACGTAGTGTGCGAAAGTAAAGCAGCCATAGAACGGGGGTATCGGGTACTAATTACTACCTTGACCAAAAAAATGGCAGAAAATCTTACGGAGTATATGCACGAGATGGGAATCAAGGTTGCGTATTTGCATTCGGACGTTAAGACTCTGGAGAGAATGGAGATAATTAGTAACCTGAGACTAGGAGAGATAGATGTTCTAATAGGTGTAAATCTCATGCGTGAAGGGCTGGACATACCGGAGTGTGCGCTTGTTGGGATATTAGATGCTGATAAGGAAGGTTTTCTACGATCTACGACTTCTCTTATACAGACTATGGGACGTGCTGCGCGCAATTCTGAAGGTAGGGTTATTCTGTATGCGAATGTGGTAACTGGGTCCATGAAAAGAGCCATGGAGGAAACTAATAGAAGGAGGGAAGCGCAGCACAAGTATAATCAGGAACACGGCCTTACTCCCCGCACTATCAAAAAATCTGTACAAACAAGTCTCGGCAAGATTGTGGGCTCCAAGATAAAATCTCCGCAGCATGATTACGGCAAGCCTTTGGCTGATTGTGATATTGCGGAGTTGCAGAAGGCAATGCTCTTATGTGCTGAAAACCTTGATTTTGAGCGAGCTGCGGAAATACGCAACACGATACGCAGGCTTACTTCCTCCTCATGATACCCCGCGTAGCAGCCCTTAACAGCCTGGTCTTTTGGTATGCGGTAATTGTTTTTTAAGATTTTGTCTCTAAAAGCTCCGGCTGGTTGCGCCTTTTGGGCGACAACACATAGATTTATTAAGAGCACACCACGGGCATCAATGTGTGCCGCGTTGGTGTGGTGCTATGTTAAGTCTCTGGAGTTCGGGAGCTAAAGTGATGAATGGCTCGGGCGTTGATTGAGTGCCCTATTACAGGTTTACGTAGAAGAAGTTTTATGTGCAACCCGGTACAGACTTGATAGCGGGAACGTGAGCACTGCGCCTTTGTACCGGGAGTGTTACGCCTACCAGAATTTAGTGCTGTTTGTCGTTGTTCTGGAGTTTGGGGTGAGGTTTAGGATGATATATTTCGATGACAATAAATTTATGGAAGCATTTAGTAATGGGGGGATATACGTGCACTCAGATCCACATTGGGGACATAGGTTCATTAATGGTGAAATCACTGAAGGAGTCTTCACCATAGACTATCTTGCGCCTATAGAGTTTCGTCGAGACGGTGCAGCTGGTGCAATCATCTTTGAGAGCGTAGTAGACCCCAAGCTTGCCGGGCTCTCATACATTGTTCCTGAGGGAACTGATTCGTTCAGAGATTGCAAGGTTCACGGGTCATTCAAATACACGGATTATGGATCCGCAGAGTTGCTTAATATGTCATATGGGGAGCGATATTATACGTACAAGGCGCAAAATGGTGGAGGTCAGCTTCTTGTAGGACGGCTGGCCGAACCAGGAGGTCTGGATGTTACTAGGAATGGATTTTCTATACTAGCTGGTCCAACGAGAGGTGCAGTGTTGTTGGGGGATAACACGGCTGTTTTTCAAGTTCCGGTTTCAGATTCACAGGTTCTCGATGTGATATTGTACCCGCCGCAGCATGTGTTCCCAGTCAAGGGTGAAGTCCGGCCTACTGATAAGGAAAGCCGTGAGGCTGCGGAGCATTTTATGAACACGGACAATGAAGCTTCTCAGCAGGGGCGCGCTGAACCATCTGGGGTGCAGTCGCACACACCTGATTCGGGACTTGGAGCTGAGACTAATTTGGGGCTTGGAGCCGTTACCAATGGGGATCCCAAGCCTGCTCCCGGTGCATCAGGTGAAGTGCCTAGTGAAAAGGACGTGACGGACAATCTCCAACCCACAAAAAACGGCGGCGACGTTCCGCTTGAAGAGTTGCGTAACGCAGACAAATCTACCGGGTGGCATCGCGAAGTTCTCGGGTGGTTGAAATCATTTTTTGCCTAGGTAGCTATAGTTGGAGTGTTTGCTTATTTCGTTTTCATAGGTCTTAAATGATATATTTTGATAGCGGTTCCGCAGAAAATGCTCACGGGGGTAGTGTGTACATACACTCTGACCAACGTATTGTGACAGATAACGGTGGGAATGCGGCGGAACATCGCATTGACCATTTTTGTCCGGCAACGTTTACTTATAACAAAGATGGAACGATGCATTTCCTAGCGGGGGGTGCGTTTAAGAATCCGGAGCACTCAATTCTCAGTAATTTTGTGGTCACTGGTGATTTTGAGTACATTAACCACTACGATGCGCAACTGAACAACGTTGCGTACTTGGAGTGCAAGTATTCCTGGGGTGAAGGAGGCCCAGCAAACGTCGGTAATGTGCTCTCACGATACAGCGCAGAATCTCTTGCCCCTGTTGACGGGCATATAGCGTTTGATGATCGCAGAACCATAGTATTCCAAAGTCCGGAAGTGGTGGAGCTGATTCTACGGGTCCCAAGTGACATGAGGTCTCAGCATGACTTTGTAATTTTGGAGCCCCCAGCTTGCTGATGGATATGTATCGAGGGGCTGCCTCCCCCTAAGTGTATCTGTCCAATTGGGTGTTCCCTTTGGTAGCGTTCCATATTAGTTTGTGCTCAGGGGTGCCGTGCATTTGGTGAGGTGCCATTGCGCTGCTGGCCATGGAGTGAGTCACGGTTCCTTCTATGGCTCTAGAGCGAGTTTTTAGTAACAAACATTAGGAGAGGTAAAAGTCGTGGATAAGTTCTTGAAATATTTTAGGAGTCCTTGCACACACATGAGACGTGTCGGAGTCACATCGTCGTCATTAAACACAAGCTTACAACTGTTGCGGCAACTCAATAACGATTCTGGTGAGCGCGGTCGTTCTGGGTCCACTGTTAGGAACAGTGACGCCTCCTCGTGTCTACGAAGTAGGCATACTGAACGTAACAAGTAGAGACCGGCGTCCGGACGACCGACGTGCGGCTACAGCGGTATTTGCTCTAGCATCTACCGAAGCCGCACGATGCCCCATCCTGTTTTTGGAGATTTAAAATGACTGATTATACAAACCTTTGGGAGGTTTTGCCCACGCATGACCACCACGCAGATCACAGTCCTTTTCCCGATGTTGATTGTGGATTCTCGCAGTTTCTGGAGGCTGATCAGGCATCGATAGCGCTACTCATAGAGGGATACGAGAAGATGCAGGAAGCCCGCCTTCTCAGGAACACGCTCGCATAAGCAGGTAAGCCCGAACGCGGGGATCCCACCACGAGATGCCCCACGGCCGGGCTACCCACACTGCGCAGCTAGCGTGGTTACGATACTTGTGTGAGCCCGCGTAATGGCAGTATGCCGCAGGCATTCCGTACTAGTACTGCAAGGGATAGACGCATTGACTAAGCGTCCAGCAATATACCAACAGCACTCTATGCGACGTTACCGGTGCGCGCACAAGGGCAGTCGGTTTTTTCTTCCACATCTTGTTGCACCTGATCAGCTGCTGGAACTTCTATTTCTCCAGCTGTTACTTCCAGCTCTTGTACATCTACTCCATCATCTACTGCCGCAACATCATCTTGCGTCCCGGTTGCCTTCACGAGCGTAAGGTCAACATTTAGTGTGTCACTGTGGAAGACTATACGACCATCAGCCTCTTCTCTTCCCTTGAGCTCGGAAAACTCAAGTCCCCTGTTGACTACGGAGTACTGTTCTTCATCCACGCGACCGCATGGAGTGTCGACATAAGAAACAAAACGTGCGACCAGAGCTCCGTCAACATCCTCTAATATGGCGCCACTTATTGAGTGGTAAACTGTAGTGATGCCCTCACAGTTTACAGCGTCGCCGTTGCTCCCGCCCCAGAACCACCAGTGGCCGTCGTATCCGTGTTCGAAAGTAACGGCGGTAAACTCTGCATCGCAACTACAATCACCTGCACACAACGCGTTATTGCCACCAGAAATGGAAACGTTGTATGTTCCCTCGCTGAAATCCACCATAGTGTAACCTAAGAATACGATAAACTGCCACAGTCTCATTAAAATGGTTAGGCTTGTAAAGCAAAAAAGTCTCATAGTTGTTTGTGTGACATGTCGTGTATACCATGTGTTGTATTTCTTGAATTTTAGGGTTAGCTACAAGGTTACTAACGGTGCTGGAGTTGCGGTGTTACGGTGATGTTATGAACCTAGCTTTGCGGCGCTGCAGACACATAGTGTTATGACAATGTGAGCGTAAACCCCGCATAGTAGGCGCAAACCTTTTTTGTTTCTTAGCCGGTTTGCAATTTCAATGCTTTGGGTCCTGCGTAAATATATTCCCTATTTCAACGTCCCTGGCATTGCTACTCTTTCTGTGTCACATATTAAAGATGTGTTTACTTGTGCAGTTGTATGAAAGTTCGCGCCCAGGCACTCTAACGTTGTGGACGTGTTGCAGTGCGGCTACAACAGTGATGTGCGCCGCACCAAAGTTTGCGATGTGTTGAAGTCCTGCAATGTTGTGGAAAGTGTGACCTTGCACGCGCTGCTGCGCCAAACACGGCTAAGGATGCGACCTTTCTGCATCAAAAGCTCACTCTTATCTTTTCTTGCTCTATGCGAGCTCGTATCATTTTTAAATCCTCCCATGCAAGTCGCTTCTGCATAGGTTGCCTAAGCAGATAAGCTGGATGAAAAATCACTGCGGTGTCTATCTTGCTCTCAAGGAACGGATTGGCGTACTTGTGCCACCGCCCCCTCAACTTGGAAATGCTCTCTGGCGAGCCAAGCAGAGAATAGCACGCGGTACTGCCTACCAGTACAAGAATACTTGGTGCGACCAGGGCTATGTGCTTTTCAACAAATGGCCTGCATACCTCTAATTCGAAATCAGTAGGACGGCGATTTCCCGGAGGGCGCCAGAATGTTGTATTGCTTATGTAAGTGTTCTGTCTATTGAGGCCAATGGCTGCGAGCATTTTGTCAAGCAGCATACCACTTGCCCCACAAAACGGGCGGCCCTCCCGGTCTTCGCTGCTGCCGGGGGCCTCCCCGACTAGCATGATTTTCGCGTCAGGGTTACCGTCGGAGAACACGGTGTTCAGGGCCGTCTTTTTTATATCGCACCCCTCAAAGGATTCTATCGCTTCCCTTAACTCCGACAAATCGCTGCACTTTTCTGCGATGCTTCTAGCTGCTCCCACCCAGTCAGTTGAGAACTTACTCTCTGCTTCGGTGACGAGCTCACCCACTTCAGGCCGCGAGGCCTCGGGCGCAAGGTCCTGCGACTCTTGCAAGTGCACGCTGCCGTCGCAGGAATCGCCTTCTTCTAACACGGAGTCTATCCCGCTTTCGTGGTGGAATTTGAGAGCCTCTAGCAGCTCTCCATCGTCTACTATATCTTCCTTTGTCACTTACACCCTCTCAGCAAATAATCCTGCGTTGCAGCCATTATTACGCTCGTGCCTTGCGACACAGCTGTGGCAGCTCAAGCGCACACTACCAGATTCTTCATACACGTAACTGCTAGTAAGTCAATATAACTGTCGCTAAGAGAAAGCTGAGGGTTCTAGTTTGAGGGTTGGGCGGCGCCACTTCGGGGATAAATGCATGGTGCAGATGCCTACTTTCTTCTCAGCTTGAGCATACACCTATGGGGGATCTGTACTGCGGGTGCGAAACACACGAGGCCACTAGTCGTCGTACTTTTGGTGACCGTTGTGCCGCGATGTATGCACACGTCTTGATGCTTTTCTGATCTTTTCCATTACCATGTCACGTTTGAACTTTGAGATGTGTTTCAAGAACACCACTCCATTCAAGTGGTCTAACTCATGCTGGAGACATCGCGCCAACAACCCCTCAGCCTTCATGAGCATCTTCTTCCCGTGAAGGTCAACATACTCCATGATTACACGCTCTGGCCGCACGACGACTTCTCTTTGGTCAGGTACAGACAAGCACCCCTCCTCCATCTCCACCAACTCCTCTGATGCCCCGACTATTACTGGATTTATGACAACAGTTGGGCCACAGGTTGTACGATACGCACCTGAGCCGCTGTCTTTCGGTATCTCGTATCTGTCTGTTCCATACTCCAGGTCCACGACAAAAATGCGCTTGTGTATGCCCACCTGCACAGCTGCAAGCCCAATACCTTTATTAGCATACATGGTCTCAAACATGCTATCAGCGAGTGTCTTAAGCTGGGCGTCAAAACCTGCCACATCTACCTCTTCGGAGCACAAGAACAACCGGCTGTCAGGCAGGGTCACTAAAGGCAGTACAGGCATACCAAACTCCTCTCAGGAACGCGCTTCTCACCCATTGCGTAATTCTATATAATAGCGCATGGAGTGTTTGTTGTTGCAGAGGTAAGCATCTTGCAATTCTACATACTTTCTACAATATTTTCAATACTTGTTGCCTGCCTAACTCTGCCCCTATTGCCGTTTATGCCCATGTCTTACAGGAGGGCTGTTTGTGTATTTTGGGCCAGAGCCATATTGTACTTGTGCCGCGTTATTGATGGTATATCTTACGAAGTTGTCGGTAAGGAACACCTACCAGATGGGCCCTTCATAGTGGCGTCGGAGCACCAATCTCCCATGGAGACCTTAATTCTCTACGCGGAGCTAAAGAATGTTGTGTTTGTTTTGAAAAAGGAACTGAAGGTTTTTCCCTTACTTGGTGTGTACTTTACGGCTTTGGGCATGGTGTTTATCGACAGAAATAATAAGGTGTCTGCCGCTCGTAAGGTTGCTAGGGAGTCTGCGGTCAAGGCAAACGAAGGATGCACACTGGTGATTTTCCCTGAAGGCACAACAAGAATGTCACGTGCTAGTCCTGAGCGGGCGCTGAAGCGTGGAGTGGCAGTGGTTTATTCACAAACATCTCTACCAGTGGTGCCAATAGTACTAAACACGGGCAACTACTGGCCCAGTGATATTGTCCTACTGAATAAGAGGCCAGGAAAGGCTACAATCAAGATTTTACCCGCTATAGAGCCCGGTCTGGGCTTGGAAGAGTTCATGGGTAGGCTGTACCACTGCTATGAGCAAAATCGGATTGATTGAGGCCAAAGCCGCGCCTACCAACCCCGGCGTCCGGGCTTGCATTTGTGATCAATTCCATGTAAAGTCCTGGTGAGTGGGGTAAAGGTTGATAAATGCCAAATCATTCAAGTGCCAAGAAAATGGTCCGAGTCATTGAGTGGCGCACGCTTTCTAATCGCGTTAGGAAGAGCAGGGTTCGTAATTCTGTCAAGAAGTTCCTGGCGGTGCTGGAGTCCAAGGGTAGCCTGGAAGACGCTGTTGCTGCCTTCAGGACTGCGGAGTCCAATATACACAAGTGCGTAAACAAGGGTGTTCTGCACAGGAACACTGCTGCGCGTAAAGTTAAATCTCTTGCCGCGAAGCTCAAGGCTTTTGACTTAGGCACGCAAAGCGGCCCCGGTGCTTGATTCACCATTTGTTGCTAAACGCACCGCGTTTGTTGCTCCTACGGTTACGTGGGGTGTGTATGCCTTTCTTTTGTTGGCGGTGCACCACCTTGCGAGGTTGTGTGCCAAACAGCCGTAGGCTGGCTGCGGTGGAGGCCGAGCCTTAGGATTTCTCGAGTAACCTGGCATTGGTTGTGTGCAAGTTCGTTCTGAACCGAATTTCTGTGTTGGTGCAATTAGCGTGGTGCCACACGGTGTGTGCGCCTAATCCTCAATACTGCGGGGAAGAACGCAAGCAGTAAACTTAGCTGCATATTAATCCCATATGCCAAGCCCGTAAGCTAGAGTGCGAACGATATGTGAAATATCCTATTATTTAGGATATTTCACATTTTTCCTTGTTGGGGTCGTATTCCGGGCTACAACGCTGGTCACACCGTATATCGTTCATGTATGTATCCGGACTCGAATTCGTTCCTGTGCTGCACTTCAGAAATAGGCTCTGCTGTAACTGCGGGAGCAAGTATTCCTCCCCCACGTTATATGCGCATACGCCGGGTTTTTTCAGTTTCATGACCCAACAAAGACACGGAACCTGTATACGTATACTACATATTGCATACTAACACTAGTAATAATCACGTAATTTTCCAACTATCCGCCACTCAGACTCGTCTGCAAAGTCTTCTAAGAAAGGATAATAGGCCGATTATGGCATTTTCAAGTTTTGATGTTTTTATGGAACTAGAGGACCGAGTCCCTAACTGACACACGCGAAGTTGAGCGTATTATTTCCGATGTGCAAGTAAATTTGCGGAAATAGCAGAATTTAGATTGTGGCAACTTCTTCGCGTTCGGATAGTCTCTTGCGTCGCGCTATTGTTGCTAGTAAAACCGCGCATACGGCAACCACAGGTGCTGATAGTATCTGCCCCATTGTTAGCCACCCGAATGCTACGTAGCCGATCTGTATGTCGGGTTCCCGCAGAAACTCTACAGCGCACCTTACCGTGCCGTACCATATGCCAAAAATGCAGGATAACGCCCCAGCGTGGAGCCTAATCTTGGTATACCGCATGAGTGCATTCATGAATAGCAGCGGTAAGAGACCTTCTAGTACAGCCTCATATATCTGACTGGGGTGTCTGGGAAGCAGATCACCACTGCTTGGGAACGTGATACCGATACATGTGGTTGTGACTTTACCATACAGCTCTCCGTTTATGAGGTTTGCTACCCTACCCAAAAACAGCCCCACAGGGGCTGAGCATGCGCATAGGTCCAGGATGGGAGCAAACCCTACTTTGTGCTTTCTACATACTACACCAACAGCTGCGATGCATCCTACCAATCCGCCATGAAGCGACATGCCTCCATGCCATATTTTTAGGGCTTCTAACGGATACTCCAAGTAGAGACCAGGGTTGTATAGCAATACATATGTGACCCTGCCGCCCAGTACAATACCCACTATCGCCCAAAACACCAGGGAGTCGAGAAACTGTTTGCTAAGTGCCAGGTGCTTAGGGATTTTTGCTATGTACAAGTGTGCGAACAGTATTCCCAATACGTAGGAGAGTGCGTACCATCTGATTTCCAGGAAACCGATGTGCGCGATGACCGGGTCTAACTCTAACAGCCATTTCATTGCCTTTTGCAGGGCAAAACAAATTGACATTCTCACACATTACCTATAACTTCCTGCTAGCTCGTGGCATTCAAAGCCGCTGTAGCGTATTATCGGCGGTTCTGAATCGTGAAGTCAAGTCATGCTGAAGAAGGTTTTTGCTTTTAGCTCAGTTACGCTCGTATCAAGAGTTCTTGGCCTACTGCGCGACACTTTAATAGCCTATACGCTGGGTGCGCAGGGATTGTCCGATGTATTTCTCGCTGCGTTTCGCCTGCCGAATTTGTTTAGAACATATTTTGCGGAAGGGGCGTTGAGCTCGAGCTTTGTGCCGCTATACTCGCAAAAACTCTCTGAACAAGATGCCCCAGAAAAATTTGCCAGCCAGATATTCTCTTCGCTCCTGATATTTCTTTTGGCATTTTGCCTAATCATGGTCATATTTACTCCCCAGATTTTGGGGGTGTTCACTCCAGGGTTCTTGCTAAGCTCGTATAAATTTAATCTGGCAGTAGAGCTTTCAAGAATAATGATGATATACCTCTTTTGTATGTCTCTCTCGTCTGTAGTGGGTGGTGTCCTACAGGCGCACAATAATTTCTTCGTGACCGCAGTTTCGCCAGTGCTTTTGAATTGCTGTGTAATTATCAGCGCGCTGATCCCGCATTCAGGTGTACCTGTGTATTATTTTTCTGTGGCCGTATCGCTATCTGGTGTCTTGCAACTCATCCTGACATTGTACGTTGCTACGCATAAGGGTATTGGGATCAAATTTGCATTTCCTACTCTTGATGATGACATGAAAGTGTTCTTGAAAAGGGCGATGATGTCGGCGCTCAGTGGTTGCATCACCCAGATCAGTGTGTGGCTGAACGTCTTGTTTGCCAGCTTTATTCCTGGTGCGATATCTTACATATACTATGCTGACAGGCTCAATCAGTTGCCTCAGGCTCTAGTGGGAATATCCATGAGTACTGTGCTGCTTCCTGTAGTGTCCAAGTTGGCCAGAGAGGGCGGTACACAGCGCATGATCGAGATGCAGAATAATGCACTAGACCTGGGAATGACCCTTATAGTACCTGCTGCTGCCGCTCTAGTTGCCATACCCGATGCAATTCTGCTTTCTCTGCTGAATTATGGCCAGTTCGACTATTGGGCTATAGGTAACACAATTCCGGTTCTCGCGGCTTTGGCAACCTCATTACCGTCCTTTGTAGTGACTAAAATCCTGTTACTGTTTTTCTATGCACGCGGGGAGTTCAAAATTCCAGCATTTTTCTCTTTCATATCGCTAGTTGTCAATGCGCTGCTGAATTATATTCTCATGAAATTCATTGGGTATGTTGGTATAGCAATCGCCTCGTCTATTGGCTCATGGACTAACACGTTATTATTATTTGTTTACCTAAAAGCACACAATTTGTACGGTGTGAGCGAACATTTAGGCCGCAAGATGGCCTGCGTGTTTCTCTCCACCACTGTAATGGTTGTAGTTATTTGCATGGCGAAGACCATATTGGCACCGTTTTTCTTCCAGGGTCCAATTTTCAAGATATCTTCCCTGGTTGTTGTGGTATCTCTTGGAGTGTTGGTGTATTTTTCTGCGCTTCTCGTTGTATTTAGGCAAAAACTGGCTGTCGAATAGCATCACAAATGGTCCAATTTTGGGGTACATGTTAAAGTTCGGGCAAGCGGGCAGTTCCTATGTCGTTGAGCACTTAAATTATTTTTTTCTTAATAATAAACCGCTCACAATGCTCCACTCAACCTACACAAGTATAGATGTGATAACATACTCTGCTATTGATAGGCAAAAAGTGGTTTTGTCGTTTTCTGATGCACAGCACGTGGAAAATCTGAAGGAGAGGTTCACCACGCTGGACGCTGGTGTTGCCTCGAGGGCCATATTCTCCCATGGTGTATCTATATCCTACCATGAGGGGAATCGCGTCGAGCTTGTTCCCGATGAGGAATTTACTTACCACAGCGTGAGTGCCATGATCAATCACATGCTAAACCACGGTTTTACCTTCAAGGTTGGAGTACTATCGGAAATGATGGCGCAGGCATGTAATTTGAATACGGAAGGAGTAGTAATTTTGGAATCTGGATCCGGCCTCTCTTATGCTGTTAGCATATCAAAAGACACTATTGCCCTTTCTCCCGTGTCTGAGCAGTACCTTGACTTCTCTTCGGGGCCGAGTCAAAAACTTGTGGAGGTCCTGTGTAGGCAAGGCTCTGTTGGCTCTGTCACCACGGATGCGAAAAGCAGATCCATAAGGATATCCCACGTAGAAGGAGTTTGTGACACTCTTGCGGCTTTAAGCAATGCATTGGTCAAAGTAGGGGCCGTACCGCGGGAAGATGAAGAGCTGGCACGAAAACAGATGATCAGACTGGCATTTTGGGATTCGGCTAGCAATGAGCTCAAAGTTGTGCGCAGCATCGCGAATTATCCCAATGCTCATCCCCTGAGTAAATACAAAGACGTTGCTAGGACGGTCGAGAACATACTTCACTGTCTGAGCAACAAAACCTGCGATCCTGTAACTCTGGGACGGCTGGAGGATGCGCTGGAACAAAAGGGAGAATTCTCTGGAGTGCCCCCGGTGCTGACTAAGGGGTTCGCCAAGCTGAACAGAGATTTTGGCTCCCAGTTGAAGAACATAATAAACGACTAGATACCAGACCGGTGTACCTCAAGGGAAAGTCTAGCTGGGGCACCCCCCGCGACAGGCCACGGCAGCACAGCGAACTTTAGGGAGGCACACCAGACACCGCCCCTGCTACCAAAGGCACGCCCCCAGCAAAACACGCGCCGCCAAACTCAGCAGCCGCGCCCCTTGGCGAACCAAGGGGCCTCAACACCCGAGATGCGGCGCTCCAATCAAAGGCAAGGAAGAAAGAACCAACAAAACCGCACTATTCTCGTGCGTCTTCTTCCCGATCACTACTACTACTATCGGTGCTGACACCAGTGTTTCCATCCCCGCTTGTGTCGCCCCGGGTTGTTGTCTCAGCATCGCCCCTACTCTCGGTTGCTCCGTGAGCTTTGAACTTCACTACAGTTGGCTCGGTCGCATCAACGAACTCTATGAGGTCGCCACCATCCTCGAACGAAAACTTCATGACCCCGCTTGCCTTATCGAAATTAGCGTGCAATTCGGTTTGCCCGTTTTTCAGCGTTACTTCATCAGCCCACTGGTCGAAGACATACATGTGGCCCTTAGTGATCTCCTTGTCTGTTGCACAAGCTTTGTTACACTCTCCAATCACGTCATCGCCCACGGAAATGACGAGATATGTAGATGACCACACTCCATCAACTCGCTTTTGCTGGTTACCGTTGCAAGCGCAGGCGTTGAAGGAGCCACTGTCCTCGTCTACTGTGACTTTTTGCATAGTCAGCCTTTCGCCACCTACTTCTATATCTATATCGAACAACATACGCAAACTCCCTAGCATTCTATAATCAACACCGTGCCACTGTAACACGTTATTGTGACATTGGCAAACAAGTGTGTATACACACTTTTACCCAACTTTGCGGGTACGTTAGTGATTCCTCAATGATCGAGGTGGCGGCGTCTACATGCGCAAACGGTGCCGTGCTATCCGAGAATCTGCATATCACTTCTAACGGTGTAGTTGTGGGTATTCCATCTAACATCGCTTGCGATTCTGAAGGAGAGGCATGCATACACGCCACACTGCAAAAGTGTGTTATGAGAAAAGTGTGGCGATGGCCGAGGAGGCTGAAGCGTAGTACACTACAGCGGCGAGAAGGCCACCACGCACGTCTTGTTAGTTGTAAAACTTGAGATTTTTCTTTACAGAACTGGCTTTTTGTTGTAGTTCCCTGCGCGGGTTGTTTTTCGATTTAGGGAGTGTGTCTATGGTGGAGTTCGGCGATTACTCTGTAGCGTCTGTAACTGTGACCGGCGTTGTAGGCGGTACGCACGGATGCAGCTTCGGGGAATACTCTGTGCCTGTGGGCCTGTATTTTGATGACTACCAGGATGGTGATATGTCCCTATCGTCCAACGTCACAAGGGTTACCGATGACGAAACCGTTGTCAGGGAAATCTGGATCTATGGCGACATACACGTTGGCAACAAAGATGGGCAGGAAGAAATTACTCTCCGGGATTTCTCTTGCGGAGAACGTAGCCGCCCTAATGGTGTCAACATTGATGGGGCCTATGTCTCGAAGTCTGTGTACGTGGGGCACCCCATTGTTGGTCATAGTGACGGAGATACTCTGGTGTTCCGTACCCAAGAAGGCTGCTACGACATAGTAGTCTCTCTTGAGAAAAAGGCTGAGTGACGATAAACTGCACCAGAACGGGTGGGGCTCTCTCCAGAGTCTGCGTAGGTTCCCCGGCCCCCCGTGGGTACCTGTGGCGTGAGGCTTTGTGATGAAAATCGGTGCCGAACCTGTCCTGCGGGGGTCTGCCCGTCCCCAGTGGGAGGCTGCAGTGCAGTAGTGATGCTTCTCCTAGCCTGATACGTCGCACTGCAGCCCCCTTCGGGGGCCGGGGCCCTTTTTAGCACTTGGTTTTATCTGGGCTGGCGCGTAGCGCTGGCCTGTCCGCTTCGATTCTCTACATCAGTTGTTTGGGGTTGCGCGCGGTGCTGCTGCGTCCCCGATCTTGCCCGGTCTAGATATATCTGGGAACTATGCCCGTGCTGCCAGTACACCGCGGACATTACGATTTGTGCGCGCCAAGTGCGTGCCAAGTGTATTGTTAGGCAAGCGACCCGAGCTGAATGCCACGTTTACTAGAATTAAACGGAGTATGCTTACATTTTTGATTGCATTTGTCACGATTTTCGTGTACGTGGAGGTTGTACGCGGGTCCGGGTTGCTTGCGTTGTTGCGGTTTCTTTGCTCGGAGGGGGTGTGCTTAGGTCTTTTGTTGGTGCTACTTTTGTAGTGCTGCTGTTTGCTGTCTTTTTGTTGTCTGGTGCCGGCTTCACCGCTGGGCTCGCCGGGGGTTCCGGTTTCTACTTGGGTCTCGGCTATGCGCCGTCGTGGGGGGGTGCTAGGGACCTTTACGTTGGCACTCCCGGGAATACCTGGTACGTTCTACCTTATAGGAAGGATGCTTGCGGTAGTGAGGCACTTTCGTGGTCTGGCTTTGACTGGTTCGGCACGGTGGGCGGTGCGCCCGGCGATGCTCCGGTGAAATTTCGGGATGTTAGCCTACGCGGGGTCAGCGGGGCGATTGGCTATGCTCTGTCTGAAAATTCTAGAGTTGAGCTTGAAGTTGCTCGGGAGGAGTTTCCTATTGCTAAGGTTGGTAGCAGGTGCTGGAAGAAGGGAGATGCTTGGTTCCTGTTGCTTGGGCCGGAGGCGGACCTTACCAGGCGGTCTCCGCGTGTTGTCTACGACGGCACAATGAGCAAAGATCAACTTGATAAGCTCGTTAAATCCTTAAGGCGTGGCCTGGATGGACTTCTGGGCGAGGATCTTGCGGAGGCGAACCTGTCAATAAATCTCATGGGGTCGGCGTTGTTGACGCCAGGAGGAGCGCAAAGAACAGACGTGCCGTCTAGCTTTACCTCTAAGCTGGATGCGCTGCTAAAAAAGGTGCTGCCCAGGGTGTGGCCGCACTTGCCATCGGGTGATAAAGAGCTGGTTCTGAGTACTCTCGATGGTAGTTACGGCAGCAGGAGCGAGATTATTGACATTCCTGCAATTGAGCTGACTACAGTTGAAATTGCGGGTTGCCGCGACTTCGCGCTATCAAATCTGTCGACAATCGCTATCGCCCAGGGTGCAACAGTATATAGTTGTGCCAGTATGGGGGCTGGCTTTGTGCAAGCGGCCGGGGAAGGTGTAGCTGAGTTTTCCCTCGGGGCGAGGTTTGGTGTGAGCTACAGGCTGTCCCCAGCTGCATCTGTGTTTGTTGGGGGTGCCGTACGTAGGACCCTGGACTGCGACCTCGGTGTGCCTGTTACTCCTATTGTTGGAGGTAAGGCCGGAGCAGTGGTGGCAGATTTGGGTGTAAAAGGTGAGGCACGGCTCTCTTTCGGGGTTACTTACTTTGCCGGGGAGATCGGCTTGCGATTTTTGATTTAAGATGTGTAGGGGGTGTGGGATATGGTTACTAGGTCTTTGTGGGGTGCGGTTCTAGCTGGGGCTGTGATTGCGTTCGGCAGTTCGTCCGCCGTTGGTGCTGGCTTAGCGCTTGATGATCGTGGTGGAACTGGCCTCTACTTGAGCTTTGGGCTTGCTCCCTCGCTTGGGAGCGTTGAGGATTTTCATACAGGAATCTCCGGTGCGGCGCACGTTACCCTGCCCTATAGAAAGGATGCTTCTGGTAACGAGAACATATCTCCCTTCGATTTTGATTGGGCTGGATATGGCGCTTCGGGGTATTCAGTCAAATTCAAGCGCAGCAGCTTGTGGGGTGTTGGAGGAAGTATAGGGGCGCATTGCTCTGTGGGTAGATTGGAATTTGAAACCGTGCATGAAAGGTTCCCTATTTCCAAGTCTAGTGGTAGGCAGTGGGCTAAAGGGGATTCTGTCTTTCTTCTAGTAGATGATGGGGTCGCGCAGGCGATAGCGGGGCGTTATGGCGGCCCGGCTGTGCTGGCTCTACAGGATGGCCGCACTCCTAGCGAGTGGCATGATAAGTTTATGGGGCTGCTTGATGCTTTTGGTGTCGCCAACGCGAGGGGGCAAGGGACTCTACTGAGTGAATATGACGAAAGGCGAAAGGCTGTTGGTATTATTGCCGCGGCATATGGGCGCATGTATGGTAATAGTAATAGGCAGCGTGATACGCGATCCACGGCTGCTCTGCGCTTGCTTGGCCTTGCAGTAAAGGCAAGTGGAGAGGAGTTTAAGTCCGAGCAGCAGGTGATGATGCGTGAGGCTGTCAGTCGTGTTGGCGGTTACAAGATTGAGATTAAGGGCATTACCGCCAATACAATTGGTGCAAACTACTGCTATGACGTTACGACTGGGATTATTGGTAGCTTGTCTCCGTATGGCTGTATTGGTGCGGGCCTAAGTTTTGTTGAGGTAGCGGGTGGCAACTCAGCGGAGTTCACGTATCAGGCTAAGCTGGGTGCGAGCTATGAAATTTCTCCTAGAGCTAGGGTTTTTGTTGGTGGCGTTTACCGCAGGATTGTGAACTACAAAGACCGCTGCCCTGTTATGACACTGTCTGAGTCATCTGGTTATAGTGAGTATACCGGGGAGAGCAATATCAAGGCTACAGTGTCTTTTGGGCTGCACTACTTGGCTGGGGAAGCTGGTGTGAGGTTTTCCCTCTAGGTTGCTACGCCCCGCCGCGGCCCGGCAGTAGTGGGCGGGGGAACTCCTCCGGGGGCCTCCGGGTATTGGAGATGTTGCGGGGCTTTACTCAAGTTTTATATCGGCGGCTCCTCTCCGGTGTCGCCGTTGCTTTGTCAAGCGTCGGTGATGTGGGTTGCTCCTAGCCCCTTGGAGATGTTTTCGCGTGCCCGGAGGTTTGATTGTTGGTCCTAGGAGCACGTTCGTTCTGGGTGTGATTGGCCGTACCCAGCCGGGGGTGTGCGATGCGGTAGCTGATTCACGAGGCCACGGAATGGCTGGGCAGCTGCAAATGAGGCATGTGTCGAGGGTGGTTATGGCTATCCTAGCTGATTTGCAGTTCCAATGACCGTGAGCTTGCCGTTGGGGACGTGTAGGAGAAGCTTTCACCGTGTCTGTGCCCTGGCGATTCTGTGTATGCTTGCGCAGCTGTCGGTATGGTTTTCCCTGGGAGTTTTGTACAGGCTGCATAAGTATGGTGTGGCCTTCGATTCTCTCGCAAGATTACTTTGTGGTTGTTGGGGATGAATCTAGCCAGTGCTCCACGAGTTTGTTAAACACTGGTCGCACAGCACATGAGAGTGGACGCTCGGAGTTGGCCAGTTGCTGCTTTTGGGCTATGTGTGCGCTCAGGGGGAGGTGTCGTTTGGCGCTTTTGGATGAGCTGGCCGAGAAGGCTGGGTTTGGTCCTCCAATTATAGTGTCGCAAAAGCTTACAACCCGTACCTCACATGGGGTTTATACTGTTGTTGGCTATGTGAAAGCACTTGAAGTGTTTTTCCAACCCTGCGAAGTTTTTGCCATCGACGTCGGTAATCCATGTCTGACACCCCACGTCTTTTATGGTACGAATAAGCTCTTCCTTGTGGACGTTGTCCAGGTGAGACATGATGTCGTCTAGCAGCATTATAGGCGCCTGGTTGTGTATCCGGCGTTTTGAAATCGCCGCAGTCAACAGTAACGATAATAGTAAGATTTTTTGTTCACCAGTCGAACAGCTGCTTGCCATTATGTTTTTGTTTACATCAGACATTTGGAATTGATCATTATGGATGCCGAAAGAGGTCAACTGTCCGGACGCATCTTTGGCTCTACTTTCTTCCATATGCTGTAAATAGCGGTCCACTGCGCGTTCTTGATCATCTAGCAACTCAAAAACCCTGCTATCCAGGTGTATTGCGAACTTCAAAAATGGGGAGTCAATGTCATTGTCTGATGCGGTGCGCTGTAAAATCTTGAGTACATTGAGCCGGGTTTGCGCTATGTGTACGCCACTGGATGCCATTACGCTTTCTAAGCTGGTGAGCCAGTTAAGGTTTTGTGGGGCTTCATGTAGGACTTTCTTCCTGTCGCGCTTTGCCTTCTCGTACTTTATCATGTGTGAGGAGTAGTCTTTATCAAATATGTGCACTACTCTGTCGAAGAATCTAAGGCGTTCTGACGGCGCCTTCAACAAAATGTGGTCAAGTTGTGGTATGAGCCACACTATGCACAGTATGTCGTGTAATGCGCTGTAACAGCTGGCTTTTTTATCTATGGATAAGCGGCGTTTGCTCTCGTGCTTTGTTATGCTTACCGAAAATTGTGTTCCGTTGCTAAGGACCGTATGATGCACCCCCCAGGGAGTTTCTGATTTATGATTCTGCATACAGTCGGCACCTATGTTCCGCAATCCTGAGCCTTTTGACAGTAAGGATATTGCCTCCAGAACATTAGTTTTACCTGACCCGTTCTCGCCCAGCAAAACAACCGGGCTACCTTGGCTGTCGAGTTCCGCTTTTGTGTAATTCCGGAAATTGCACAACTTTATGCTCTTGATGCATGACTGCGGACTGGAGGACATATGCAAGTTGTTATAACAGCCACGAGCGCCGTGCAAGCATAACCTCTTGCGCCGTGCGAGATCTATTTTTTGTTTTGCGAGACACGTATCGTACTGAGTTCCATCTTGACTGCGAAAATGTGGCGGTACCGCACGAGAGCTCGCTTTGCTGAATTTTGCCTTCTTGCGAAGTTGCCTGCGTGCCTACTTGATTATGAGCCTTGAAAGGAGCCCCGGTGCACACTAAAAGCTGACGCGTCGTAGAGGCAACGTTGTGGTCCACCTGGGTGCAAGCCACGCATGTTCCTTCCATAGCCTCAGATCTAGAGTTTAAGGCAGAGCGCACGCGTTCGCCGCAACAGCCAGCACCCACAGAGGACTCCGCGCCCCGTCCTAAAACGCCCACAGCTTGACCTGCATGCCCAACACTAGACCCTTACTCTGACGATGGATACAAAGAATAGCACAACCACGAGTACGAGCAACAGCGCAAGCAGCGCGTAACTTTTTGCTCGCCTTTTGTGCTGAAATTCTCCATCCACTGCGATACTCCAGAGTTTGCTCGTGGCCAAAACCATAAGCGACCATCCTAGGGTTTCACCATAAAGGGTGAAGAATGTCAAGAGATTTGCACGCAACCGGCTATATTTGCAACCCAAAACGGGCCAGATGTGCGCTAGAACCGACGTCTGTGGCTCCCTTCGCGAACTCAAATGGAAGGCGCCAAAGGCCAGCGCTGCCACAATGCTGATGCACCGTGCCTTGTGCACCGAGTGCCAGATGAGCGCTAGAAAAGCGCAGCCTCCTGTGTGAGCTCAAACAGCTGGCGCCGTGCTCCTAAACTAATCACCACACAAGAGCGTCCCGCGGCTCTATAGAGCGCCCAGCACCAAATGGCGCGTGCGCGGATACCCCCTCCTCCCTGCAGAGAACCTTAGACCCACAGGCCCAAGCGTTGAGGATTGCTGCCATCCTCCTCTATTTAGGAAGCTGCGCCCTAATAAATGACAAAGCAGCACCCCACAAGTGCCTGAGGCGTCCTACCACTAGGCTGCAATGCCCCTTGCACCACTTCTCGACGCTGTGGCGGCCGACGTGCTGTCTTGCGGCGCCGATGGTCGGCCGAGACGCGGCTGCCGCCGGGCGACTTTGTTGAGGCGATGCCGCCTTAGACGTTGTTGCCTTAGGCGATGCCGCTCTTGACGCTACTGCTTTGGATGCTACTGCCTTTACACTTGTGCTCTTCTTCGCTGTAGCGTTGCCCTTCGATGACGCAGCAGTACGCTTCTTTGTGCTTGACGCGAGCCCGCTGCCTACGGATTTTGCTGCCTTCTTGGCGCTATTTTTAGGCTTACTGCCAATAGTTTCTGACATGAACTGAACTCCCCTTCTGCGTTTGGAACGACCTAGGATTGTAGCTGGACGACGTTGAACCAACCCTAAATTGTGAAAACATAGTGAAATTTTCAACCACAACAGTTTGGAATTTCTTAATGAAACGGCCACACTCGGGAACCACCGCCGACGTTGCCTGGTGGATAGCGCCTCTGGCTGTGTTTTCGTGGCATGCATTTTGATGTGTGGACCGTATGTATAATGGATCAAGACCATTATCATCCCCTCTGTTGCGAGTGTGTGGATTCGGCCTTTGCCCAATTGACGATTATTTCGTCGAATAACGAGCTGGAGACTTTGTACGTTTTGCATTATTTAGGGGGTGCTTAAGGGGTTTAGGAAAATGGCGAGTTTTGTTGTGATTGATGCCTATGGGTTCCTGTTTCGCGCGTACTATGCGCTGCCACAGCTTTATACTTCGCGTGGCATACCCGTAGGAGGGGTGTATGGGTTTATTAACATTCTTTTGAAGCACCTTACCTCACACGATGCTGACTACTTGGTTGTAGTTTTTGATACGGGAACAAAAAACTTTCGCCACACCATGTATCCCCAATACAAGATGAATCGGCCACAGTTACCGGAGGATTTAATTAGGCAGTTTTCCCCACTGCGGGAGGCGGTAAGTGCGTTGGGCATTGCAAGTGAGGCAGTGCCTCATTACGAAGCAGACGATGTTATTGCTACGCTAAGCGCGAAGTATGCATCTGAAGATGTCCAGGTTCAAATAATTACCGCGGACAAAGACCTACTGCAGCTTATGGGGAAAAACGTGCATATTTTTGATCCCATTAAGAATCGGTACCTTACCAATGAGTATGTGCTGGATAAGTTTGGTGTGACTTCGGACAAAATACTAGATGTACTGGCCCTGACTGGAGACGCTTCTGATAACATTCCGGGTGTGCCTAGCATTGGGGTTAAGACTGCAGCAAAGCTCATCAATCAGTTCGGATCTCTTGATAACGTCCTGAATTGTGTGGAGCAAGTGGAGCAAAAAAAATGTCGGGAAATGCTAATGCAGCATGCAGACCAGGCGACACTTTCTAGGGATTTAGTGTTGCTGAATCGGGAAGTTGAACTTGATGGAGAGCTAGATAAATACGTAAAAAAACTCCCTGAGAACGAACAATTGCTCGCTTTCTTGCAGAAATACGAACTTGAATCCTTGCTAGAGAAAATCGCAAGGTATTATCAGATTTCTCTGGAGGTCCCGTCGCAGCAAAAAGGGATGGAGGAAATCCCAGCCCAGATAGAAGAGGACACGGCAACCTTTTTGGGTAGGTGTAGAGATAAAGGGCTGCTGGCTTTTTATGCGGAAATTGAAAACGGAGCCGTCAGCAGGCTTTCAGTTGCTTGTGACGAAGAATGCGCGCTTTCTGTAAGTGGGGAAAATGTATTGCAGTTTATGGAGGAGGCTAAGGAGATTTTTACTTCAGATGCCGTGCTGAAGATTGTATATGATGCTAAGCTCATTATGAGGCATTTTCCCGATCTAGGTGCGTTTGATGACATTATGCTTATGTCCTACAGCCTGGATGCGGGGAGCCGTGACCACGGTTTGGATAGCATAGTTCGCAGTTACCTGAATAAAAAATGTCCGGCCGCGACGGCCCGCGTCTTTGTGCAGTTACACT
Organism: Anaplasma capra; assembly: GCF_025628805.1. GTDB lineage: Bacteria > Pseudomonadota > Alphaproteobacteria > Rickettsiales > Anaplasmataceae > Anaplasma > Anaplasma capra. The sequence goes on from NZ_JAOTBG010000006.1 coordinate 91,688, forward strand.
CTGCTATGAAGAGAAAACTGCTATCGGAAAGGTTGTTTACGGTCTATTACCGGCTTGAAAGACCACTTGCGCGCGTCCTTTATGAAATGCAGGAGGTTGGCATCGAGGTAGATACCGAGATTTTAAAACAGCTTTCCCACAGTTTTCACGATTCTATACGCTCACTAGAGGGGGAAGTATATGATCTTGCTGGATGCAAATTCAATATTGCTTCCGCCAAGCAATTAGGAGAGCTCCTGTTCGGGCGAATGGGGCTCAGTAGCAGTGCAAGGAAAATGCGCTCAGGATCGTATTCTACCAACGCTGAAGTGCTTACAGAGCTTGCTGCAGATGGAGTAGAGATTGCAGATAAAATTCTCAAATGGCGGCACTTTTCCAAGCTCAAAAGCACCTACGTTGATGCTCTACTGAGACAGGTGGAAGCTGGCACAAAGCGGGTACACACAAACTACTCTATGACTGCTACTGCTACTGGGAGAATAAGCTCGAGTAACCCCAACTTGCAAAATATACCGATCAGGAGCAAAGAGGGCAGTGAAATTAGAAAAGCATTTGTGGCACGTGAAGGTCATAAGCTAATCTCTGCAGACTACTCGCAGATGGAGCTTAAAATCATGGCTCACATTGCGGGGGTCAGAGCCTTTAGGGACGCGTTTGCTGAGGGAAGAGATATCCATCAGGTAACCGCGCAGCAGATTTTTGGTGACAATGCGGAGGATCCTAATCTTAGAAGAAGAGCAAAGTCTATAAACTTTGGGATCATATATGGTATGAGTCCCTTTGGGTTGGCAAAAAACGTTGGTATCACAAAACAGGAGGCAAGCCGATATGTAGACCAGTACTTTGGTGCCTACCCCGAGATAAAAAACTACATGGAGGAAATCAAGGCCTATGCGAGGAAACACGGGTATACCAGGACGGTATTTGGCAGAAAGTGCTACGTTGTTGGGATGGATAGCAACCAACATGCTGTCAGGAGTGTTGCAGAGCGCGCTGCCATAAATGCTCCAATACAGGGTACCGCTGCTGATGTTGTAAAGAAAGCGATGATAAACTTACACAACCAGCTTACAGTTGGTTCCATAATTCTGCAGGTGCACGATGAACTGCTGGTTGAAGTTCCCGAGGATCAGGTAGACAGGGCTGCGAAGCTCATAAAGGAGGTGATGGAAGGTGTTGTTACGAACTTTTCTGTGCCACTTGTGGTTGACATAGGGGTTGGTACAAGTTGGGGTGATATGACGAAATTGGAGTCTGTGTAGTACCCGTCTAGCGACTGAGGGCGCAAACTTTGTGCACTCGTTAGAGCATAAATTACCGGCTCTGCCACGTGCAATTTTGTGTTACTTGGTTACGTCTTGAAAGACGTGATCTAAGAGCTATAATGCGCGAGGATCGTATTTTGTGGTTGCTGCCTTGTCTGATAGTAGAGGAGAGTTCCGCAAAACTTCTGGGGGAGTGAACCCGAAGGCCACGAAAGCCACGGTCGTATCCGCCTCCATACTTTCCGCTGATTTTGCAAATCTTAGTTCATCGGTTGCCGCGGTGGAGGCTGCTGGCGCTGACTGGCTGCATATTGACGTGATGGATGGCTGTTTTGTGCCCAGCCTGACCTTTGGGCCCGTGGTGATCGCTGGTATTAAGCAGTGCACCAACTTGGTGTTAGATGTGCATTTAATGGTAAAATCCCCAGCCTGCCACCTGCAGGGTGTAATTGATGCGGGTGCCGACATTGTTACTGTGCATGCGGAGTCAGACGTACATCTACATAGGTTTGTGAAAGAAGTTAAAGCCTGTGGGAAAAAAGTAGGAGTTTCTTTGGTGCCTAAGACCCACCACAGTGCCTTGGAGTACATAATACACGAGTTGGATCTTGTGCTTGTGATGTCCGTGGATCCGGGGTTTGGAGGCCAGGAATTTCTTGCATCGCAACTGCGTAAGATAGAGGCAATACGTGAAATGATAGAAAAGTATTCTCTATCCACTAAAATATCGGTAGACGGGGGTGTGACTACTGAAAATGCTGGCTCTGTTATGAGCGCAGGTGCGGACGTGGTGGTTGTGGGCACATCACTTTTTAAGTCCGGTAATATGTTTGAGGTTGTAAGGACTTTGAAATCATTTTGGTAGTACGTGAGGTTGGAATTGAAAGCTGTCTGCATGGTTTTTGCCGCCATTGGTGGGTATTTCATTGAACTGTTGGTGCCAATTGGCAGAATGTCCATTTTTTTTGCGCGGTCTTCAGTTTATGGCATCACCCCGCCTTACTACTTCCGAGTAGCGGCAAAACAGTTTTTTGAGATGTGGTTTTTTTCTCTCCCCATTGTTGGGGTTACCGCACTGTTTACAGGTGGTGCGCTGGTGCTACAGGATACCCTGGTGGTCGGGGGAGGGAAGGTTGCTGCACACTTCATGGCTGGTATAGTGACTGTCGCTACAGTGCGGGAGCTTGGTCCCGTGTTGATAGGGCTTATTGTTGCGGGAAGGGTTGGCGCTGCTGTTGCTGCGGAAATAGGAACGATGCGTATTACTGAACAGATCGATGCTCTAGACACTCTTGCGGCCAACCCACTACAGTATCTAGTAATCCCGCGGGTTTTTGCTCTTATGGTCGCCATGCCCGTGCTCATCATATACACAGACTTTTTAGGTATATTCGGTGGATATGCGGTTGGCACTTTGGGTTTAGGCTACGATTCACATGAATATCTGGGGGGTGTTGTAGAATTTTTGCGTCTCAAAGATATAGTGGAAGGTTTAGTCAAGGCAACATCTTTTGGTTTTGTGATTTCACTTGTTGGCTGCTACAGCGGATATTACTGCAGTGGAGGCGCTAGAGGAGTCGGCGCTGCAACAACCAACACCGTTGTTACGTCCTCCATGCTTATTGTACTACTCAACTACGCGATTACAGCTCTTTATGCATAATGCCATGTATGCCGTATCTATCTCTGATTTACACATGTCTTTCCGCGGTAAGGAAGTACTGAGGGGCGTCAATCTCGACATTTCTTGGGGGGAGTCTCTGGTGATACTGGGGGAGTCCGGTAGTGGAAAGTCGGTACTAACAAAAGTAATTTTGGGGTTGATGGTTCCCACGTCTGGCAGTGTGGTGGTGGATGGTGTAGATGTGGTGCAAAACAAAGGGAATACGAAGGATTTTAGCGTCCTGTTCCAAAACTGTGCCCTGTTTGACAGCCTTACTATATGGGAAAATGTGGTTTTTAATTTCCGCAGGAGGTTGGGTATCAGCGAAAGTAGGGCTAAGGAGCTTGCAGCACTTGGGCTGGAGATGGTAGGCCTGGATTCTAGCATCATGTACATTTACCCTGCGTTACTCTCTGGCGGCATGAAAAAAAGAGTGGCGCTTGCTCGCGCGATAATTGGTAGATCGAAAATCATGATTTTGGATGAGCCGACCTCTGGACTAGATCCTATAATGTCAGATGTGGTGAATGATATTATTGCTAGGTGTCACGATGAGTTTAAACTCACCGTTATAACCATAACTCACGACATTGACAGCGCCATGAAAATAGCTAGCAAGGTTGCAGTCTTGAAGGACGGTAAGATCATCGCTTGTGAGGGGGTCGATGACATAAAAAACAGCAGAGATCCCTACGTTATAAAGTTTATGCGCCTCGCTTCCTGATAGTCGGCGCACAAATTTATGTTGCGGGCTGTGGCGCCGCTGTGTAACCCGAAAAATATTCCGTTGGCGGATAAGACTCCCGGCATATTATACTTACCCGCTTATGTACGGCTCTGTGCTTGATGCATTAGGTAACCTCGACACAACGTATGGGCTTTAAATGTGGAATGCCGTAGATCTGGATGGGTGCGCGCCTGCCTTTATACGCACGCTTACGGGAATGCAAGCCGAAGCCATCTTATCGTGTCGTGACGACGATAGTCCGCTCTCCATCCTTTTAGATGCTATGTTGCCTAGTGTCCAGGAGCATGGCGTGCTCAGTGATCTGTGGACTATGCTGCGCTCTGCAATAACTTATGGCGGCAATGGCGAGGCGTCAGGTTCAGGTGCGATTGCAACCCGTAGGCAGCAATCTACCATAAAGGGTGCTCCGGTTCGGGCTGGCAGCGTACCGGATGAAGTGGATCTCGTATCGAGAAGGGACCGCCGTATTCCTGCGATCATTGAATGCATAGGCATAATTGCGGACAAAATTGAGCAAGCACGCTTAGCATCTATGAAGAGGGGGAAAATTACACACGAGGTGTTTGTGCGCAACGTGGAGAAATTTTTGCAGCAGGAGCACGTCTGTATCCACAGTTGTAATGGTGACTCTACGGAAGTGCGCAGGAGCTTCATTTACATGCTGTGCATCCAGTACTTCATGAATACGGGCAATAAAGAGCGACAAGGTCTCATACTGGGGGTCATAAAGAAGTTTCTGTTGGGTTTTTCTAGGTATGCGCTTGATGGTCGTGGTGCACGCTCCATCCACTATGCTTTGTCAATGTGTGGTGGTATGCACGAGGCGCAATTTATGACTGAGATCATACGCCCCTTGATTGCGCAGGAGATGCGGCGCTTTCGCACGGAGTGCACTGACAGCTCCCTTTCTACGGTGCTTAAGGACCGCGAAGGTAATGGTCCTCTGCACTACGCACTGAGCTCTGTGTATTGTTCCGAGGGTGCAGTAAGGTACGTGCTTTCACGCCTTGATAAGATTGACGTGCCAGGGGAGCCAGCTTTGCTTCAAGAATTTATTGCTGGAGTGCCTTACTACGCGCTTTTTTGTTCGCTTAGTGAAGACTGTATGCGATTTAGATCAGCGTTTAAGCAGTCGAACGTGGAGCTAAGGAATGCCATATGCTGGCTAGATGGCCGTAGCGATCCCAAAATGATGGATCTCCACTCAGTTTCTAGAGTGCTAAGAAGACGCCTGGAGAGTTCGGATGGACTCTCTGAGCGTCTTAGGAGCTTCAATGGCAGGTTTTATAGTATATTTCGTATGTTGCGTGCAAAGGATGCCAGAATCCGTGGTACCGGTGCATTGTTACAATATGAGGCATTCGCTCCCGCACAAGAATTTTTTGCCTACTGCAAACAAAGGTTAGACAGCATAAGGGCGGAATCTGATGCCGAGTCCAACCTCTTCGATGGCCTGATACGTGACCGTTTCGGTGAGCTCTTCAGTTTTAGCAAGCACAAGCACCTCGGTGCAAAGGCAGCGGCGCATGAAGTAATGGGTTATGTGCTAAGTGATAATGCATACATCAGAAGGGTAAACATATGTGCAGACTACGCACGCAAGCGGTTCAATAGTAGCGCGGCCAAAAGTAACGAGGAGTGGCCATATGACACGTATACCACGGTGGTTAACTGCTTTTTTGCAGTGATGTGTTCGATGTGCAAACCAGCCTCAAAGTTTTTTCGCGATCACACCGAATTATGTAAAGGGTTTCTGCACGCCAAGGGTGTTTACAATAAAGAACGTGCGGCACTTGCGGTGTACTGCTACTTACTTTTGGGTGGGGGAGTAGTCACGTTGGTGTGCATCTTTGTAGGTATTTTTATGGGCAGCCAAGCACCACCCGATGTTAAGCTCTGGCAAATTTTTGGCTTTTCTTGGACCGCGATTCTGCTGTGCACCGCTTTGTGTGCTTACTGTCTGCTGGAGAGGATGAACGTTACGCGTGAGATATTAAAACTCGAACGCGGTTCGGAAAGCTATATACTTGGTATATTGCACGATGGAGAGCGTGCACTTGCCGGGAATTCACCACGCGTAGGGGTGGAGGCTCCTGGTCCAGTGCTTGCGTGCGGCGCACCAACTACTGCTGAGGTGTCAATGCCTGCTATTACGGAGCCCTCTGCCGGAGTAAGGGTGGGCTATGTTGCTGGCATATCCTAATTCTGGAGTTGCTGCATCCGCCAATCCGGTGTGCCCGTGGTGTCACAGCGGCTGTTGGAAGAATAACCTAGTCACTAAGCTGTTCTGCGCGGAGGGCAGCAAAACAAAAGAGGTGCAATGTAGAGTACACTAAAACTGCCTCTGTAGCGCGCTGTGTAGGAGTGCATCAAGCTTTGACTTATATTGCGAGTCTGGGAATGGGTCCAAGAATCTGCGAGAGGCATTTACATAATCTGTGGCGAACTGCGTGGCTTTTGTTACGATGTCAAGAGACGCGATGTAGGAGTACGCTGCCTTAAGATCCGAGGGCTTGCCAGCCAGAGCGCCCCTTAGTAGCTCTTTCGTCGTAGGATCTGCCCCCTCGTGTGCTATGATCAAGGGGAGTGTCACCTGCCCGTTGCTGAGGTCTTGCCCGGATGTTTTTCCCCACTCTTCACGTTGTGTCGTGTAATCGAGTAGGTCGTCTACAATCTGAAATATTATGCCAAAATTGTGCCCCCAATCTCTCAGTGCCTCACGCTTATCATGCGAGACTTCTGACATAACGCCTGCGGACTCGCACGTTGCAGCGAACAGGGCAGCAGTTTTTGCTGATATTATTTCGAGGTATTTTTCACGTGTCATGTTCAGATCTGTGCCGTACGTCATTTGCTGGATTTCACCTGTGATTATTGTGCGAGATGCCTCGGAAAATACGGTGAGTAGCTCAAAGTTTCTACATGCGACGACCCACCGAAAAGCCATGGCCAGTAGAAAGTCTCCTACCAGAATACTTGCTTTATTCCCCCATAGGCTGTTTGATGTTCTAATACCTCTACGCAGGTCGCTTTGGTCCACTACATCATCGTGCAGCAAGGTTGCGCTATGTATAAACTCTATAGCGGCTGCTATGTGAATTTTGCGCCTGTCATTTAGTTCCAGCATTCTGCAGGTTGCGAACAACATAATTGGCCGTATGCGCTTGCCTCCTGAGAGCATGAGGTGACTGACTATATCCGCAACATATGAAATTTCGCTGTTGCCCGCGTCTATAATGAGCTTCTCCATCTCCTTGAGATCTTCCGATACCAAATTCTTGAGCTCCTCTAATGTCCTACTAAAAGCGTCTGACACGGTTCCCACTAACGATAAACATAAGTAGTGGCCGCTAGAGACATGACCATTGAAAAGACGGCAATAATCCACGCTCTAATAACGATGGTGGGCTCTTTGAGGCCCAGCTTTTCAAAATGATGATGTACAGGAGCTACCAGGAAAATTTTTCGCCCTTTTGTGAGCTTAAAAGCCACCTGTATCATGGAGGATAGCGCCTCTGCTACAAATACAGAACCCGCAATTGCGAAAATCAACTCGCACTTCAGCATAACACTCATTAACCCCAGTGATGCCCCAATAGGCAGGCTGCCCAAATCTCCCATAAATACCTTAGCCGGATACGCGTTGAACCACAAAAAACTCAGGGCGCTGCCGACAAGCGCTGCACAAAACAAAGGTATGTTCTCGCTGGTCACGACCGACGCAGTTCCTGCGTCCAATGCTGACGACAAGCTGCCTATAATTCCCAAAACCACAGCGGAGGTTATAATTGGCACTGTCGCAAGCCCATCAAGCCCGTCCGTCAAGTTCACAGCGTTCGACGACCCCACTATAACTATATAGGCAAAAGGAATATACATCCACCCCAGGCTTGTCAATTCTTTGGAGAATACGTGTGTGCTGGTAAAGTCGTTAGAAATGAACGACAGGCAAATTAGAACTAATGACGTTATCAGCAGTTGTGCGGCCAACTTCGTTCCTAGCCCAATACCTTCGGGGTTCTGCCTAGTAAATTTCAGGTAGTCGTCCACTCCTCCAAGTATTGCCGAGGGGATCAAAGTTGCCAGTATGACCCATATATCCCAACTTTTTAGATTTCCGAACACCGCTACAGACACTAAGCACGGTAGGAGCACAACGATGCCGCCCATAGACGGTGTGCCCCTTTTCCAGATAACATGTTCCGCCGGAAGGCAACTGCGCACAGGATTTGTTCCTTTTTGGATACTCCGCAGTGCAGCTATGACACTGGGCGCCATCGCGAATCCCAGGATTGCCGACAAGCAAAAACAGTAGAAGTACTGCGAAGCTGCGACCCCCACCACTGTGCTACACAACCTTGCCTCTAGAGTCCGTAGTAATTCCTGAACTCCATAGGATGCGGATATGAGCGCAAACTGTCAATATCTGATTTCCCGATCTGTATGAAGGAGTCTATCTGTTCACTGGCGAAAACCCCTCCCTGTAGGAGGAAATCCCGGTCCTCATCCAAAGACTCCAGCGCATCCTCTAAGCATGCGGGTATGGATAACAAATCACGTGTTACCTGTGGGTCCGCGCTGTACAAACTGCCCACAACCTCCTTGGGGAGGATCTTATTCTTAATACCATCTAGCCCCGCCATAAGCTGTGATGCAAAGCATAAATACGGATTTGCTAGAGGATCTGGAAATCTCACCTCTATCCTTGCAGCTGCTGGGCTGTTGCCTGGAGTGTGCGGTATCCGTACTGCTGCAGACCTGTTCTCATGAGAATACGCCAGCCAAGTTGGAGCCTCAAAATTTGGCAGCAAACGCTTGTAGCTGTTGGTTGATGGATTTGCAAACGCGCTCAAAGCTCTACCGTGCTTCATTATGCCTCCAATGTAGTACAAGCACAGCTCGGAGATTCCCTTGTTGTTTCCGTGGAACAAATTGCTATTGTCTTTCCACAGAGATTGGTGGCAGTGCATGCCACTACCGTTATCACCATATACAGGTTTTGGCATGAAAGTCACGCTTTTACCGTAGGAGCCCGCCACGTTGCGCAACACATACTTGCACTTCTGTACGTTGTCTGCGCTTTCTACAAACCCCGCGTACCGAAACCCAACTTCGCATTGTGCTGCGGCAACCTCATGGTGGTGCAGCAACGGCGTAATTCCAACCTCATGTAGCACGGAAAGCACCTCCGAGCGTATGTCGTGCGAGGAGTCTACCGGTGACAGCTTACAGTACCCATCCTTTGCTTGCATCCTGTACCCGTGGTTTGGGGAGGAGGACTCCTGAGTGCCAGCTCCGCCACTCTCCTCCTGGCCAGCTAGCTGAAAGTATGTGTGATAGGGGTCTACACTAAAACACACGCGGTCAAAAACGAAAAACTCCAGCTCAACGCCAAAGGAGCACACGTCCGCGATTTTGGATGACAGCATGTACTCCTGCGCCTTGCGTGCAGTGAAGCGTGGATCACAGGAATAGTCAGAACGTGAACGCGGGCTTACGACATCGCAAATTACTACCAGAGACGGCTGGGAGGAAAATGGATCCATAAACGCGGTCCTGACGTCTGGAACCAGAAGCATGTCCGACTTATCTATGGGTTGCCACCCCGTGACTGAAGAGCTATCGAAGGTTATACCAAGGGAAAACACGTCAGCACCCACCGCAGAGGCACTGTATGTTATGTGGCGCCATGCACCACGGAGATCCGTGAACCTCCAGTCCACAAACTTAACCGAATTTTTTGCAATATAGTCCAGTAAATCTTCTGCACACACAAACACGACAAAACTCCCAAAAAAAAAGCGCGGGCGCAGTGTAGTAAATTTTCCGTGTCCTGACAAGAGGTAAAAACAACCAGTACGAATTGTAAGCATATTTGTTGTGAAGTATGCGCTCAAAGACCGTTAAGACTTTTGACTTCCATAGGCAAACAAGTTACCATTGGGCGTGGTATGCTGTTTTCAGCGTCTTCTTGGGTCCTGTAGCTCAGTTGGCAGAGCAAGTGGCTTTTAACCACCGTGTCGCGCGTTCGATTCGCGCCGGGACCACCAGTGCTTGGTGCTGTCGGAGTTGGTGAGGGCTTATGGGGTTCAAGTCCGAGTTTTTGAATACGCTGCAGGTCAGGGGGTATCTTCGCCAGTGTACTGATGCTCTTGCACTGGACGAGTTGATGAAATCGCAGTCGATAACTGCGTACATAGGGTTTGATTGCACTGCAAAAAGCCTCCATATCGGGAGCTTGATGCAGATTATGGTTATGAGATACCTTCAAAAGTATGGCCACAGAGTTGCTGTGTTGTTGGGTAGCGGCACTACAAAAATTGGCGACCCTTCCGGGAAGGACAAAACCAGGACAATGCTTTCCGAAGAGGAAATTGCAACTAATAAGGCTGGGATACTAGGGACCATCAGTAAGTTTCTGTGCCAGGACAATAGTGTTATTGTTGCAGATAACGCTGAGTGGCTAAGCGAGATGCGCTACTTGGAGTTTTTACGGGAAATTGGCAGCAAATTTTCTGTAAATGCAATGTTAGGCCTCGATAGTGTCCGGAGCCGCCTGGACCGGGACCAAAACTTGAGTTTTTTGGAATTCAACTACGTTCTGTTGCAGTCGTATGACTTTATAGAGTTGCACAGAAGGCACAGATGTGTGCTACAGATAGGTGGCGCTGACCAATGGGGCAATATTGTAAATGGCATTGATCTAGGGCGGAAACTGGGGTTACCACAGCTCTATGGTTTGACCACACACCTGTTGCTTACGAGCACCGGAGAGAAAATGGGTAAAACTGCAGACGGGGCTGTATGGCTTGATGCATCAATGTTTGATCCAAGCAGTTACTGGCAGTATTTTCGCAATGTTCCTGATACAGAGGTGGGTCTCCTGCTTAGGCTTTTCACCGAATTGCCCATGAGTAGAATTGTTGAGCTAGAGCATTTAAGAGGCGAGGAAATCAACGAAGCGAAGAAGATCCTGGCGACTGAGGCTACTGGCATATGTCATGGCAGAGATGCCGCGCTTGTTGCTGCAAACTCAGCTATGGAAGTGTTTGAACGCGAAGATGATGGGGGGCTAGCGAGATTTCCACTTAGTAGACAATTTTTGAATCAGGGCATATCAATTGCCAAGCTGCTGCAGTTGGCTGGGCTGGAGGAAAGCATTAGTGCGGGGAAGCGCCTCATAAAAGGCAGGGGCTGTAAGATCAATGGGGTTACTATAGAGGATGCTGATCGCACATTAACTCATGAAGATTTTGAATGCAATGGTGGATATATAACGGTGTTTTGTGGTAAAAAACGCCGTCTGAAAGTTGTTGTAGAGGGGTAGTGCAAGAGTGTGGCCCCTCTAGTGTTGCATAAAGGCTCCCGACGCCTGTCTTAGGTTGTTGTGGGTGCAACGTTCTTGTGCCACCAAGTGCACGCGGTGTGATGTGTGTGGCTATAAGGCAATAGGACTTCAGTGTGTTGTGGTAAGAAGCAACGCTTAGTGTTATTGTTTTCTGGTCAATGTAGGGTCAGTTCCCATGATAGATTACGAAAAGGTGTTTGCAGAGAAGATACAAGCTATCAAGGAGGAGGGCAGATACAGGGAGTTTACTGGGTTTCGGCGCATTCCTGGGAAATTCCCGCACGCCATAGAATGCCAAACCGAAAAAGTCGTAACGCTGTGGTGCAGCAACGACTATTTGGGGATGAGCCAAAACGAACATGTGCTTTCTGCAGCACGTGATGCCAGCGTAAACATTAGTGCTGGCGGTACTAGGAACATTTCTGGCACTACCAAGGAGGTTGTAGAGCTGGAACGTTCTCTTGCGGATCTGCACAACAAGCCGGCTGCCCTAACATTTGTTTGTGGGTATGTTGCAAATCAGACCAGCATAAGCACCATTCTGTCAATGATTCCCGACATAGTTGTGTTTTCTGATGCGAAGAATCACTCCTCCATGATTGAGGGTATAAGGTCAAGTAATCGTGAGAGGCATATCTTCAGGCACAACGATGTCAAGCACCTAGAAAGCCTGTTAGCAGCTACCGGTCCAGGTCCCAAGATCATCTTATTTGAGTCATTATACTCTATGGATGGGGATGTGGCCCCCATTAGAGAAATTTGCGACTTAGCGAGTGAATACAATGCCATTACATACCTAGATGAAGTTCACGCAGTTGGCATTTACGGGGCGCGTGGCGGGGGGATATCCGAACGTGAAGGTTTGGCTGACAGGATATCGGTGATACAGGGCACTTTATCCAAAGCTTTTGGGGTAATGGGCGGATACATAGCGGCCTCAAAGGCCCTAGTCGATGTGGTCCGAAGTTTTGCGCCGGGTTTTATCTTTACCACTGCTATTTCCCCGCTAATTGCTGCGTCCTCCAGGGCTAGTGTGGAGTACCTCAAAGTTAGCAATGTGGAGCGAGAAAAGCACAGACAGGTTGTTGACAAGGTGAAAAACGCCATGCTACGCGCAGGCATAGAGTTTGTCATGACTGATACGCACATAATTCCCATAATCATCGGTGATGCAGAAATCTGTAAAGGGGTTTCTGGAGCCCTACTTCGTAACCATGGAATCTACATACAGTCAATCAACTACCCAACTGTGCCACTCGGTACGGAGAGGCTCAGAATAACGCCCACGCCGTTCCACACGGATGAGATGATTGAACATCTGATTGATGGGTTGCTCAAGGTGTTTCATCAGTTCTCTATTCCACTGGTCAAAAGTTATGCGTAGCTGGGTTTAGTGTGTCCCTGGTGTCTTATTCCTGCCATGCATTGGAGAAACGGGTTATGCCGTGTGTAAGGGAAACACAGTAGACTTCGAAGCTGATCTGGTGCTCAGCAAATTGTGGGTGCCGCGAGAGAAAATATCTTGCCGTCCTAACTATAGAGTTGCGCTGCTTGGCTGTGAGGGGCACCTCGCGAAACTGTGAATTGGTGCTAGCTTTTACCTCTATGAAGTAGAGCATCTGCCTGTCTTGCACTATTAGGTCGATCTCCCCTATAGGGGATCGGTATCTGCGGCGGAGTATTTTGTGAAGCTGCATTTTGTGCAGAAGTAAAATCATGAGCTCTCCAATGTGACCCACGAAATTTCGCGCCTTATTTCTGCTGCCAACGCGCATATACAGATCAACCAGCCGGGTAATTCTGCACGTACTGTACACCTTCACAATAGATATTTGCAATATGTGCCCGAGTTGGTACCTCCGAACTATTTACCTTGAACATAAAGGCGAAATGACATAGACTGAGGGACTAGAGCATTCGCTGCATTGGCTATGGTCCTGCGCATCGTTCCCGATGACATTAATTTTAATTTCATAGCGCGAAGGAAGTGTGCCTTGCTGTTAAGTGCTGCGTTACTGCTGGGTTCATTGTTGCTGATTGCGCTGAAAGGCGTAGTGTTGGGTACTGACTTCACCGGCGGCACAGTCGTGGATTTTAGTTTTGATGAAGGGCGTGCGAGCGCTGAGGGCGTTCGATCCGCACTTGCGGACGCTGGTCTTAGTGGGCTTTCGGTTCAAAGTTTTGGAGATAGCGGTCGGGAGTTTATGGTTGTCTTTCGCGGCGCTGGTGAGTCTAACGGGCTGAGCAGGATTAAAGATGTGCTGAACAAAATGGGCCCGGTAACGTACAAACGATTGGATTACGTAGGCGCACAAGTTGGTGCAGACCAGATAGTGAGGGGGGTCATAGCTGTGCTATGTTCCCTGGCCGGCATGTTTCTGTACCTATGCTGCAGGTTCAGGTGGCAGTTTGCGGTTGGGGGGGTCCTAGCTCTGATGCATGATGTGGTTATTACCATGGGAATGGTCAGCGCCACTGGAATTGAATTTGGCCTTCCGGCAACTGCTGGGATTTTGATGATTATTGGCTATTCGGTTAATGATTCTGTGGTTATATACGACAGGATCAGGGAGTGCATGGGGGACAAAAACATGTGCTACAAAGACATGGGTAGTATTATAAACGCCAGCATAAACTCTACTCTGTCCAGAACTCTGCTCACGTCTGGTACCACCCTGCTAGCTTCTGTGCCCCTCATATTGTTGTGTGAAGGAGCTGTGCGCGACCTAGGGATCATAACGTTTTGCGGTATCGTTGTAGGAACGTATTCTTCCACATTTGTTGCCACTGCCCCCTTTGCAAGCAGTATGCAAAGGGTCCTAGACCAGCAGCGATCATGATTGCCATTTGAGGTAAATTTGTTGGATACATGGCGCTAAAGGCTGGGGGTGTCCTTGCGCGCAGCAAGTATTTCATGCCTACTTAGGATTGCTACATGTGGATGTGGCACGGTGGTGGATAGTTTGACGAACAAGTGCATGGCGCACTGTGTGTTCGTTTAAATCCTTGGTGGAAGAGAGCCGGGTCTCTGCTGTGTGCGGGTGCGCTCTTTAAAGAATTTGGATGCATGTACAGCTGCTGAGTGCGTTGGGGGATACTGACAGGAGACTGGCCGTGGGTGACGCGATCCTCGTTCACGCTGCACGGAACTGTAGATTGAAGCTATGTTCTCAGTCTTGCGTGCGTAAACTGTGTGACGCTCACCATAGATGGGTCCGCTCCTGTTGGTGAGTGCTGTGCGCAGCATTGCGGAATATGCAGGGTTTAGCCCATGCAGCAACACAGAGTAAGTCGTCACGGGGAGTGCTATGGGCGGGAAACTAGTATGCATGATGTGGTTCTGCGGGAGAGGTGCTGTGGGCATCCCACCGGGAGGAAGCCGGTCATCGGCAAAAGTTCTAGGGGGATTGCTGCGGTTGAACCGTTTGGGATAGTTGCGGGCTTGTCATTTGTGGGTTGCAGTGTTTGGATGTGAATAACAGCTAGGGGTGGTTACATGCCAGATACACCTGGCAGCACTTGCAGTGTTCTGTAGCATGCTGGTGTCCCATGCAGGTTGCATGATCAAATAGCGACTTGTGAGAGGTGGCTCCATAGCCTGGCCACGCCTTGCTTTGTAGGCCCTGATCACCTAGGTAACTTTGACCTGTAGAAAGCCTATAGGGGGTTTATGCTTTTGGGGGCGTAGAACTACCGTGAGACGGGGTCAAATGTAGACCTGGCAACCACTCTACAGACGCGAGGCCGGGACCGGAATCGAACCGGTATAAAAGGATTTGCAGTCCTCTGCATAAACCACTCTGCCACCCAGCCACTAGCTGTAAATCTCCACGATGCTACGCACCAACGACGCAGCCTCCTTCTCGGTTCTCTGGAAGGAATTCCTCCCTATTATAGACCCATCACCACCGCCGGATCTGACGGCCTCGACCTCCCTAAGCAGCTCCTCATCGCTTTTTGCACTGCCGCCCGAGAATACTACCATTCTCCTACCGGCGAAGCAAGATCTCTTGACGTAAGCAACTCTCTGCGCCAGGGATGATATGTCGCACCCTATGCTGTCGCGCTCTGTGTAATTTGTGGGCAGCTTAACCTTGATTATGTTAGCCCCTATAGACGCTGCTATGTGCGCTGCGTAGGATACTATATCTATGGCGGTCTCGCCTTTTTTAGATAAATCTCCGCCACGTGGATATGACCACACAACCACCGCAAGTCCACAAGACTTTGCCTCGCGGATAAGCTCCCTTGCTTCGCTTACCATGGACAGGAATGCCCCGGATCCCGGATAGATTGTGAGGCCTACGGCTACGCACCCAAGTCTCAGTGCATCCCTGACCGAGGCTGTGACTGCCTGGTTGGGCTGTAGCCCACTTGGGGTAAGTGCCGTAGAGCAGTTTAACTTCAGTATCAGGGGGACCATGCCCGCGTGTGCATATGCTCCGCACTCCAGCATTCCTAGAGGTGCGGCATACGCACTAAATCCGCAATTGACGGCGAGCCTGAAGTGATAGTACGGGTCACACGCATCTGGGTTGGCCTCAAAGCTCCTGACTGGGCCATGCTCAAACCCCTGATCTACGGGCAGTATTAAGAGACGCCCCGTGTTTGCAAGCTTACCGTGGAGCAAAATTCTGGCAAGGTTTGTTAGTACTCCAGGGCTCTCGCCGTCGTAATAGTCAAGGATGTTCCTGACTTGCTCGCTAAGACCCATGGTGCCCCCACAAAACCCACGCAGAGCAAAAACGGCCGCCGCTGTGCCGACGCTCTGAACTGCGCAACTCACCATTATATGGTGAGGGCACCCAATTTCAAACTAAATCTAGGAAATGGCTGCAGCGGCTTGCACTGCTACACCAATACAAGCAATGGATTCTCTAAGTAAAATTTGAACCTATTAAGAAACTTTGCTGCAAGTACGCCGTCTACTACTCTGTGGTCCACGGAGAGCGTCACTGTCATAACGTCGGCAGGGACGACGCACTCGCCAACAACAACTGCCCTCTTTTCGGACTGGCCTACGGCCATGATGCAAGATTGTGGGGGATTGATGATTGCATAGAACTCACGGATTCCAAACATTCCCAAATTGGATACAGTAAATCCTCCTCCCTGCAGCTCATGCAGCTGCAGCTTCCTCTCCTTGGCTCTAGCAGCTAGACTTTTTGTGATGCTAGATATTTCTGACAGAGACTTGGTATCAACGTTTTCAATGACAGGAGTGACTAGCCCATCGTCTATCGAAACCGCAAATGATATGCTTATGTTGCTATGGTATCTTATCGTGTCACCTTCCCACGAGGAATTAATTTCAGGAAATTCACGCATGGCCAGTGCTGCGGCTTTGAGCACGAAGTCATTCACAGTAACCTTAGTTCCGCGGTCGGCACAGTTGTTGTTTATTTCAGATCTAAGCTTCAAGAGCTCTCCGACCATACAATCTACCGCAAGATAAAAATGTGGCACTGTCTGCTTCGATTCCAGCAGACGCTCCGCAATTATCCTGCGCATACTGCTGACTTCTACGACATCACCACCCCCTGCAGCGACAACTCCACCTGTACTGCTACCCGCTGCCACGTCTAAAACATCAGCCTTAATTACCCTGCCATACGGCCCAGTTCCGGTAATCTTTGTGATGTCCACTGACAACTGAGAAGCTATTTTCTTAGCCAATGGCGTCGCTTTAACCTTACGTTCTCCCACAAAATCGGGGATAGGATACGCAACGCCTCTTTCTGGTTGCTGGAGCTGGTTTTCTGTCTTTTCTGTTGTGCTGCTGGTCTTTGCAGGTGCTGGAGATGGCTCCGCCGCTTCTACTGCCGGTTCTCCAATTTGGGTTGTGCCGTCGGCCTTACACAGCTCCTCAACGTCTCCTATATCCTCGTTCCCCACTCTAACTACGGCTATGACCTGATTCACCTGCACATCTCGCGTGCCTTCCTGCTTGAGAATCTTGTGTAGGACTCCGGGTTCGTCTACATATTCGAACTCCATGACGGCCTTGTCCGTCTCTATGTCTGCTATAACGTCACCAGGTTTGACTGGATCTCCTTCCTTCTTGTGCCACTTAGCAACGATACCGCTCTTCATTGTTGGAGACAGAGCAGGCATCAATACTTTAACTGGCATATTGCAACTCGGACAGAAACCCTCAAGGCAGGACCATCGTTTACAACATCAAAATGCCGGTGTCAATTTAATTGGCACAACTACAGATTACTGTAGGCACGATAAACAAGTTCCTGCGCGTGGTAGGCGTACCTAGGCTTTTGTTATGGCTCGGGTGGGGAATATGATTTGTGGGAATGCCCGTACACGTTATCACTGTGTTGTGCCCCAAGGCGTGGCAACGCCCCCTTCCAATGCCTGCTACTCCGTCAATAGAGAGCCGATATCCATGCTCGGACGGGCCCCCGGGGAAGGGTGTCCCCTGAGGTCCAGCTCGCGCCGGGCCTCAGGTTAAGCCCGCAGGGCAGTTAAGAGGACTATGTGTGTCTGGCTATGTTGGCGCCTACTCGCTCTCGAGAAGAGTGTGCAGTGAGTGTAGCCCTGCGGGTGTTTCCAATCTGTCTGCGTGTCAAGGCCGGGGCCGCTGCCGCTGCACCGCCACCCCGGGGGATCCGGGCGATCGCAGCGCGGCTGCAACGGTCCTGGCCTTGACACGATAACCGGTTTGTCTAGTAGTTTGTTGCGACGTTTACTATCCTGCGCATGTGCGGCAGCATTATCTGCATGAAGGCTCTTACAAGTTCCTCCTGAGACTGGGCTGTGGGCCCGCTGTTTTGAGCGGCAGATGTCACAATCGGCACGAGAGCCTTAGTGAGCTTTGGCACGGCAGTGGAGATCTCGTCTCTCATCGCCTTCCTCATAGCATCGCTCATCTCGCTGCCATACTCTTTCTCCATGCACCGTATGACCTGCTCGATTTCATCGTTAGACAGAGAGAAGTCATCCTTTCGTCTCGCGCCGTTACTGGCACCTGCATCCCGCTTTTGTTGCTGCAGCGGGCCCTTAGGGCTGCTGATAGCACGGCCTTGATTCTGAGGTTCTGAGCTCATACTAAACTACTCTAACACTTTCTACATGGTTGGAATGATATGCAGAATTTATTAAAAAATTTATAACTTCATGCACACAGCGAGCACCCAAGGTGCAAAGCCTCACGCCAGTTACCTGTGCACACAGCCGCACAAACATGCGTCCATGTTGGGGTGTAGCCCTGTCCCATGGCCACTTGCTTCTAGGCAAGACCCAACCATTACATAGGCAGCACACGAATGTAAAGACAAAGCCGTGCCGTCTCCCCGCAACGCCCCACCTACGATTCTTTTATAAGCTTAAATGCCAGAAAAGCAACCCAACTGGGATGTAGACACACGCTGCGGTTCCCTACTGAGGCTCTATCTCAACTCATTTAGCACCTAATAAAACTTTGCACTATGGAGCTTGGTCAAGTATACATAACACAGCATGCTTTTCCAGTATCATGCGGTGCGGAAGGGTTTGGGGTGCTTTTGATGTCTACAGTTGCCATAATAGATTTTGGATCTCAGGTAACTCAGCTTATAGCTAGAAGAATCAGAGAACTGGGTGTGTACAGCGAGGTGTTTCCTCCTAGTACGGATTTTTCCTCCATGGTCAATTGTGGCGTTGAAATAAGCGCGTTCATCCTCTCTGGGGGGCCGGGTTCGGTACAGCAGCTTCGTGAAGTTCCTAAAGTAGTATCGGACGTTCTTGAGCTGAACATGCAGAGAGGTATTCCAATATTAGGCATATGTTACGGTCTGCAGGTGCTCGCGCACTATTTCGGGGTTGCTGTGGAGCCGGGAAAAGCTCGGGAATTTGGTAAGGCGCAGCTGGATGTTGTGGGGCGCTCATCCATCACAGAAGGGGTTTGGTCTGTAGGCAGTAGGGTGGATGTGTGGATGAGTCACTCGGATAGCATAGTTGGTGAGGCGCCGCCAGGCTTTTGTGTGGTGGCGCGCAGTGCCGATACGTCCGCTGTTGCCTATATGGCCAACGAAGAGCGGAGGATTTACTGCATGCAGTTTCATCCGGAGGTAGCGCACACGCCCGGTGGTCGAGAGATGTTGAACAACTTCTTAACGACTGTGGGCTGCACCAGGGATTGGGCTGTGGGGTCCTTTTTACGCACTCAGATTGATGCTATAAGAGCCACAACTGACGGCGGGCGCGTGGTAGCGGCTATCAGTGGTGGCGTAGACTCAAGCGTTGCGTCGGTGCTGGTTCACAGGGCAATAGGAGACAGATTAAGGTGCGTGTTTGTTGATACTGGCTTGCTACGTAAGGGTGAGGCCGACGTCGTACGCAGCTTTTTTGTGAGTACGCTTGGGATGCCTGTGAGCGTTGTGGACAAGAGTCGCGTGTTCATGGAGCGCCTTGCGGGTGTGGAGGATCCCGAAGCAAAGCGCAAAATTATCGGCTCAACCTTTATTGAGGTCTTTGAACAAGAGGCGCGCAGTTTGGGAGACATAAAGTTCCTAATGCAAGGGACAATATACCCTGATGTGATAGAGTCCGGTGTTGGAGAATCCGGGGTTAAGATTAAATCACATCACAATGTTGGTGGGCTTCCGGAGGTCATGAAGCTGTCGCTGGTAGAGCCGTTAAGGTGTTTGTTTAAGGACGAAGTCCGGTTGTTGGGAAGGGAGCTCGGTTTACCTAGTGAGATACTGGATAGGCACCCGTTCCCCGGTCCTGGGTTGGCAGTCAGAATTATGGGGGAGGTTACCGCGGAGCGGGTTGAGTTACTTAGGGAAATAGATAGCATCTACATAGATATGATGCGTGAAGACGGGTTTTATGATCATATATGGCAAGCATTTGCGGTTTTGGTGCCAGTGCGCACAGTTGGCGTTATGGGTGATAGTAGGACTTATGGTTATGTATGCGCGCTCAGAGCGGTGACTTCGAGTGATGGTATGACGGCAAACTGTTTTCCCTTTGGTGAATCTGACGAGCAAAAGTCAGGATTTCTTGGGTTTTTGCAGAGGGTGAGCGGAGCTATAGTAAGCAAGGTGCAGGGAGTAAATAGGGTGGTATACGACATAACGTCAAAGCCTCCTGCGACTATTGAGTGGGAGTGATTGAGTGTCCAGTAAACTTGTTGTCGGGGGAACTGTATGGTAGAGAAAGCGATTTTGGAGTGTGGAGATTGCAAGGTTAGCCTACCCGTGATGCGTGGCAACGATGGGACGCTCGCCATCGATGTTACTGGTCTGTACAAGGATGCAAAAATCCTTACTTATGATCCGGGGTTCCTGTCTACTGCTGCGTGCAGGTCTGAGATAACCTTTATAGATGGGGACAAGGGTATTCTGCGTTACAGAGGGTATGACATTGCAGATCTTGTCACGACAGGTGGCGGGTTCTGCAGCGTTGCTCATCTCCTGTTGCACGGTGCCCTACCGCAAGGGCGCGAGCTGGATGATTTTGCTTCCGCTGTGGGCAATGAGTGCCATGTACCCGCGCAGGTGGTAAACGTGATTAAATCTTTGCCCAGCAGTGCGCATCCCATGGCGATACTAATCGCGAGTTTTGTTACACTTGCCGCCTGCTACCACGCCGAGAATTCCATAGATCCACTAAAGAGCGCAATAGTAGCTATATCCAAAGTACCCGGGATTGTTGCAGCCATCTATAGGCACACTTCAGGTATGCCCGCTGTGGAGGCGGACCCAAATCTGGGGTACGTGCAGAACTTTGTGAAAATGATGTTTGGTGATCTGGGTAGTACGCGTCAGAGCGTTATATGCAGGGCGCTAGAGTCGATATTCATAATGCATGCGGACCACGAACAAAACGCCTCTACCGCTACAGTGAGAGTAACCGGTTCTGCTGGGGCGAATCTATTTGCCTGCTTGAGTGCAGGTGCTGCAACTTTGTGGGGGCCAGCTCATGGGGGAGCTAACGAGGCGGCCGTCAGGATGCTTGAGGAAATTGGCAGCCCCGAAAGGGTGGGCATGTTCATTCAGAGAGTGAAGGACAAAAAGGATGGAGTGAGGCTTATGGGCTTTGGCCATAGGGTCTACAAGAATTACGATCCAAGAGCGCTTATCATAAGGGACATTTGCAAAGAGACACTGCACGAGCTCGGCACAAGCGATCCTCTGTTGGATGTTGCTATTGAGCTTGAAAGAGTGGCCTTGGAGGACGAGTATTTCGTCAAGCGCTTCCTGTATCCGAACGTTGACTTTTACTCCGGTATTGTCCTTAAGGCAATAGGAGTCCCAGTGAATATGTTCACTGCGTTTTTTGCTCTAGCTAGGACTACTGGGTGGTCTGCTCAGTGGTATGAAATGGTGACTGAGCATGGTGACAGCAATAGAATCTGTCGGCCGCGCCAACTGTATGTTGGCAATATGAACGCAAAGTGAGAGCCTGCTGGTTGCGGTATGCTCGCACCATGCTTTTATTAGACACCTAGCTTCTCTGCGTAACTTGTAACAGATAGTGCGCCCATGTGTTGCAGGTGTGTGCGCCGTGGGTTAGATGCGAACCCTGCATGTGCTTTTCGGCGCCTGTGGCGACTCGGCCTGGTTTTGGTGGGCTTGCACACGATAAATTTAGGTGGTTTACGCACATAAAGGTAGATATAATCGCTGCCGGCTTCGCAGTTCTGGGGTTCTGTTTTGGCGTATGTCAAAATGCTTGAAGACGTGCTCGGGCGTCATGTATCTGCTATTGAAGACTGGTTTTCCGATCGGTTTACCAAATACCCTGCGGTTTTGAGCACCTCTGTGGACGTTAGAAGTTCAGGGTACAAAATAGCCCCAGTTGACGTAAACTTCTTCCCTGCGGGGTACAATAATTTTGGTATACCAGCACGAAAAAAGGCAGCAGCCGCCCTCTCGGAGTATATGTCTCAGTATCTGGATACTAGGGTGCTGATTGTGGTTGAGGGCCACACCAGAAACAAGAAATACGTTGATAGCGTAATTGCGCTAAGGGACATGCTTGGCGACTCGGGATTCCGTGCTGAAGTTGGCGTGTGCGGCATCACTGAGGACACAAGTGTACTATCTTCCACGGGTGCCGGCCTTGATATCAAGGCCTTGGTAAATCATGGGGGAGAGGTCAGCACCACTTCCGGCTTTGTGCCAGATCTTATAATACTCAACAGCGATCTCACGAGCGGAGTTCCGAGCGTGCTTGATGGAGCTCTGACCCAGCGTGTAATACCGCCGACGCGCTTGGGTTGGTTCAATAGACGCAAGTCCAGACACTTCAGTATATATGAGAATGTGGCTGCAGAGTTTTGCAAAGAATTTGGGCTTGACGAGTGGGGAGTTTGTGCGCTGTTTATGCACTGCCAGGATGTAGATTTCGTGAGCAAGAAGGGGATTGACCACATTGCTAACAAGGTTGAAGATTTGATATCACAAATTGGAGAGAAATTTCGCCTTTATGGGATAGAGGGCGCTCCGCATGTTTTCGTTAAAGCCGACAATGGAACCTATGGCATGGGTGTGATAGAGGTATACAGCGGGGATGATGTGCTCAATATGAACAAGAGAAATCGCAACAAAATGCGTAGGATTAAGGACAACAACCCCGTAAAAAGTGTAATGCTGCAGGAGGGGATACCGACTGATGAGGTGTTTGACGGCCATGCTGCAGAACCCCTGCTGTATTATGTAGGATCGGAGCCTGTGTGCTATTTGTGTAGGTACAATTCTACAAAAAGTAAATTTGAGAATCTCAATGCTCCTGGTTGCGGTTTTGCAGATGTGGAACTCGACGTTGCGTGTGGAAAGAAACGAGTTTGGCGCGTGATTGGTAAACTTGCAGTCTTGGCTTCAGCTATAGAGGCAGCGGAAATTACCGCCCGTTCCTCACATACTGGGGATCAGTTGCCATGAGTGGCGCGCTGCTTGTATTGCCTATTCTCGGCATGCTTCACGAATGTGGCAAGTGAGCACATCAGGTATTTAAAAACCACTTCCTGCGTTGTATCAGAAATCTTGCACTGTATTTCCGCTTCGAGCAACCTTCGTAGTATCACCTGTATTGTTTCATACGCAACAGACGCGACATGTCGCCTAAGTTTTGGTATCAACCTAAAAAACACTGGGGGCTGCAATGTTTTGATCACGTTGTCAATGTTTTCGCCGTGATGCGTCCTTCTAGACAAGCATTCGAGCCTTACGAAGTATTTCATGCTAGATCTAATAACCAGCATGGGGGAAACTTTGTTTTGAAATAGCGCATCCGTAAACTTCAGAACATCACCCAGATTTCCGTCTGCGATTGCCACACACAGATCGTCTAGTGCAGGGTCCAAATCAGAGGCCAGGCTTTTTTGTATGTCTTCTGTAGACAGGGATTTCTTTGTGCCAAGGTATAATAGCAACTTCTCTAATTCTGGTTGTAAGCAGGCGCTACTGTGCCGCAATGTATCGCACAATAGCCTCAATGCGCGCTGCTCATAGGATATACTGTGCCTGGAGAGAAAATCAGCCACTATGAAACTGGCATCTTCCTCCTTATAGCAACCTATCGATGCAAATCTTTTGTGAGTGTTGTAATAGTCTTTCAGTGAAGATGCTCCTGAGAGCTCACGAGCTTGCACAATCACGTGACAGTGTTGCGGGTTCACGCTTTCCATGGCGGCTTTTAAGTCGGAGGAAAGCCCATCCTTTGCATCTGTTAGAAGCACCAAGGGTTTTTTGCTGAACATTGGGATGGTCATCAAATTGACAAGCAACTGCTCTGGGTCCTTATTGGCCTTTAGAAACTCCATTTTGTGGATAGCAAACTCACCGTTGCGGTTAACCTGATGCAGGATTTTCTGTATGTACATACTGGCTCTGCTGCAGTCATTCCCGTGGAATAGCATGCTTCCGTACGCTTCGGGGTTACCGAAGAAATCTCCTAACTTTGATGCGGTGATCTTCACTATTGTACCGGTTCTTAGAAACTGATGCTGTGCACAACTAAGCTTTCCAGTGTATGCGGTATGGCGCAGATGTCCAGCCGCCTTGTGTGCTGAAAACGTCACATGGCTGCTGAGCCATGCGCTGGAGAAATTGTAACCGCTCCGGAAGCGTGCTATACGTGCTGTAGGTTTGCCTACGATATGGGCGGTAAGGTGTCTATGGGTTTGGAGTGGCTATTAGCCGGGAGGTATCTTAGGTCCAATAGGTGGGGGTTTCTCTTTTCCACTGCGACGGTTCTTTCTATCTTGGGAATTGCTATTGGAGTTGCTACACTCATATCAGTAACGTCGGTGATGAATGGTTTTTCGGCAAAGCTTCTCTCAAGTATTCTGGGTATGAACGGCCACATCACAGTCCACTGCCGTCACTCGGATTACCCAAATGTGATTGCCGAGATCAGCCACATGCCTAGTGTGGCTTCTGCTGCGCCGGTTGTTGAGGGGCAGGTGATGCTGAAGTGTAGGGGCAATACCATGGGTGCGGTGATTAGGGGTATGCACAGGCACGATATACGCAGTAAGTTGCAAGGGCACATAGTAAGAGGCAATGTGGATGCATTTGAAGAGGGAATTGTGCTAGGTTTTAGGTTGGCAGAGAGTATAGGTGCTGACTGCGATGATGAAATTACTATAATCTCCCCAGAGGTTTCCTCGACGATTTTTGGCTCAGTACCACGTGTGAAGACATATAGGGTTACCGGGATATTCGACGTTGGAGTGTACGAGTATGATAGCGCTTTTGTGTACATGCCGCTGCGGGATTCCCAGCAGCTTTTGGGGTACGGCAATAAGGTGCGGTACATAGAGGTGTTTCTGAGGAATGTTGAGAAGTCTTCCGAAGCACTGGTTTCTATAGCGGAAAAAACTGGCCTTAGGGTGGAGGATTGGAAAGTTCAGCAGGGGCAATACTTCCGCGCTTTGGAGCTAGAACGAGATGCCATGTTCTTCATATTGGCACTGATTGTTGTTGTTGCTGCGTTTAACATAATTTCCGGAATCTCTGTACTGGTGCACGACAAAAGGGGCGCAATAGCCATAATGCGCACAATGGGTATTAGCAAGTATGCAGTGATGCGCATATTCTGCTTGTGTGGCGCTTTCATAGGAATGTTAGGCACCAGCTTAGGGTGCTTTCTAGGCATGGCCTTTTCCGTGAATATGGAAAGCATAAGCAACTTTGTCAGCACCTTCGGGGGTGGTACGCTTTTTGAATCCCTGGCATATTGCCTGGAGGGGATATCCTCGGAAATGATGCTGGGGGATGTTGTAAAGGTTGTGACGTTGTCTTTAAGTGCGTCTCTGCTGGCGGCTGTGCCTCCTGCTATTTCAGCTGCGTGCCAGAATCCTGTTGATATTCTTAGGTATGAGTAAGTAAATGAAAGCAGAACATTGTGGATGGATGGGAATTTTCTGTATCCTATCTCTTTGGATGGGGGGGGTCTCGTATTTTGTTTTGGACTTCAGGGAAGTAATGTTGAATTCTGCAGCCAGTATTGAGAGATTGGTGCGCGAGCACGCACTCATGAGTGAGACCCTGTCTGGTATATCATCGGAGACCAAGCAGCTCAAAGGCTTGATTCCCAACAAGAGCACCATAGTAGTGAATCGGGATGGTTGTGTTCGTGCGGAGTGTCTGGCCAAGGTGCTGCTCATGATTGCCGATTTGCGTAGAGCCTTTGCTTTGGGGGCGATGTCTCATGACGCAATTCACGCGGTAAAGCCTATACTTGTTGAGCTGAACGATCAGCAAATTAGTGACAATTTCAAGGTGGTTGAGGAGTTCAGGCCCAATAGGGGGTACAGAGATCTGGTTGAGGAGTTGCTTGGTATAAGGAAAAGGCTGCGCACAGCAGTGTCTGGCCCCATAGGAAGATATCTGTCAAAGTGGATATCGATAGAAAACCACAACGAGACGGTTTGGAGGGAGTTTGAGCGCTTGGAGCGACTTGCAAGCTTAGGTGCATGGGAGGATTGTTTAAGCGTTGCCAACGACGATTCTTTAAACTCCATACCTGGTATGAAGTCTTGGATAAAAGATCTGGAATCGATGCTGAAAATTGAACGGAGCCTCTCTGCAATATACGACCGATTAATAGAGCGTGTTAATAGTAACCCAGAGGGCATATGATTACCTGTTTTTTGATTTGCATAGTTGTGTCCCTGGCTGCTGGGCTTGCTATACAGAGTTATGAGGGGCTCATATTCAAGGTTGAAGTTGCCGGATATGCCGTTGAGGCAAGTGCGGTGTTTGTAGTGTTTGCAGTTTGTGCTGTAATGCTGCTACTAGCTGCTCTGCTGCGGTTATTCCTGGCGTGCGCACTTTTTTCCTATAAGTTCAGATGTAGATCCGTTGCTAAGCAATATGAGTCTCTAGGTGCGGGATATGCCCTACTGAGCTTGGGAAGGGCAGAAGATGCTGAGCGCATTATAGACACAGTGAATAAGCTGCAGGGGCTTGATAGACGCTCACTCGCAATATTGGAAGTCTGTGCATGGTTTAGGTTGGGAAAGTATGAGATGGCTGAGAAGCCAATGTCGCTACTGGGGAGCAACTGCTGGCCTGACGGAAAGTTCGGGTTATGGTTGTTAGAGTCATTGCAACGGGAAAAGAGCAGGGACTGTAGGCTTAGAGTTCTCAGAAGGCTGTGTGATGTGTTTAACCGGGCGGTCTGGGTTACCATGTTTAGGTTGGAAATTGCCCGCATGGAGGGAAACTGGGATGCTGTACTCTCTGAGGCGGAGCTTGCTGCAAGGCGAGGTGTTGTTCTTCCATACGAACACGAGAGAATCGGTGAGATTGCCCGGCTCATGTGTGCCAGGTCACGCTACAAGAGAGGCGAGTACAGGGCAAGCCTAAAACTGCTGGAGCGTACAACGGACATGCATTCAGCAATCCTAAAGTCGCAGATCCACGTCAAGCTGGATAACCTGCGAAAAGCCAGAGATGTGCTAGAGGCTTGTTACAGGGCTGCACCCCATCCGGAGGTTGTTGCAGTGTATTTAGAAATTGCCAAAGATCAGGACTTGGCCATGGAACGACTCAGTAGTTTTAATGCTGAGCACTACGTCAGCTTGATGCTGACTGCAAGGCGGTACATGGGGGCAAAGCGATATAATGCGGCTGAGCAGTATGTTAAACGCGCGATCGCAAAGCACAAAAGCACCGAGCTTTATTGTATGATGATGGACATTATGGCCTGCATAGGGAATATTGATGGGGTGGTATACTGGCTGGAAAAGATGAGAAAGGACTCCTTGCCAGATGCGAGGTGGAAGTGTGCGAAGTGCTGCGCTGTGTCGCCTGAGTGGGTGCACGAGTGCCCAGATTGTGGTGCGTTTGATTCCATACAATGGCTGTAGGATAATTAAGTGATAGCTGGGGCATTTCTCGTATTCACAATTACCTGGTGGATAGCCCTTTTCGTTGCGCTGCCTGTGGGGGTTGAGGTGGATACAAAGCAGTACCCGGTAGGATGTGCCAGTAGCGCGCCTAAAAAGGCCTACCTAGCAGTAAAAATTCTTGTTGTGACTGCTATCTCTGCGATATGTGCGGGTCTGTACTGCTACTTGAAATACGCAGGGTACCTGGACGCAGACTTCAGCTTTTTATACGATTTGGTGCCCTAAATCTCTGTGGGCCCTTCCCTGTGTTCACGTTCAAATTTTGTGTGTCCGGCAAAATGGTTTTGAGAAGCTGCCGCGATATAGCGGTGCTAGATGCTGGATCCACCGCCGAAATGGCTGCGGCTAATGGTGCATGTCCGGTTATAGAGGACATACTTTGTGTTTATTTCATAAAATGCGGTTGTTACAACGTACATTTTACTGAAAATATGGATAATTGCATCAAGGTGCGGGTATATTATGGGTGAAACCACTTGACTGGGTATACAGTGTACGCAATAATACGCCCGGGTGTTCTGTATTCTTGTTTTGATGTCATGAGCAAGCGTGGGGGTGGGCGCGTAGTGTACTGTTACGCGCGTGCGTTGCTGGATGTGGCCGCGGGTAGCGAGGACAGCGTGTGCGCGGGGATCGAGCTTGTGCATGATGTGCTTATTGCGGATGCCGACGTACGAGCGTTCTTCTCCAACCCTGTAACCTCAAAGGCTAGTAAGATTGAGGTGCTGCGGGCTTTGGTTGGGAGCTGTAAGCTAAGCAGAGCCCTTGTTGGCCTTATTTGCGTAGTTGTGGAAGATGGTAGGTTTGACCTACTCTCTGATGTGTTTGAGGAGTTTTTTGCTCTGCTCAGGCGTGCACGTGGTAGGTGTAAGCTGGAGATAACAACAGCGGCTCCAGTATCTGCTGCAGAGGAGAAGAAAATATTGGGCATCGTGCGGTCGGAGTGTGGGGAGCCGGAGACGGT
Source organism: Anaplasma capra (assembly GCF_025628805.1). Lineage (GTDB taxonomy): Bacteria > Pseudomonadota > Alphaproteobacteria > Rickettsiales > Anaplasmataceae > Anaplasma > Anaplasma capra. Next base: position 120,039 of record NZ_JAOTBG010000006.1, read on the forward strand.
TACAAAGCGCGTGGATCCTACAGTGCTTGGTGGCTTTGTTGCGAAGGCGGGTTCCCTCGTGATTGATGCTTCGTTTTCCGGACACTTACGCGAGCTGGAGAAGGTCAGCAAGAGCGTTATATGTGGTGTCGATTTTAGGTAGGGTGCGGCGTGGGTATTGTGTCCTCGGGTGATGTGCTCAGGATTCTGAAGGAAAGGATTGAGGGCTTTGACACCCCGGTGAAAACCAGTAGCGTTGGTGATGTTGTCTCGATTAAGGATGGCATAGCCCTGGTCTACGGCTTGGATGGAGTGAAATTTGGTGAGTCTGTGGCCTTCTCTTCCGGAGTTCGTGGTGTAGTCGCGGGTCTGGAGCGCGATACGTGTAGTGTTGTAGTTTTTGGTGAGGATCGGGCTATACGGGAAGGGGACTCGGTGCAATGTACGGGTGAGCTCATGACTGTTCCTGCCGGGTTGTCCGTGCTTGGTAGGGTAGTGAGTCCGCTTGGACTCCCGATGGATGGGGGCGACGCCATTTCGGGTGACTGTAGACTTCCTGTAGAGGCCAAGGCTCCTGGGGTAGTGGCTAGGCAGCCTGTGTGCGAGCCCTTGCAGACAGGAATAAAGACCATAGATATGCTTATCCCAATTGGCCGCGGGCAGCGTGAGCTCATTATTGGTGACAGGAAGACTGGGAAAACTGCCATAGCGCTTGATACTATTATAAATCAGAAGCGCACTAATGATGTGTCTGACGTCAAGGATAAGATGTACTGCATCTATGTCGCCATCGGGCAGAAGAACTCTTCGGTTGCGCGCGTGGTGCACAAGCTTAAGGAAGCAGGGGCCATGGACTACACAGTGGTTGTAGCTGCGGGTGCATCTGACCCCGTGCCGGTGCAATATCTGGCGCCCTATGCTGCGTGTGCCATGGGTGAATTTTTCCGAGACAATGGGATGCACTGCTTGATAGTGTATGACGACTTATCTAAGCATGCTATTGCATACAGGCAGATGTCTTTGTTGTTGCGGCGTCCTCCGGGTAGGGAGGCGTATCCTGGTGATGTGTTCTACATACACTCACGTCTTCTAGAGCGGGCATCTAAGTTGTCTAAAGACCTGGGTGGGGGCTCTCTGACTGCGCTGCCTGTCATAGAGACTCAATCTGGTGATGTTTCTGCCTATATACCTACCAACGTGATTTCCATAACCGATGGGCAGATTTTTCTGGAATCTGAGTTGTTTCACAAGGGATTTAGGCCAGCGATTAACGTAGGCTTGTCTGTGTCTCGTGTAGGTTCTGCTGCTCAGGTTAAGTCAGTAAAGAAAGTTGCGGGCTCTGTGAAGTTGGCCTTGGCCCAGTACAGGGAGCTGGAAGACTTTGCTAGATTTGGCTCTGATCTTGATCCTAGTTCTCAGGCTATGCTGGAAAAGGGGCGCAGATTTATGGAGTTACTAAAACAGGGTCAGTACTCGCCTCTCTCTGTTGAGGAACAGGTTGCTGTTGTGCTTGCAGGTGTGGATGACTGCGTGAGTCACATTCCGGTGAGCGAGATATGCAGGTTTGAGAGTGGCCTTCTGGATCTACTGCGTGTTGAGCACAGGAGTCTTATGTCTTCCTTGTCAGCTGATATTGCTGATGATATAAAAAGTAAGCTTTCGGAGGTTATAAGGAGTTTCGCTTCTAGTTTTTGACTGTGGAGGATGGGTGTGCTGTATGAGTGATTATGTGACCACCAGGTTTCCTATCACGAGAAGGGGTTTCCAGAAGTTGGAGGCGGAGTTGGAGGCCCTGAAAAGTGAAAGGCCTAAGATTATTAAATCTATATCAGATGCCAGGGAGTTAGGTGACCTTTCCGAGAATGCTGAGTATCATGCGGCGCGTGAGAGGCAGGGGTTGGTTGAGAGCAAGATAATGGAGCTCGAGTCTAAGCGCTCCAGGGCCGAGGTTATAGATGTCTCCGAGTTGTCCGGGGATACCGTGATGTTTGGTGCCACAGTGACTGTATCCGTCTATGACGAACAGACTGACTCTACAAGCATTATGAAGTACCAGATTGTTGGTGAGTATGAAGCGGATGTGTCAAAAAACATGATTTCCATTAAATCTCCGCTAGTACTTTCTCTCTTGGGTAGAAAGGAGAAGGACAGTGTTGAGGTAAAAACTCCTAGGGGTGACTACAAGATCTATCAGATTATGAAAATTGAGTTTGTTTAGGGGCCAGGGTACGTATGAGCGTTGAGCAAGCCGCTGAGGTTTTTGTGCCTGTAGATAAGGTTGTCGAGGCGGCTTCACGGGGCGAAGCCTTTGTGCTTTTGGATGATGAGGAGAGAGAGAACGAAGGTGATCTGGTAGTCCTTGCAGACAAGGTTGATGTTGAAGTTATGAACATGATGATCAGGTGTGGCAGCGGGATTGTGTGCTTGGCGCTTTCTGCGCAGCATGCAGATAGGTTGGGTTTGACCCTGATGCCCCGGAGGAATGCGAAGGACAGTTGTGCGGCGTTTACCACATCTATCGATGCTAGATATGGGGTAACCACCGGCGTGTCCGCCTATGATCGGGTGACGACCATACTTACGGCAGTTGCAGAGCACAGCACTGCTGATGACATAGTCACTCCTGGGCATGTATTCCCTATAGTGGCTGATAGTGGTGGTGTAGCAAAGCGAGCTGGACATACTGAAGCGAGCGTGGAAATAGCAAAACTTGCCGGGGCAAAAACCGGTGCGGCTGTTATCTGTGAGCTCATGAATCCTGATGGCACAATGTCCAGACTACCCGAGATTGTTACGTTTGCTCGGGAACATGGTATTGGTGTTACCACGATAAAGGGACTTGTAGAGTACTTGGGTAGTTCTTGATATATGGAGGTAGTAGCAGAGAATCGCAGAGCGCGGTTTGACTACCTCATCCTCCAGGAATATGACGCTGGAATGGTGCTGGTTGGGAGTGAGGTAAAGTCTTTGCGCCAGCGCAAGGTCAACATTGGTGATGCCTACGTTTTAGAAAGGGATATGGAGTTGTGGGTGCACAACCTACACATATCTGAGTACAACATGTCGCATAATAAAAACCACAGCCCATTGCGCATGAGGAAGTTGTTACTGCGAAGACGTGAAATACACAAAATTATGGGTAGCATCAAGACTGCGGGCTTAACAGTGGTTCCACTCATGATTTTTTTCAACGATAAGGGGTTTGCCAAGATCAGGATCGCGGTAGTAAAGGGAAAGAAGCTGTACGATAAACGCGAGGCTATCAAAACTAGGGACTGGAACCGAGAGAAGAGCAGGATGGCTCGTAGGGAAGTTTAATCAGTACTGCTCAGGCTGAGTATGGCCTCCCACTGGGGTGGGCCGAGTTTGCCTCACAACTTTTCAGGCGGCACTTCAGCTTCATTATGGGGCGATTACGCGTTGTTTGTGGGAGCTGCCAAGGATACAGAAACCCTCAGCTCTGCATTGTCTGATGCGGTGCACATGACGTGCTCAGTGCAGCACACGTGTTTCAAATCTTCGAGCATAGGTTCCGGGAAATCGGCTGCGAGTCCGCTTATGGTCAAAGTCTCTACGGGGTACTTTACGGAGACCTGAGCTTGGGTTTTTGCCTTACGCACCTCCTCAACTATTTTTACTAGCACATCTCCATGCTGCTCTAGCGCGCTGTTGAAGGGAATTGTGCTGGCATCTGGCCACCCTTGGGTATGTACACAGCCAGTACAAAGTGTGTTGTATATCTCGTCAGTGACATACGGAAGAAATGGCGCAAATAGCAACAGCAGGGTCTTCAACGTGTGGCACAGGGTGCTGATTGCAGAGGCATGCTCCCGAGCCGGCTCATGGTTATATGCCCTATGTTTTACCAGCTCCAGGTAGTTGTCACAGAAATTCTTCCAGAAAAATTCCTCAACGCTGTTCAATGCCGTGCAATACTCTAAGCATTTGAAACTCTCTGTGCTATCCGCAATTGTTTTGTGTAGCTTTGACAATATCCACAAATCTGTGGGCATCTCCGCACTACTAACCGGAAAACTTTCGTGCAGGAAGGTGGACACGAACTTACTCGCATTCCACAGCTTGGTTGTAAGCCTCTTGCCAGTTTTCAGGGTTTCCTCCGAAAATACTGTGTCAGCTCCCAAGCGCGATTTCGCCGCCCAGTATCTAACAGCGTCTGCCCCGTATAGGTCTAGTGTTTTTTCTGGGCTTGCAGCATTCCCCTTAGATTTGCTCATTTTTGTTTTGTCATCTGCGAGGCACCACCCACTGATCATTATGTTCTTCCACGGGATTTCTCCACTATGGTGGTAGGATTTTAATATCGTATAGAATGCCCACGAGCGTATAATCTCATGACTTTGTGCTCTAAGATCAGTGGGGAGGGTAAGACCCCCATCACGGCGCAGCGTCTGCCCGATAGACTTGGTGAAAAACTGCGGTGATATAGAGCTGGTGGCCCACGTATCCATGACATCCACCTCCGGTTCTACCTCATCTTTACTGTACCCACTGGGCAAGTCCTGCAGTGGGTCTACAGGCAGATCTTCTACTCTGGGGAACAGTACTTTACCAAGCTCTCCTGCCCGCTTGGAGTACCACAACGGGAATGGCACACCGAAGTACCGCTGCCTGGATACACACCAGTCCCAGTTTAGATTTTCTATCCATATTTCCATGCGCTTGCGCATACTATCAGGATGCCAGCATACCTTTTGTACCTGCTCCAGGAGATCTTGCTTATGCTCTACTACTTTAACGAACCACTGATCGCTGAGCAAAATCTCTATTGGGGCACCGGACCTCTCCGCACACTTAACAGTATGCACAATCTGTTCCTGCGAGATGAGCAACCCCGCGCTTTTTAGCGCGTCGCAGACGGCGTTCCTGGCCTCTTGCACGCGCATGCCGTCAAATTGCGCTGCGGGAATTTTTGAATCTGGCGTGTCTTCCGCCAGGCTACTTATACTTCCGGTTTTGTCCATGATGATCCTGGTGTCCAACCTGTGTGTATGCCACCAGTGCACATCCGTTTCATCACCAAACGTGCAACACATTACCAGCCCAGTGCCTTTTTCGATTTTCACTTTGCTATCTGGTAAAATTCTGACTTTGTGCCCGCCTACGGGTACCACAGCAAGCTTGCCGTGCAGGTGTTTGTACCTATCATCTTCGGGATTAAAAAATATTGCTACACAGGCAGGTATAAGTTCTGGCCGTGTAGTAGCTATGTTGATCCTTTCTCCATCCTCTGTGTGAAAGCTTATGGTATTCATGGCGGATGGCAAATCACGCTCCTCAATTTCTGCATGCGCTATGGCAGTGCAATCCACGGTGTCCCATAATATGGGTTTCTTCTTCCTGTAGAGCTGCCCCTTTGCATACAGATCCAGGAAAGAAGCCTGAGATAGCTTCTGAATCTCTTTGCTTACTGTGTGATACTCCAGTGTCCAATCGTAGCTGATACCCAATTGCCTAAAAAGATCTTTGAATTTTACCCTGAACTCACGCGAGACTTCCCTGCAGATTTGGGTGAATTCTGCCCTATCTAACTGCGCGGCGCGAAGTTTTCTGACTTTTTCAACCAGCCTTTCCGTTGGTAAGCCATTGTCGTCAAACCCTATAGGGTAGAACACATCCTTCCCGGACATCCTCTGGTAGCGGGCTATAAAATCTGTGTGGCAGTAACTGAAAACATGTCCCATGTGTAAGACACCGGACACCGTAGGTGGGGGAGTGTCTATGACAAAACTCTGTGCAACGTCACCCTTCCACCTGTAAATTCCGTCTGCATCCCAGGTGGAGTTACACTTCTCCTCTACTACCTTGTGTTGATATCTACTGTCCAAAGACCGCATAAAATGTCAAACGCGTACGCCAAAGCGCAGGCACGAAGTATAAAAAATTGTCATACTATAAACAACTCTAATTTCACGTGAGGGATCTCCACTGGTGGTAGACCCACAGAACACATACAGGACTACTTGCATTCGAATAGGCGCAACCGCGTAACTAGGTGCATATGCGTCCCACAAAAACGTGTTGTTCGTTACTGTATTGCGTGCAATATGGTGAAACTCGCCAACAGTTGAGTGCGTGTTGCATTAGATGTAGAGTATAGAGTAGCAAGGTGCCCTGCCTGCTGCGGCAAGAGCCGGTGCTTCGGGTGTAATGGGCTCAAGAGGTCGTATGCTTTATTATATCGATAGTTCGAGTACGTTTTTGGTATGTGCGTGCGTACTATCTCTGATATGTTCCGTAGTTGCGCGCGTATCCACCACATGGGGGGTGGCACTTACTTATACGGCATTTGCTTTATACAGTGCTGCGATGGCGCTACTGACCTACTTGCTGGTTACAAACAACTTCAGCTATGCGCATGTATACCAAAATGTGCATTCCACACAGCCACTTTTGTACAAGGTTTTTGGAATATGGGGAAACTACGAAGGCTCTAACCTGCTGTTTGTGTGGATGATGAGCGCATATGCGGCCCTCATAGGGTACTTTATTAAGAGAGATGATCTAAAGAGAATAGCGCTTTCCGTGCATAATCTGCTAGGGTTTGGCTTTGCGTTTTTCGGAATAGTGCTCGCAAATCCGTTCCTGAGAGTTGTTGCTATGGACTCCGACGGGCTGGGCTTTAACCCCATGTTGCAAGACATAGGGTTGACAGTTCACCCTCCCATGCTGTTTGGGGGCTATGCGGGCTTTGGTGCTGTGTTTTCCATAACGGTTGCTGCCCTAGTTTTGCATGTGGAGCCCAAGGAGTGGGTTACTATTACGCGTAACTGGGCGCTGAGTGCCTGGATGCTGTTGACGCTGGGTATAGCACTTGGCGGATGGTGGGCATATAGAGAGCTGGGTTGGGGAGGATTTTGGTCTTGGGACCCGGTTGAGAATGTTTCGCTGATGCCTTGGTTTTTGGGTACAGCACTCATTCACATGATTCCGGTAGTGCGGAAGTTTGGCATATATTGCAACCTTACATTTTTACTCGCCATATCCGCGTTCGTATTTAGTTTATTTGGCACATTTCTGGTACGCTCCGGATTCCTGATTTCTGTACACTCTTTTGCCAATGACCCTGAGCGAGGTATTTTTTTATTGATGCTGGTGACAGTGGTAGGGGTGGTTGGCCTTGGGACGTTTATTGCCAAGTACAAGCATTGGCCCGAAGCGTGCAACTTTGGTTATGTTTCGAGAATTACTGCGATCTCGGCCAATATCGTTGCAATGCTCACTGCATTTTTGGTGGTGTTGGTTGGTACAGTATACCCAGTGGCGCTGGAACTGCTAGTGGGAGATACTGTATCTGTGGGTGCCCCCTACTACAACAGCGTGTTTGGTGTACTATCAATAGTGCTGTTTGCGGCCATGATTCTCCTATCCGGTTTGAGCTGGGATGGTGCGCAGAGATTTAAAATGACCTTTAAAGTTTCTTCCTTGCTCGCGTTAGTGCTTTTCCCATTTACGGTGTCTCTAGGGCTTTTGGGGGTGCTGATTCTACTAGCTGCGCTGTTGTTTTTTTCGATAGTAGAGGATTACATCCGCGGAATATGTAGCTCGTCAGTTCCGCTCAGTGTTGCTATACGGCGGGTAAGTCCTGGGAAGTATGCAATGATGATGGCGCACTCAGGCGCCGCTGTCTTGATGCTTGGTGTTGTGTGCTCGACTGTATTTCAGGAGGATGTAGCACAGTATATGAAAGAGCGTGAATCTGTGAGTGTTCACGGATTTACTGTGACATTATCTGGTGTGTCGTTAGTGAAGCGGCAGAATCATGAAGCTATAAGAGTTAAGTTTTCTGTGACGCAGGGAGATAAAGTAGTTTGTCTGCTGTATCCTGAGAGCAGATTTTACTACGTTGAGGGTGTCAGGAATTCTGAAAGCAGTATATATCACGGACTGTTCGCAGATATCTACATAGTGGTAGGTGAGGTGGATCGAAACAGAGGAATAGCTGTACAGGTGTACTATAAGCCATGCATGGGTCTTATATGGATTGGGTTTGCGCTCATGGTTGCCGGGGGAATACTGGGCACAGTTGGCAGGGTATGGTTGCGCGGGAAGAAAGCTAATAGTGTAGCCGTGGGTGCAGATTATAATGCAACGTCGCATACGGCTTAATGTTTTTGTTAAGTAACGTCTTGGGGGTTTCAGTGAAACTTTTTCGCCTTCAGAACCGCAGTGTGTTGAAGATTTACGGGCCCGATGCCGGGTCGTTTCTACACAATATTACAACGAACGATGTGCTTGGGGCTGGCACTCGTGCGCCTATATACAATTTGATATTAAACTCTCAGGGTAGGTACGTATTTGATTTTTTTCTAATTTCCCATGAACAAAATTTTTTACTGGATTGCGCAAGTGTGGATGCAGATGCGCTCGTCGAGTTGCTGCGCTCATATAGGTTGCGGCTCAGGGTTAGGGTTAGGAATTGTGACGATGAATATGCAGTTGCAGTGTGCCCTGATGGTGCAGATGCAGAGTGTACAACCAATTTGGAGGGTATAGTAACGTTTAAAGACCCCAGGAATGTCTGCATGTGGGCACGTGCAATTGTACCTATTGCTGAGACAGTAACGCTGGAAGAGCTACCAGATTGGGACGATTACGAGCTATTGAGGATCAAGTGCACAATTCCGGATTGTGTGCAGGATATGACAAGAGGCAGGTCATTCCCGCTGTATTTTTCCATGGATAGACTTAACGCCATAAGTACGAATAAGGGGTGTTACATAGGGCAAGAAACCGTGGCACGCATGTGGCGTGTGGGCGCGAAGAGGGGGCTGTATACGGTGTTCTCCGACACTGACACACTCATAAGGGGGCAGGAAGTGCTAGCGCAAGGACAGCCTGCCGGGCATTTGCTTTCCACACTCGGTAACTGGGGTTTATGTCTTTTAGAGGTTGAGAAGGTGATTGATGATTGCTACCTACAATCTGGGAACACTAGTATCAAGATTTATGATGGGACTGGACCATTGCGAGATTAGCACACTTGGCTTCCAGTTGCACTGTTGGTGGCACTTCGGTATGTGTCCTGACTCACACTTCCTATAGGAGGCTGATGCTGCCGAGCAATTTGCCGCCTCAGTTCGTGTGTTGAGAGTGCATATATTAGCCGCTGTTTGTCTATCTTTCAGGCGTGCGTTCTTCGCGTCTTTAGGTTGCTGTTATTTTCGGAATTTCTGGCGGACAATGTGCTGTCCTGTTGCCACCAGCCAAACGCTTTGCACTACGTTACCCGCATGGAACATACCCATGGTGTGTGGCAAGCTTAGGGTGTGCGCTCTATCCATCCATATGCGCGACCTTATCATCTAGTCACCACAGAAACGGGGGTCTTTCCCATGGTGTCTGGAACACTGATGTGTATACATGCTGGGATGTTTGGCGTAGGGTTGCTACCCCTATTACCTGGTTGAAGCCAAGTTGTAGTGTGTATTCCAGGCCTGGTTGACGGGGAGGATGGTGGCTTTCCCGTGGTGATGTTACTGGTGTGGTGCAGCTGTGAGGACTTAATCGCGCAGTGAGCCGGCGCCGTTTGAAATCGGCAGGTGAGCTTGTTGTTGGTGCCTTACCTAGCACTCGCTAAGGAATTGCACGCGCGCGCACTTGGTAGAGCCACATACTGCTTTGGCGCTTGTTCAGCAACGAGGCGGCGGTGAGCGCTTAACTTAGGCACGGTTGCACAAGGCCTAGAATGCGATTCTCACTCCCAGGTTGCCACCTAAATAGCTCAGATTGAAGGCTACCTCGACGGGATCGTCACTCTGGTAATTTATGTCTCCTAGCGCGCGTTCTACGGCGAACTTCCTGTATAGCGTTCTGTCAGGTACACTATGGAAAAAAGCCTCCAGATTCAATGAGATTTTAGGGGTAAACTTGCAGCTTACTCCTCCCCTCATTCTGTATGCTAGTTTCCATATGGTATTCCCAGATACGTCGATCAGGCTTCCACCCGCACCGCCGCAAACGTACGGGGTAACCCGCCCTGAGAGCGTACGCACGGGAGCGTCGTAGCACACGCTGAGCATGGCTGCTGTGGCCTCTAACTCGCTAATTTCCACAATTTCGGAAACTTCACCTCCGCCGCTTTCTACATTGCCTACTAAGAGCTTGGCTGCGGCTAATCTATCTTCGCTACTAAACTCTGCCAATTTCTCTGCTGCGTGCTTAGCGTCGTCATCGCCGTACGTAGAGACCTTATATGTTGCCCAACCGTTAGGTGAATCTATGAATAACCCATCCTGGCATCCTATGCAATTTTCCAGAGCATCAGCTACGCGCGTGACGTTGTGACCATAGTAAGCAAGGGCATAGGTGAGGCCCTTTAGTAACATGAAAAGACCTTCCTGATCCGATTCTCCGTTTATTTTTGCGGCAAACCTCCTTTTCTCTACTCCAAACTCAAACCTCTTATTGCCTGCTGCATACCCTATGGACCAACCAACAGAGGGGATCTCGCCATATCCAAAATCTATTTCTGGATCCGGTGTCGCCCAGTTGAAATTCTCCGCTCCCAACTCGACATTCCTATTCTGGCCAAAGGGCAGTATCCCTTCTGTTTTGCCATCTATGGTTCCTAATCTGAAGTCTCGAACTACACTCCTTGCCCAGCCAGTTGTAAAGGCTAAATATGCATGATGCGTTCCCATATTTCCCCGTCTCAGACTTGTGGTCCGGGATGCGCTGCAGCATAGTGGGTAGGTAATAATTGAACATATGCTTACAAGCAAGAGGATCTTTCCGGATTTCGGAATTGAGGTATTCATAGGTTACTCCACCACTGTAAACCAGTACAAATGACCGGACCCAGTCCGGTGTTTCGGATTCTACCAGCTGCACAACGCAAATTGCAATATGAATTTCGTCGGTTGTACACCTAACAACATGTGCTTTTGGCTATCACGTACCCCTATTTTACAATTTACCGCGTTGTAAAATGTCCATGGGTCGCTTGATAGCTGCAACTTGCGACTAGGTGAGGATGCGGACAAATTGCTTACTGCAACCTACTGTTGGTTCTGTGCCGCTGCGTGCCATGTGCGAAATGCCAGGCAGCGCAGCCCACTATCTGGCTTTATTTGAGCTTGTTGGGCTACATCGAGAAGCTTGCCCCAACGTTTATCCCAAAGCATCTTAGCCCGAAGAGTGCAGAAGCCCTTCTGCTTGCGCCAGTGTCGTCACCTACCACAGTGTCTGTGTCCAAATTTCGATGCCTTACGTCGTCAAATGTACCCTGCAGAAACATGCCGGCAATAAGGCGTATGCCAGGCATGAACTCATAGCCAATGCCACCCTTTACCTTGTACAGAAGCTTTAAATCGGTCTCACCGGACATGCTGACGTGGCCTAAACCAACGCCCCCACAGGCGTAAGGTACCAACTTTGCTTCAGAAGCGCCAACGCGAATGTCTCGACAAACATTCAGTATTGCCGATGTGGAGGTTATGTCTTTGAATCTGACAACTGTTGCGCCTTCTGCGACCCTAATAAAACTACTTGCCACTTTCGCTGCGTCACTTGTGCCGAGTACCGCTATTTTTTGTGCTACTGTTGTGGTGTCGTACTTGTACTTTTCTGCCATACGGCCCGAAGCAAGCTTGTTGACTGCATGCTCTAGCGATCTGGAATCGGTCCTCAGACCTGTTAGTACTCTTCTGAAGTGCTGTTCGATTTCCCCTTGTGACGGCAATTTAACTGCTGTGATGCCTGTCAGCGCTGTTCTAATCTTTTTCCTGTCACTCCCAACCTGCTGGATGAGTTGGTGTGCTATCGCATCTGCGTCATTTTGGGTCATGATTGTGTGTGCAAGATCTCTGATCAGTAGGAACACGCCGCCCTTGCCTGTATCTCCGCCTTTTATTGGAAACACGTCCCTTCCGGCTTCAAATTCTACCCTGAGACTTTGTGTTGCCCAGAACCCTATCATGCCTCCAAATGCGGGAAATTTGCTGTCCTCAAATTCTGCTGTGGCGTCCAATCTGCTCCAGTCAAATTGTTCAGCATGGACTTCCATTCCCCCTTCATATGCAAGTACGCCTAAAGGACGTTGCCCAGCGTCCCTGATTCTAAAGTTTTGTACACTGCTATATGTTGGATTAAACGTAAGTCCGGCATAAAAATTGTTCTGCACCTGCCACCACTGACGTTCATCTCCTAATGTTGTGGATGGGAAAAAAGAGTTCAGGCATACGGGGAGCAAAACTAGAATGTTTGTCAAAAAGCATTGCCTATAATTCACAAAAAAGGTGCCCATAAAGCAGCTTCCTCCTGCGTAAAATGTTATTGTGATAACCAGGCTGCTGTAAGTGCGAGCCCGATTACTATGTGTCTAGCTTGCACAAGTTGAAAATTCCTTTTACCAGAGTTGGCAGAGCGTCTTAGTTGCCTCCTTGGACGCGCCATCGGGATATGTTGTAGGCACCCGATATATCATAATCCGTTACTTATTTGAATAATGCATATGTGCTTCCAGTACTCGAAAACTCAGCTCAACCACCAAAATAATACCGCATTGTATGTGCTTTGTTGGGGTATGAACCCTCTAAAGCTGTGCTTTCAGGCCAACCTGCGAAATGGGGTTCAGTGCCTTGCCACAAACGTTTTTAGACCCCGAAATAATTTTTGTGCAACATGACTGCATGTTGCCAAATACGCGATAGTTGGCGAGTGCTGCGTGTTGCGCATTCCAAATGTGAGGGGAAAATTCTTGACTGCGTGGTTGTATGAGGTTAGGCTCGGCGTACTGTAATCGTTCCGTTTGCGAGGTGTCCATGTCTGGTAGCAAGAAGGATGTTGAATCTGGAAAGCAGGAGGCATTGGATGCGGCCATAAGCCAAATAGAAAGAGCGTTCGGCAAGGGTGCCATAATGAAGTTAAAGCAGCATCCCGCTGAAAAGATGGACAGTATATCCACAGGCTCCATAGCCTTGGACGCAGCACTGGGTATCGGTGGGCTTCCAAAGGGTAGGATAGTGGAGATCTTTGGCCCTGAAAGTTCTGGGAAGACCACACTTGCACTACATGTCATCGCTGAGGCGCAAAAGCAAGGGGGTAACTGTGCCTTCATTGATGCGGAGCATGCGTTGGATACCGTGTATGCCAGGAAATTGGGTGTGAACGTTGGGGACTTGATCGTCTCCCAACCTGACACAGGCGAGCAGGCTTTGCATATTGTTGAGTACCTAGTGTGCTCTGGTGCCATAGATGTGATAGTGGTGGACTCCGTAGCTGCGCTTACTCCCAGGGCTGAGATCGAGGGAGATATGGGTGATCAGCACATGGGTTTGCAAGCAAGGCTGCTCAGCCACGCGCTTCGCAAGCTTACATCTGTGGTGTCAAAGGCAAACTGCGTATTGGTATTCATCAACCAAATACGCATGAAAATAGGTGTAGTTTACGGTAACCCTGAAGTAACTACAGGCGGTAGTGCGCTTAAGTTTTACACCTCTGTGAGGCTTGATATTCGTAAAATGAGCTCGATCAAAGACAAGGAAAGCGTAACGGGGAGCCAGACCAGGGTTAAGGTGGTGAAAAACAAAGTTGCTCCTCCGTTTAAGCAGGCTGAGTTTGACATAATGTACAACGAGGGTATATCGAAGCTGGGTGAGATCGTTGACATGGGTGTCAAGTTTGGTTTTATAGAAAAATCTGGGTCTTATTATGCCTACGGTTCAGTGAAGCTGGGTCAGGGTAGGGAGAATGCCAAGGGTTACCTCAAGAGCAACCCAGAGGTCGCCAGTGAGCTGGAGCAAAAGATCAGGGCATACATAGCGGAAAGTATGCATAGCAGCGATTTGTTTGCTGCAGACAGGCGCACTGAGGTGCTGGAAGAGGAGGTATTCTAACCGCAAGCGTTTTTGTTGTTAAGTCTAGGCTGCCTAAAAAAGATTTTGTTCCTTGCGTTTCTCTGGGACATGATTGGTGGGGTATATTTATGAGGAATAGTATACGCACGGATGATGACGTGCTTAGAATACTAACAGAGAGATCAGCGATTTTGAAAGGGCACTTCGTTTTATCTTCGGGGCTGCATAGTGATACGTACATACAGTGTGCTAAGCTCCAGGAAGTTCCCTCTGTGTGTGAGCGCGTGTGCGCTGCCTTGCTGGATCGCAGCAGGAGTAAGTTTGGTGACCTTGGTATAAATGTTGTAGCCTCTCCTGCGATGGGGGGCACGGTGTTTGGGTACGAAATTGCCAGGCAACTCGGAGTCCGCTTCGTCTTTTTTGAGCGGGTGCAGGGTAACTTTGAATTACGCAGAGGGTTTAGCCTGGATTCTAGTAGCTGCGTGCTCATAGTTGAGGATGTCATCACCACGGGGGGATCGTCCATGGAAGTTTCTGATGCAGTAACTGCCCTTGGGGGAAAAGTTGTGGCAGAGCTTAGTATCATAGACAGGAGGAGTGGGGGCGGCAGTAACATGCCGTTTCCAATTGTTAGCCTGCTGAAAATGGATATACGACACTACAGCGAGGATGAAGTACCTGATGAGTTGAGGGGTGTGCCGATCTCTCGGCCCGGGAGTAGAGCATTGAGTTAACGGCGCAAAAAACTCTCCAGTTAGGTTGTTATTGTGTGTGCGTTGCGCGGGGATTTACGGCATAGGTACGCAAGACAAGTGTCGGTACCTGAGATCGGTCTTGAGGGCCACAAAAGGCTAAGGAATAGCAGTGTCCTGATCGCGGGTTGCGGTGGTCTGGGCAGTGCAGTTATACCGCTTCTGGCTGCCAGCGGATTGGGAAAGCTGATTTTGTGTGATGATGACACCGTAAGAGTGTCAAATCTAAATCGGCAGACCATATATAGGGAGCAGGACGTGGGGCGCAGGAAAGTGCATGCTGCGGCCGGATTTATCAAATGCTTGAATAGTGACGTTGAGGTGTGTGCTGTAGACTCTGCAATAGGTCCGAAGAACTTTGAAGCAATAATGTCAGATGTAGAAATCGTCGTAGATTGTGTTGACAGACTTGCAGTAAAAATATTTTTGAATGATGCATGCGTTGCAATGAATAAAACCCTGGTACACTGCGTTTCCATAGGTTTTACCGGTGAGGTGATGGTAATAAAGCCGGGGGGAAAACCGTGCTATAGGTGTTTTTTTGAAGGGCAACAGGTAAGTACCGAGCTGAACTGTGCCAATGCTGGGGTTACAAGTTCCATTGTGGGGGTGATAGGTGGGATGGCTTCCGCGGAGGTGATCAAATACATAGTTGGTTGCTGCCCTTCCAGCGCTGGCAAGTTATACAGAGTGGATCTTTGCAGAAATAATTTCGATGCCTACGAGTTTAGGGCCAATGACCGGTGTAGCTGCTGTGGCGATGTTGCAAATGTGGACCCTTATGATCTTGAATCCTATGAAGGCAAGCTCAGAAAACACTCGTAAACAACTGACCAATTATAACTCCGTGTATGCAGCACCTTCTGGAGACAAAGTTATATCCCACCAATACACTCACGTGCAGCTGTTACAAATCCACATGTGGCAAAGACCTTTTAAATCTTTGCCACATGTACATGACTTTGTTAGCTGAACAGGAATCTTGCCCCGAGGTTAAAGCCATAATCGGCTACGTGTGCCTTAATTGCAGCTTTTGCCTCCCCAGGGAAGTTCACATTGTTGTGAGGGGAAATGTCCTTATAGGATTCGTCAAAGAGCCCATGATAGAAGCCTCCGGCTACCAAAGATATCTCCGGAGTCAGTTGGTAGCTTATCCCAACCTTGCCTCTGTAGGCAAGTTTTGCAGTTACTTGTCGAGCTATATCGACAAAACTTGCACCCATTCCGGCGCACACGTATGGAGACACTGGTAGATCTGCATGCAACACGTCATAACAGCCGTTGAACATAACTGACGTGTTTATGATTTCATCAATTTTGAGAACGAAGTAGTTGTTGCCTGTAAGCACAGCCTCACGACTTACAGCAGCTATGGCCTCAGCTCCGCTTTGCGTGTATGTCCCATCTGCTAGGGTAGCGAACCTTCTGTAACTCGTTTCGAGTTCTACTCTGGCGCCTCCAAGGGCATACCCTACTACGCCATCAAAAGACATAAGTAAGTTTCTAGCAAACTGGAAGGAGTAGCTGGATTTGGAAAAGTTGCCGGGGTCCCGCACATCCATTGTTTTGGCGCTCTTGTTGTAACCCTTAACATAAGAGGTTTCCTTTCCAGATTCACGTATGTCGAATGAGGTGATGGAAGAAAATGCTGGGCTGTAAGTCGCGCCTATATAGAAGCTACCTCCCATGACTCCGCCTCCTGAAGATGCCATATCAGAACCCATAGGAGACGCTAGAGAGGGCCCGCTAATAAGTAAGGAGCAGGCGCACACTGCGGTTGCTGACAAGCCCCCTTTAAGCAATTCTCTGTAATTCATAGTAATCCTTTTGATAAATCATAAAAGCACGCAGCAGTTTAGCATATAAAAGATGAGGGTGGAAGTATCATAGCAGAAATTATAAAGCAAACCCACACACGCTGACGTATGCAACCCCACCTCGGGTCTCATTGCGAGAATGTCGCTGAGGTGTTCTATACGCACTTGTTATTTAAGTCAAGCTTAGTACGCACATAATTGTTCGTATAGCAGAATAAGCTATGTGTCCCGGTACGCGTAGGGGGAGCTTCCCAATAATCTGGGTTCGCGCCGAAGTGGCAGATGCAGATTAAGGGTACGCCTAAACGCTCTCCACCGCTTTCACTTCTGGTACGTAGTAGCTGAGCATACTGTACACCCCATCCTTCAAGGTTACAGCAGCACTAGGACAGCCCGAGCAGGCTCCTCTTAGATGCACGAAGACCACTCCCTCCTTGTAGCCCCTGAACTTTATGTCTCCCCCATCTTGGGCTACTGCAGGCCTAACATATCCCTCTATCAGTTCTTTGACCCTACTAACTACTTCGGAATCGCTCTCATCAAAAAATTCTTTTTCCTCCTCTCTATGTGTGCCGTGTTCAAAGTTGGAGTGCTGTTCACGCAGAGAGAAGTAATCCGTCATGACAACCAAGACCTCTGGCCTTAACACGTCCCACTCAGCGTCCGAGCGCTTGGTTACAGAGACAAAGTCTTTTCCAAAAAACACTCCGGAGACACCTTGTATTTCGAACAATAGTTTGGCTAGAGGCGAGTTCTGTGCCTCTATGGCACTCGAGAATTCTACATCACTCTCCATACCACCTGCTCCTTCAGTACCAAGCAGAAACTTTAGAGTATCTGGATTAGGTGTGCTCTCAATTTGAATAAACATAAACAACCCTTGCAATGCAGCGGCTTTCGTGGGTATAATGCGCCCCGCTGCAGGAGCTCTAGTAGTGTATTGCAGTACGTGTAGCAAATCAAGATTTTAGTCGCATGCTTTTGGTGCTTTTCACTGTGCTAGGTGTGATCGGCTCGCTGTTTGTGTTGCCGGTCATAGTCATGGTGGCTCTGCTGCTGTTTAGGAAGAATGTTCTGATGCGTGGCTTTGTCGGTGAAGATTTTACGACTATTTTTAATAGAATACTCAGCGAGATGCAGGGCAGAGCCCAGGGGACGGGTGCCACAAGACCGGGGGGTAACTGTTTGTCCAGGTGCGAGGCACTAGAGATACTTGGTTTGTCAGATAACGCTACACCCGAGCAGATAACCTCTGCATACCACCGACTGATGAAATTTGCACATCCGGACAGGGGGGGATCGGAGTATTTTGCTCAAAAACTCAACCAGGCGCGCGACACCTTGCTCAGCTAGCGGACTCCAAGGGTCACTATCATCGCTCATAAAGACCTTATAAATTGCACCTCAAAGCATG
>NZ_JAOTBG010000005.1 GCF_025628805.1 Anaplasma capra
CTTAATTACAAACCTTTCGTATCCTACTTCAACTTCTACCCTAGCTCCTCCAAGATCGTGTTATCAGTTTTGATCTGGTTATTAGTTTTGTGAATACCTGCAAGAGGGTGTATCATCTGTGCTCGTTATATGGTCGGAGTTGTTCATGAGTGTGCTAGAGGGGGAGGTTGCTCCTGAATTTGTTGTGAGGTGTGAAGATGGTACTACGGTGCCTTCTTCCACATATATAGGTAAGAAAAATATAGTTCTGTACTTTTATCCGAAGGATGATACGCCAGGGTGTACCAAGGAAGCCGAAGATTTTAGGGATGCCTATGCGGAGTTTTCGCGTCTGGATACTGTGATTGTAGGCGTTTCTTGTGATGGGGAATCTTCCCATGCTAACTTTAGGAAGAAGCACCAGTTGCCTTTCGAGCTAATCTCCGATGAGGGGGCAAACTTGTCCAAACTGTACGGCACTTGGGTTGAGAAAAGCATGTTTAGTAAATCGTACATGGGTATAGAAAGGTCAACTTTCCTTGTAGATAAGAGTGGCAAGGTGCGGAAAGTCTGGCGCAAAGTCAAGGTAGATGGGCACGTAAATGCTGTTTTACATGCAGTGAGCAGCTTAGAAAACGAAGAGACCGTTTAGTTGGTGTAGCTTTGTGTCTAGGAAAAAACCTATAAAAGTTAGATTGTACAATGAAGACAGCAAGGTTGGGGTAGGTGGCAGGGTAGTCTTAGATGCCGGCCAGGCCCACTATGTGCGTGATGTGATGCGGGCTAGGTGCAATGATGTCATATCCCTGTTTGATGGAATGCGCGGCGAATGGCTTTGTAGGATTTCGTGCATTTCACATAAGACTGTTGAGGTTGAGATCGAAAAGCCCTTGAAGGAGTACGTACCCACTAGGGATTTGGTCTTATGTTTTGCTCTGGTGAGAAACGACATAGTGCGTAGCATTGTCAGACAGTCTACAGAAATGGGCGTAACCCTTTTACAGCCGGTTTACACTAAATACTCTTCTGTAAGTGACATAGACAGGAGAAAATGCCGTCTGTGGGCGATTGAAGCCTCAGAACAATGTGGTAGACAAGATATTCCGCAAGTTGCGCCTGTTGTGGATTTTATTGCATTACGTGAGTTTTGTAGCCCCGAAAGGCAATTTGTGTTGTGTGATGAGACAGGAACTGGAAAACCGCCACGTGAGGTCCTACGTGGGGATCGGGATGCTTGGGTAATTGTGGGACCGGAAGGGGGGTTTTCTGGCGAAGAATTACACTTTTCTGAGGGCTTTTGCGACAAGATATCTCTTGGCCCTCGTATACTGAGAGTTGACACTGCCGTGGTGTGCGCACTTGCGTATGCCAATGATTGCTATTTGGCTGTGTAAGCCTTCACTGCATCGAGCCTACACATCCAATAAATTTGGTGCACATAATTGGGATGCCATTGAGTCTACGGTGTGTGAGTGCCCGATGTAAATCTCGGTATAAATCGTTGATAGTGTACAGGATAATGTAGCATGAAAGTTGCTATGAAGGGGCATATACACTACTTGTGATGGTAAAAATTCACCATAGGTGTTACCATTGATGTACCAAGGGTATGCAGCTTCTAGCTGTACTTTAGTCAAGTGGTCTGCATTATGTCCGAATTATTTCTCAGTCTTAGTGGCTCAGGTAATGGAAGTAGGAGCGCCGCACTGCAAGCAATGCTTGCCAATGATCCCGGTCTGCGGCGCAATTTTCTAGCTGTCGTAAGTCTCGCAAAAGAGGGTTTGCTAAAGATAGAGGGACAAGACCTTGAATTTGCTGGATGCAAGGTCCGGTTTGCGCGTCCTGAGCATGGTAAAGAGGAGCTACTACTTGTCCTTGAGACTGACGTGGATAGCACTTTATCTTCCCTGTTGAGCCGTTTTGCACCTGATGATGTGCATCTAACAGATACCAGCATAGAGAATGCGCGAATCACAGCCGGAGTGAGTGTCGTGGTTAGTGATGCTGAATCAGTGCACAATCTTTTCTCCTGCATAGCGGGAGTGATAGACAGTGGCAACGTATCATTATCCAGTCAAGAGGAGGGTGGCGACCCACACACTCCTGAATCGTCCGGCCTTTGTGGTGTTGCCAAGAACCTGCTGAATAAAATTCCGGGCAGAAAAACGGTTCCTGACAGCGATGGTTGCGACTTGCTCACTGCCATTTTCGGGCGATATCTAGATTACTACATGACGCGTGCTATTAATTACATTGACGCTGGTGGGCACGCGACTGGCGGGAATAACGAATGGAGGCTTGGCAGCGAGTTTTTGCACACCACTGTAGACGGGCGTGCGCTTTTATACGATGAACTCAATACCGGAATATTATCTAAGCTTTACTACTCGAACGCATTCGTCTCTCCGGCGGCGGGTGTTCATGCTAAGCATAGGGCAGCACTGCTTTCTGCGGTATTGAAGGCCATCTCAGATCTACCTCAGAATATTAAGGATGAAGTTATACGTGACAGCTCAACTAAGAAGCGTTCGGGTGCCAACTTTCTATGTGCCTGCAGTATGGAAGTATACGCTTCAAATCGTCATGTAAGTGCCGCAAAGTCTAATATAAGAATACTTGACATGATGAAGTCTGTGGCAACGGACTTTCCTGATAGGTATCAAGAAGCTGCTGGTATTCTTGCCATTTCTTGTGTGCACTCTCCATCTAAGAAACACAATAAAGATCTAATTGATACGTTGCTGAAGGGTGATGTACGGTTCCCGAGTATATACGATGCATACGACAATAACGGGGCAAAGGCAGGGAGTGCTCAGAGTTCTTTACTTGAGGCGTTGCGGGCCAAGTACGCAAGAGTGAAGAGTCTCATGCGGTCATGTGGGGTGGATCCTCCGCCTTTTCATCAGTTTTGTACCTGCAGCTTTTTTGAAAGCCTGCTTCCTTTACTGGAGTGTTTCGGTAACGGATTTCAGATAGATTTGCCAATCCAAATAGATAATGGCATCAGCGCAATAAGCACGAGTCAAGGTCCTGTGTTTGGGCAGCAAGTGGCTGTTAGTGGCGAGGATCTAGACACTGATGCCGAGCTTCTAGAACAATTCCGTCGTCCCAGCCGTGCTGTTTTCAAGTTTTATGACGGTCGTGTGCGAAAGGCCTGCATAGCGCTTGCTGAGATTATTGTTGTCTCTGTTGTAGCACTGTGTGTTGTTGCATCGCTATACTCATCGGGCAAGGTTAGCGCGTATACGATGTCGATAGTAGGGGCAGTTATCGGCATAACATTAGCGTTATCCGTAATAGGGCTAGTGATTTTGCGCTCTAGAAGTGGTCACGAGGCTTGCATTGCGGGCCATCAGTCCGCTACTACGCTGACTCTTTGCGTGAATATCCTGGACAGGAACTTGTTTCAAAATGCCTGTGCACAGCAATCCATTTCCTATTTTGGCATAGCAAACGGAAAGCTATGCATGGGGGGTCGTCCTGTGCCCCAAGATAAATATAAGGTATGTATATTGGGTGCTGAGGATGAGCTTCCGCACGGCATGTGCATCTTGTTCCGTATGAATGCCATGCGCGATCATGGGGATCTTGAGCTATTAAAGGCGGTTTCTGGCAAAGCTATGTGGCCAAAGGATATCACTACGGACATGTCGTTCTCTTCGTGTCCGTACATGGGTGCTAGCGACTGTGGGGTACTATGCAACGTAGCTGGTAAATGGTCATCCAGGGCTTCGCACATGGCACTAATGAAGGTGCTTGCTAGGACTGGAAGGGTAGGACCGTTGCTTGCGTATCTGGACACATATGTGGATCTTATGTGTCCTGAAAACGGAAATGGTTCTATCGATGCCAAGTTTCGCACTTCGATGAACTGGAAGCTGATGTACAGAGATCACGTGGATTTCGGGATCATCACTGCGATATACCAGTACTGTGGAATGTATCTGGAAGAAAGGCGCAGAGCTTGTCTGAAATACATCACTTCGTTGCTTCAGGTGCATGATGCCGCAAGTAATTCTAATAAATACAAGCATATCAGTGACGTGCACCTACTGGTGAAAGGTCCAGGGTTTCCGTTCTCGGGGAGCACCTACTTGCTTGCCTTGAGGGGGGAAAGCTGCCTGACATTCGATGCGCAGAACTGGTTTCTATCTCAAGTTGTACCAGTACAGTTTACCGGCTTTATGTGCTCAGATGATCACGCGTTGATTTGTCCTCCGGGTATTGGTGATACTGACTTGGCGTTACAAGGGCAAGAAGAGGATGCGATAGATGAAGAGTGCGGTGAGGGGCTTGATGGAAGCTCGCTGCCTCGTGGGCGCAAATCAGCTCTAGCTTCAGAAGGCTACGTGGCGGGAGATCATGGCACAACTATTTCTAGCTGTGGTGCCGAGTTAGGTGATTCAGACGACTATTATTTGAGCGATGAAGATGATGTCGGTACAGAGCTAGATAGCTCTACGGTGTTGGGTAAGACTTCTCGCCTCGGGGGACACGGGAGTGACCTAGGTGTGGCATGCTAACAAACATTCCATACTGCGGTGCGCGTATGGTCATGCGGGGCCCGGTTGTGCATGGTGCGGCAAGCGCAAGTCCCTGTACTATTGTGCTTTGTATGATTTATGCGTCAGAGTTGTGGTGATAAACTGATCTAGATCTCCGTTCAACACTGCATTTACATCTCCAGCTTCGTATCCAGTCCTCAGGTCCTTTACCATGCGGTACGGGTGCATTACGTACGACCTAATCTGGTGGCCCCACCCAATGTCGCACCTATTGTTGTGTTCTAGGGCCATTTTTTTCTCCTTTTCCTGGAGCTCCATCTCATAAAGGCGGCTTTTTAGCAGACTGTAGGCCTCTGCACGATTTTGGTGTTGAGATCTGCTAGTCTGACACTGAACCACTATGCCTGACGGTATGTGAGTAATGCGCACAGCACTTTCAGTTTTATTGACATGTTGGCCACCAGCTCCTGAAGCTCTATAAGTGTCAATACGCAGGTCCTTCTCAAGGATTTCTATGTCAATTCTGTCATCAACTACCGGAGATACCTCTACACTAGCGAAACTTGTGTGACGCCTTGAGGAAGAGTCAAACGGTGATATACGCACCAACCTGTGTACGCCACTTTCAGTTTTTGTCCAGCCATAGGCTCCCTGTCCGGAGATTTTCACTGTTACTGACTTTAGCCCGGCTTCCTCACCGTCTATTTTGTCCACAATTTCTGTTGAAAATCCGTGGAAAGCCTCGGCCCACCTCACATACATGCGCAGTAACATCGCAGCCCAGTCATTGCTTTCTGTGCCTCCAGCCCCTGAACGCACCACCAAGAAGCATCCACTGCCATCAGCCTCTCCACAGAACATACATTCGGTTTTCTTTTGATTGATGCGGCGCTCGAGTTGGGCGAGTGACTCTCCTAAATTATTAAGGAACTCGCTGTCGCTCTCATCAGCAAGGCTTAGCAGCTCAACGCAATCATCGTATTCCTCTTTCAAAGCGTTGAACGAGGCTACAACCTCCCCAGTCCTTGCCCTCTCACCCAACGACTTTTTTGCATCTTCTGGGTTGTCCCACAGGGAAGTGGACGAGCACTTGAAGTTCAGCGCCTCCAGAGAGCTCACAAGACCGCTAATGTCAAAGACACCTCGCAATAGACTCTAGATCGGCACCGAGTCTACGTACAATTTCCGAAATTGTGGACCTACTGTGCATTCACGCCCCCAAGTTACCGAACCCCACCACTGTCTTTAGATGCCAATCTGTTGAATACTAGGAAGAACAAGAACACACACAACAGCAGCTTCAACATAAATCCCATATATAGGCGACTATGCCGATGCTAGCAGATGGAAACGGAAAAAGCAAGCCGTGAATAAATCTCATAGCGGGCAGCTCTAGGCTTATGTTCCCTAATTTTTAAGTAAAAAATCACCCTCAACGTGTTGTACATCGTCATTCTCTTCTAGGTCGTTGAGAAACTCCGTGAGCTTTGCGCAAAGATCGTGAGAGTCCACCGCTACATGCTGTTTTGGTCTCCAAGATAATCTAGCCAATTTGCCGTCAGAGTACCGTTCATACAGCCCATCCCTGACTTTACCAAAATCTTCCACGCCGCAAATTATTCTGTACACCTTGTCTTCGCCTTCCCCATCTTCCTCGAGATCTATGGCTCCCAAACTGGTTGCAAGGTCAAAAAGGTCGTCGAAACTCTCGATACATTGCGCTCCGTATACTATCAAGCCCACGTGATCAAAGAGGTATGCTATGCTGCCTTTCTCCCCTAACTTGCCTCCGTATCTGGAGAAAATGTGTCTCAGTTCACCAGCGGTACGATTGCGATTGTTGCTTAGCGCATGCACGACGATGGCGGTGCCACCTGGGCCATATCCTTCGTATGTGATTTCCTCGTAGCTATCATCAGCTTCATTCCCCTGTGCACTCTTTATTGCAGCCTCTATTTTGTCTTTAGGTAGATTCTCTGCCTTTGCTGATGCTATAGCAGCCCTAAGTCTCGGGTTCAATTCCGGGCTCGGCGATCCACTCCTGGCCGCGATTATTATCTCCTTCCTGAGTTTAGTAAATACCCTAGAGCGCTTCGCGTCCTGAGCTCCCTTGCGATGCTTTATGTTTGCAAACTGCGAATGGCCGGCCATAGCAATCCTCTTGTACAGCAAAACGTGTGCTACAGTCTAGGCATTGTACGGCAGATATGCAATCCTATTTCTCTCATGATTTATACACCCGAGTATCGGATATAGGGTAGGGTGCCGTACCTAAAAGCCATGTAAATGCTGAAGTAGCCCACCTGCACGTTGGTAAATAACGGCTGCCAGATTTAGCATTCCACACTCGTCATAATAGTTCCCGATGACCTGCAGCGCCGTAGGCAATCCACGCTCTGACAGCCCAGCTGGGACGGAAACTGCCGGAAGCCCGGCGAGGCTGGCGGGGACCGTAAAGATGTCAGTGAAATACCTATCTATTGCATCGAGGATTTCCTCAATTCCTGTAGCCTCTACCGGAGTTGTTAGAGTGAGTATGTAGTCTACTTTTTCAAATGCTGCAGAGAAATCCTGCATGACCAGATGTCTGACTCTACGAGCCTTGTCGTAGTAAGCGTCATAATACCCGGAAGACAGGGTGTATGCCCCAATTAGCATTCTTCGCTTCACTTCCTCGCCAAAGTTCAGGCTACGAGTGAGCTCGTACATTTCGTCTACAGTTTCTCCCTCTACTCTCGTGCCGTACCTCACCCCGTCATAACGAGCCAAGTTTGACGATGCCTCGGATGACGAGAGTATATAGTACACGGGTAGAGCATATGTTGTGTGTGGCAAGCTGATCTCCGAAATTTCCGCGCCGCAATCTTGAAGGTGCTGTATGTTTTGATTCCACATGGCCAGTATGTCTTCCCGATTTTGGGGCAGTTCGTATTCCTTTGGTATACCCACACGTTTGCCTCGTATGTCGTAATTGATGTGGCTTAGAAAGTCTGGTACAGCCTCCTGAGAAGAAGTAGAGTCTTTCTGATCATAACCGCATATCGCTTGTAGCATTATGGCTGCATCCTCTACTGTACGGGTCAGCACCCCCGCTTGATCTAAAGAGCTTGCAAATGCTACCATACCCCAGCGTGAGCACCTGCCATAAGTTGGTTTTGTCCCAACAATGCCGCATAAGGCAGCTGGATGTCGTACGGATCCCCCCGTATCGCTTCCAAGAGCGCCAGCGCATAACAATCCAGCCACTGCGGCGCTCGATCCTCCTGATGATCCTCCAGGTATTAAGTCTCTGCCGTCAACTCCCTTCCATGGATTTTTTACAGGCCCAAAGCAGCTGTAGGTGTTTGCAGAACCCATGGCGAATTCGTCCATGTTAAGCTTGCCCAACATAACGGCACCGCTATCCCACAACTTTTGAGAAACCGTAGATTCATGTGTAGGGACGAAGTTTCTTAATATGTTAGAGCATGCAGTAGTTCTTATTCCTTTGGTGCAGAACAGATCCTTCACGCCTACAGGTATTCCAGACATTGGATTTATAGGCTCCCCGCGTTTTAGCAGTCCATCCACTTTGTCTGCAGCTTCTAGTGCTAACTCTGGAGTTTTTGTAACAAATGCATTGAGCTGTTCTTGTTCTACTGCGCTAATATACGCCTCAGTCAGCTCCCGTGAGGAAAATTCCTTATTTTTTAGATGGAGATGGGCTTCCGATATTGACAGCTTTAAGAGCTCTTTCTTCATAAACGGCAAAAAGTTACTGGCGCGTGTGTTGGAGGTTAGCACACTTTGCACTCAAGGCAACTGAATTTGGCGATATGAGCGAAGTTTCTAGTTGCGACAATCTGGGGATATCACGGGGCTGCATGGGTGTTGTAGTATGTTACGCAATTGGAGGCATTGGGGTTTCTACGGTGCAGCGACCATCTTGTGGGTGAATTCCTTTTGAAGCTAGATATTGTGTTTGTTGTGTGCTAGTACGAGAGTAGATTTTCTGATTGGTGCTGATGTTATGGTGTATATGCCGCGATGGCCCAGGGTTTTAGAGTGTCGAGTTCCGGATTTTAAACTTGATAGAGTGGCAAAAATACTGGAAAGAATTGGTAATCCAGAAAAGCTCATGCCTCCAGTCATACATGTTGCCGGCACCAATGGTAAGGGTTCTACTATTGCCTTTCTTGCTCATATTCTCCGTGCTGCCGGAATTAGGACCCACGTTTATACATCGCCGCATCTTGTGGAGTTCAATGAAAGGATTGTACTCGATGGAACGAAGATAACCGATGCCTATCTAGATGAAATTCTGGAAGAGTGTAGGTTGGCAAGTGAGGGGATACAAGTTACATTTTTTGAGGCCACAACGGCGGCTGCATTTTTGGCATTCTCCAGGGTGGCAGCTGATATTACGCTGGTTGAAGTGGGTATGGGAGGTAGGCTTGATGCCACAAACGTTGTCACTCCTATCTTATCAATCATAACTTCTATATCTCTAGATCACACGGATTCTTTAGGGTCTACTGTAGAGCTTATTGCTGGAGAAAAATCTGGTATTATTAAGCGAGGTGTGAGCTGTGTTGTGGCTCCGCAATACCCTGAATCTATTATGCGCACTATAGAATACTATGCAATGCGTGAACGAGCCCTTTTGTACAGGGGGAATATCGAATGGTTTTGCTCTAAGGGTACGGACGGTATGGTCTTCACCAGCGGTGAGGATGTGTATGAATTTCCTCTTCCGTCGCTACTTGGTGACCATCAGATTATCAATGCTGGTAACGCAGTGGCAGCATGTAGTATCCTATCCGGTAAATTTCACTACAAAATTGATTATGAAGACATAGTTAGCGGGATTACGAACACCCGGTGGCCTGCCAGACTTGAGATGATAACCGGTGGATTTGTTCGTAAGTTGCTACCTGACAATTGGAAGATGTTTTTAGATGGAGCACATAATCCATCTGGAGCACAGGCCTTGAGTTACTGGGCTGAGCGTCACACGGATGGTGGCTTGTACCTAATTTTGGGGATGACTAGGGGCAAGGATGGTAGGGCATTTCTATCTTATATGAAGAAATACATCAAATTTCTATGTGCAGTTTGTGTAAAGTCAGAGCCGAGGGCGAAGCTTGCTGAGGAAATTGTACAAGAGGCCATGGAGCTCAATATTCCTGCCTCTGCGGAGAGTGACATACAATCTTCAATCAAGAAGATTCTCAGCATTGGGGATCCCGGCGCAGAGGCCACAGTCCTGGTATGTGGATCGCTATTCCTTGCGGGAGATCTTCTTAAGGAGAATACCATGCGCTGATGTACGTCTCTTGACTGTGTTATTAAGGGCGTCAGGCCATTTTGCAGTGGGTTGTTGCTGCATTTCTGTTTATAATGTGGCGTGCATTAGTTAATTACTCTTCATTCTGTGATCAGACTTGGTACAAGGGGTAGCGTGCTAGCGATGCTTCAGGCGGAAGAGGTGAGAGCGGCGATTGTTGCGCACTTTCCTGAGATTCAGGTGGATATTACCAAGATCAAAACGTCTGGGGATGTGAGGAACGACAGGCCACTGCACGATATAGGCGGCAAGGGCCTGTTCATTAAGGAGATAGAAGAAGCGCTTTTGTCCCATAGAGTGGATATTGCAGTACACTCTGCCAAAGATGTTCCCAGCTTTTATCACAGAGACCTGGACATTCCGTGTATTCTCAAACGAAGATCTCCAAGGGATGTATTCATATCTGTGCGGTATGGGAGTGTGGGCTCTCTGCCTATTGGCGCAAAAATCGGTACCTCATCTATCAGGCGGAAAGTGCAGCTTCTTGCCTTGAGGCCGGATTTAGAGATAATCCCCGTGCGGGGCAATGTCGACACACGAATTGCAAAGGTACGCGCTGGTGAATGTGATGGCATAGTGCTGGCCGAAGCCGGGGTAGATAGAATATCAGCAAATACTGAGATCAGCGAGATATTACATCCTGATGTAATGCTGGGAGCCGTTGGGCAGGGCGCTGTGTGTGTTCAACACAGGAGGTGCGACAAGGAAATTGCGTCCGTGCTTAAAAAGCTCAATGATCACAGGTCATTCATGACTGTATTAGCAGAGCGGAGTTTCATGAAAGCTGTTAACGGCTCTTGTCATACGCCTTTGGCCGCAATGGCTAGGTATTTAGACAGTGGTTTGATGTCAATGAAGTGTATGCTGGCTCATGATTCTCGCATTATGGAGTTTACGGAGCGCACCTTTTCCGAAGCTGAGGCAGAGAACGCAGGTTTTGAAATGGGGGTGATGCTCAAAGATGAATTACGACTGCGTGGCGTGTAACCTACCAAAGGTGCAGGGAACGTACCGTAGAGGTGCGAGTATGCGTAATTCCACATGGTTTAACGTTGGAGGTGTGGCTGAGGTTTTATTTAAGCCGGCTAGTATAGAGGATTTAGCTGCATTTGTGCGTGATGCTGATTTACCCATATCCGTTGTAGGCACAGCATCGAATCTTATTATCAGAGATGGAATCGTTGAGGGTGTCGTTGTAAAGCTAGGTCGGGAGTTTGCGGGCATACGTTGTGAGGGTAATACAATTATTGCTGGATGTGCCGCACTATTGGGCAACTTATCCATGGTTGCTCAAGACAACGGAATCTCTGGTCTTGAATTTTTTGTGGGCATACCGGGTACTGTTGGAGGAGCAATTGAGATGAATGCTGGTGCCTATGGCAGCGATGTTGCTTCTGTATTACATTCGGTTCAGGCAGTAAATGAGCACGGTGAGGTTTGTACGCTTTTCAAAGACGATATGCGATATTCGTACCGCGAGCACAAGCTGGAGGGCAAATGGATTTTTGTGACTGCTACTTTTACTGGAGTTTTCGGTGATCGTAACTCTATTAGGGGAGTTATGAATGAGTTTATAGTGCGGCGCAACAACTCGCAGCCTGTCAGGGGCAAAACTGGTGGATCTACCTTCAAAAATCCTGAGGGGCAATTGGCATGGGAGCTGATCGACAAAGCCGGATGCAGGGGGTTGCGCATTGGAGGAGCACAAGTTTCTGAAAAGCATTGCAATTTTCTGTTAAATCAGGGTGGAGCGACTGCACAAGATTTAGAAGATCTAGGTAATGAGGTTCGCCACAGAGTTAGCAATCTATGTGGCATTGATCTTGAGTGGGAAATCAGATTTTTGGGGCGTGGATTGTAGCACTCTGATACACAGGGAAAATGAGCATTAACAAGAAGCTCCACGAGGATTTTAGTGGAGAGCGTCAAGCTAGAGCAGCACGTAGGAAGATAGCAGGTGCATATGGAGCCCATGCCATCTCCATGTTACTCATGGAGATATGCGTAGTACTTATGCTAGTGACGGCATTGGCATTGGCACTTACCGTTGCTCCTCCCATTGTTGCTGCTATGGCACTTGCCGCTTCTGCTTTAGTTTCCATATCAACTGCTGCTTTTAAAATAGCTAAAGCTGCTGGTGCCACCACAACTCGAGCTACTGTCAAAGCTGCCGCCGCCTCTGCTTATACTGCTACCGCTGCCGCTGCTGTTACCAACAT
>NZ_JAOTBG010000002.1:0-18774 GCF_025628805.1 Anaplasma capra
GAGCTTCTTGTTAATGCTCATTTTCCCTGTGTATCAGAGTGCAGGCTGCCTGCGGTGTTCGTGTGAAATACCGACTGGTTTTATAGCAAAGCTTGCGGTGTTCGGGTAAGAAATCCACCCATACAATTGTACAGCGAAATCATGTAACAATTTTATGTGTATGATCAAGGGCAGAGATTCAAGGGTTTCTGCGCCACCGCCTTTTACATGATCACTGCGCTGGTGTCCATGAGGCTAACATACAATTTGGAGTGTTCAGTGTGTTGCCTGTTATAATGAAAGTTAATATTTAAGTTTTTGATATATCCCTTTCAGGTACGGGATTATTTTAGGAAACAAACTAGCATCCCCACCATACGCAACGCATATCCAGGTCCAGGCTCTACGCAGCGGGAATATCATCAGCGATCAAGTAGAACAGGAAGCCCCAGAGTAAAACCCCAACAGATGCGTCCTTACGTTCTCCGACACAAACATGCTAAGATCCCCGTTAAGGCGCGCGACTTCCTTTACAAAACTTGAGGAGATAAACTGAGTATCCTTTGCAGCAGGTAAAAATACAGTCTCCACCCCGGGTACAAGCTTGTAGTTTATCCAGCTCATTTGAAACTCGTAATCAAAATCAGAAACTGCCCTAAGTCCACGAATAATAACCTGCGCACCCCTACTTTGGGCAAAGTATGTTAGCAACCCATCAAAAACCTCAACCTTCACATCTATCTCAAGCATGCGCATATCATGCTCTATCATAGCTGCACGCACATCAGCAGGAAATATGGTTTCCTTCACCACACTTTTTGCAACGGCAATGATAAGTTCATCAACCAAATTGCTGGCTCGCTTGATTATGTCTACGTGTCCAAAGGTGATAGGATCGAAAGTTCCCGGATATATACCTAGCCTTATTGCCATAACTTCTATAGAGGTAAAGACAACCGTGGATTATACCTTACTAAGAAACAAATGATCATCATATTTTGCAGTTTATTTTCCTTGAACACCAATTACCAACCCATATAATGAACGCAGCTGGGGTGAGCTGCGCACAGTCCGTATGCGCCGCTTGTGGCGTTTCTGGCTTGGTAGCTCAGTGGTAGAGCAGAGGACTGAAAATCCTTGTGCGCTGGTTCAATTCCAGCCCAGGCCACGTCCTCTTGTCCGCCAGTATTCCCGTTGATCTTGTCTAGCCGCAGTTGGGGTCTCGCCGCGCTGTGATTATCTCAAAGTTTTTTAGATTCTGGATTTGTGCGTTTCTGTGCTGCACGGTCATACCTGCAACATCGCTTTCCGCCGCTGCACAAGAGGGCGGAAACAGCGTGGTAGTAGGCTTCTTGCAAACTGAGGAGGAAGACCTATCCGGAGGAGCTCACCTTCTCCCACAACATAGCCGAGATGCTCACAAGCATGGGCGCGCACGTTGTGCGCATAGACTACAACAAGATTGTGCAGTCCACTAGCCTCGAAAAAGAGATTCCGGGAGAGATGGGTGAAGATGTATCAAAACTCACAAAGCAAAAGCCAAGTGTGATAAAGCGTGAAGTTGCAGCCTTTCTCAAGGAAAAAATATCACAAGGATATTTTTATACCTGGAAACTTCTACAATCTAGACACTGAGCCTTACCCCAACCCACAACAGGCAGCTGGTTGCAATAGCTGAAATAACGCGTGAGGATCCGAGCATCAAGCTTATGGGGGTGTGTGGTGGTCTGCAGGGAATTGTGCACGCCATGGGCATTAAGGTCACAAGAGTAGAGAAGTTGCTCGGCAAGAGTTCGGCGCGTTCGCATATGGTATCTGGGCCAGGTCCACATGGGCAGCACAGCGCGCTTCATCAAATCAGAATAGTACCCAACAGCAGGCTGGCAGGAATAGTCTCGAAACACGTACGTCCGGATAAGGATGGGTGGCTGTCTTTGTTCTTTCCTGACGCACACGGAGGTGCGGTGAGCAATGACCGGGAAAATATTCAGAAGTTGGAGTCCTTGGGTTATAAGATCGTGGGATTTTCAAATGATGGCATGATAGAGCCTTAGAAGACATGCACGGAAACATGTTGTTTCAGGACCACCCAGAGGCACTTGCAGTGGGCATCTTGAACGGCAGTTTGGACATATCTCACATGGAAGAGTTAGAGGGGGGCTGGCACGAAAAGGGCAGCAACCCGGAGAAGATGATATTAAGAAAAGAAGGATCTCTGCCCTATGTGCAGTGTCAATAATTGAAGACTTCTTGTACACTGACCTGCAGTAGTCAGGATTCCAGCATGGAATATCACCGTCAGTGGCCCGCCATACGTTCTGGGCACGTGTCATCTGTAGTTTAAATGCGAAGCAGTGATCACAAAAGGCGGCGAGCGTGGCGTGCGCTCTGGTCTCCAACGGGACTTGCAGTGTTCGATGGCGGCCAAGGTTTGAGTTTCTCACAACCGCAACTGCACGCGCTTACAATAGGGCCTACAGAAGGGTATAGAGGCCTGGTATCAGCATCATATTGTCTTGACTACAGCCCTTGTATGTGGTAGTGGACGTGAATTAGCTGGTATTGGTATGCGTCTCTCTGGATGCTACATGCCGACTATGAAGGACGTGTCTTCAGATGTCGTGGTCGCTTCTCACAAGTACTCCCTGCGTGCTGGCTTGGTAAAACAGAACGCTTCGGGCCTTTACACGTGGTTGCCCATGGGACTCAGAGTTTTAAAGGGCATAGAGCGCATAATACGGGAAGAGATGGATGCCATTGGCTTCTTGGAAATCCTGATGCCATCTATGCAGCCCGCAGAGCTGTGGAAGGAGTCGCAACGCTATGATTCTTACGGACCAGAAATGCTGCGCGTGCGGGACAGAGGCGGTAGGGAGATGGTGTTTGGCCCCACACACGAGGAAGTCATATCTGACGTAGTGCGGTCATCACTAAAAAGCTATAAAGAGCTGCCAATCAGTCTATATCAAGTGCAATGGAAGTTTCGGGATGAGCTGCGCCCCAGACATGGTGTGATGCGCGGCAGAGAATTTCTTATGAAGGACGCTTACAGCTTCGACGCCGACCATGGAGGAGCGATGAGGTCATACAGCAAGGTATTCTCTGCTTATTTGAAGATTTTTAGACGAATTGGACTCACACCTGTAGTGGCCAGGGCTGATAGTGGCTCTATCGGAGGAAGCGTGAGCCACGAATTTCATGTATTGACCCCGACCGGTGAAAGCATGGTGTACCATGATGGAAAGATTCTCGACATATCTAAAAGTGGCAGCTGCAGCATGGAGGATATCACAAGTGTATATGCGGCAACGGAAGACGCGCATGACCCTCGAAGTTGCGGCGTAAACCCTAACGATTTACAAGTCTCCAGAGGCATGGAGGTTGGCCATGTTTTTTATCTTGGAGACCGGTACTCCACTCCCATGAATGTCAAATTTCGGGACAAGAGCGGAGAGAGTATCTACACCCAAATGGGGTGCTATGGAATAGGGATTTCCAGGTTAGTAGCAGCAGTTATTGAGGCTTTTCATGATGATTCTGGAATAAGATGGCCAGAATCCGTAGCACCTTTTAGAGTAGGAATAATGAACTTGAGTGCCACAAACGGGGAGTGTACAGCAACCACAGAAGCAATATACAAGGCCCTTGCCCCGGGTAGTGCGCTATACGATGACAGCCTAGATAGCCCTGGAACAAAGCTCGCAAGGATGGACTTACTGGGGCTTCCGTGGCAAGTCATTGTGGGAAATTCCTTCATCAAAGACGGGGTGGTGGAGTTAAAAAATCGTTCCAGTGGAGTAGTTGAAAAGCTTTCTGTTGATGCCTTGGTTTCGAGGATGTGTACGTGATAACTGGCGTAGGCGTGGACTTAGTATCCGTAAAAAGAGTACAACAAATGCTGGATAGATTTGGCAGCAAATTCACTTCCAGGGCATTCTCTGAGATGGAAATACGCGATTCTCTTCGGTACAAGAACGCTCATGCAGTAGCAAGACATTTTGCCAAGAGGTTTGCCGCAAAAGAGGCATATGTTAAGGCAACAGGGCTTGGGTTCGGGCGTGGTATAAGTATGAAAAGTGTATCTGTATATAACGACGCCTTGGGAAAACCACGCATCGCCGTAAGCGGTGATGTTGAACAAAACATAGAACTCTCACTCAGTGACGATGGAGAATATGCAATAGCCTTTGTCGTTTTGCACTCTCGAAGCCCGGTGAATCCGGTCACACAGGTATAGCGGTGATCCGCGCATCTACCAGCAAGTCCATCATCGCTTTGCAGTACTCTAAAACCGTGGGCTTTCTCCCATTAGGATACCCCGAGAAAGGGTGAATTCCTCCACTAGCGCACCCTTACACACAGTAGCCCTCAGGGCCACGTCACACGTTTGGTCCACTGTGAACACCTCAATGTTTGTTGTTTAGGGATCCCAACACATCACGCTAAAAGACCATTCTCCCGTACAGTCAATCGCAAGCACGGCAGGTATGAACTTCCCGCAATCTTTTGCGCATAACAAAAACCCATAACACCACCCAAGTTTTTGTTGCACATGAGATGATACAAAATTATTATGAGCCAACCTCATGTGTATTCCCTGGTAGCTCAGTGGCAGAGCAGCTGGCTGTTAACCAGTGTGTCGTTGGTTCGAATCCAACCCGGGGAGCTTGGCGCCAAAGTCCCGCAGCTACCTTGAGGTAGCTGCAGCGCCGTATGACTTTGAACCTCGGTCGTATGTTCTTGACTTCTGCGACGTATAGTAATACAATCTGGCCGTGGTCTTCACTATGGCAATAAAGACTTCCCGGAATAGACGTTTTGGACCCGAGGGCAGTGCTCGGCATCTCCACTTCCTCTTACATACAATGGGGATGAAACAGGATAGACAGACGCAGTAAAGGGGTATGTCGTTGCTCGGTGGGAATTCCAGCCGTATAAGTGGGTCGTTTTATAAGTGCAAACGATGATTTCGTTGCCGCTAATGACAACATGGAACCAGCTTTCGTAGCTGCTGCCTAGTTTGTCCTTAGCGCGGTTTGGGGGGCTTACCGGGCAACAGAAAAGCCCCCACTTGCCTCACCTTGGTTAATCTCCATCTTGTTTTCTAGCGTGATTGTGGTATCCTGCTGCTCGGCAGGTGGTGCTTTGTTCTACTGGCTGTGCTGATGCTCTCTGGTATGAGGTTTCAATGAGCGATTTAGTGGATTATCGAAGGCTGGTTTACTCCGCAATGTGTAGCGTAGTCAGGGAAGCGTTGGATTTCGTATCCAAACTTTCCCCTTCAGGGGAGGCACACATCACGATTTCGTTTCTCACGGGTTGCAGTGGGGTAGTGTTGCCCGACCATCTTAGGGCACAGTACCCGGAAAATATGACAATAGTGCTCCAATACCAATTCCGCGAACTGTCTGTGAGCGAACACTGTTTCAAAGTGATTCTGAGCTTCAGGGGTAAAGAAGAATGCATAACGGTACCTTTCAGGGCCATAATTAAATACGTCGACATGCTAGCAAACTTCTCTCTAGACCTTGAGCAATACGGCGACGTGGAACTGGGGGTAGATCTCGGCTCTGACAACGACGACGTCGCAGAAGACTCATCAGAGGGCACTGCGCATACGGTGCGCGACAATATAATTTTTATAGATAAGTTCCTGAAGAACTAGTTTGACAGTCAAACTTCAAGCCCCGTAAGGCAGAGCAGGTCTGGACGCCCTGGCAGTACACCTCCAATCGAACCGGAGAATAGCCGCAGGTTTTGTCCTCTCCCAACAGTGTTTTCACGGTTTCTGGTCTAGTAAAGACACTGCTTCTTCCAGTGTTATGTCCCCACCACCCTTCCCCTTTATGGCAACGCTTTTCTTGTCACACTTCAGGTAAAAACCATACCTGCCCTTACATACATATATTTCCTTGCCGTTGCCGTGCAGGCCAAGAAGCCTGGCTTTCTTCTCCGCCTGACTGTCTATAATGCTTACCGCCTCCTCAAACGTTAGATTCAAAAAATCCTCTCTCCCCTTCACGGAAAAATACGTCCCGCCATATAGGACATATGGACCAAACCTACCAATACCCAGCTTTATGTCCTGAGTAGTATTTGGATAGCATCCCAAAACCATGGGCAAAGACAGAAGCTTTTTTGCTACATCTAAAGTAATATCTTTTATCCCCTGCGGCACGGCAACGCGCTTCCCCTTTGCGTTATCACCTAGTTGTAAATACTCACCATACGGACCATTCTTGAGAAAAATCTCCTCTTGAGTTGCATCATCTAGACCTAAAACTTTCGGAAATTCCTCTCTACCAACCCCGGCTTCGCTGCCAATACCTCTGGTATACTTGCACTCCGGATACTTGTTGCAGCCTAAAAATGCTTTATACTTGCCGATATTGAGCATGAGCTCGCCCTCGCCACAGCCGGGGCAGCGCCTGTCAATTACCTCACCTGAATCTGATGAAAACGCGTACATCTCCAGGTCTTTAGTGATAGACTTTAGTATGTCGCTAACCTCAATACCCTTAACTGCACTCACATCAGCAATGAATCTACTCCAGAACTGTCGCAACACTTCCTTCCAAGCCATATTACCATTTGAGATAAGATCCAATTCTTCCTCAAGATTGGCGGTAAAGTCATATTCAACGTAGCGACTGAAAAAGTTGGTCAAAAACGCATTTACTATCCTACCCCTTTCACTTGGTACAAACCTCTTTTGCTCCAAGTTTGTATACCCCCTATCCTGTAGGACGGAAATGATCGTTGCATAGGTAGACGGTCTTCCTATCCCGATTTCCTCCATCTTTTTCACCAAACCTGCTTCACTGTACCTAGGGGGAGGTTGAGTAAAGTGCTGGCTGGGAATAACCTCTAATAAGCTACAATCCTCCCCAACCTTTAGCTGGGGTAACATTTTGCGCTTATCCTCATCATCCGAACCATAAACCTTATAATACCCATCGAAACTCAAGCTTGAACCAACTGCGTGAAGTCCTATAGAGCCATCCGGAGACTGAACATCTACTATGACCTGATCAATTACTGCAGACTCCATTTGACTGGCCATGGTGCGTCTCCATATGAGATCGTACAGCTTTAATTGGTCACCGCTAAGATACTGGGCCAAACTGTCAGGAGTCATTGTGATATCGGTGGGGCGTATGGCCTCATGGGCCTCCTGCGCATTTTTCACCTTCTTCACATACTGCCGCACAGACTTGGCAAGATACTTCGCACCAAACTGCATCTTGATTGTGTCACGAATGTAGGATACAGCCTCGGAAGAGATGTAAAACCCGTCGGTACGCATGTAGGTAATTAACCCAACAGTCTCTCCGGCAATATCTATGCCCTCATATAACTTCTGCGCAATAACCATAGTGTTCTTCGCCGAAAACCCAAGTTTATTGGAGGCTTCCTGCTGTAAACTTGACGTAATGAACGGAGGATAGGGGTTACGCTTTGTTTGTTTCGCCTCTACAGAGGCAACGCGATATGATTCCTTCCCTACACGCTCAGCCATAGCATTGGCCTGATGAGCGCTGGTAATGGAAAACTTATCCAGTTTTTCGCCATCGTAGTGCTTAAGGGCAGTGGCAAATTCTTCTCCATGCTGGTTTTTGAGAATCACCCCAATATCCCAGTACTCTCTGGATTCAAACCGCTCGATCTCGTACTCTCGCTCACAAACCAAGCGGAGAGCCACAGATTGAACCCTACCGGCAGACCTGCTACCGGGAAGCTTTCTCCATAACAATGGAGAAAGGGTAAAACCAACTAGGTAATCCAACGCCCTACGTGCCTGCTGAGCGTGCACTAGGTCCATGTTTATACCGCGGCAATCACTGATGGCAGCGACAACGGCTTTTTTAGTCACCTCATTAAAGACCATCCTACTCACTGTGACGTCCCTGCTAATTGCGCTTCGCTCACGCAGAACTTCAACTATGTGCCAAGCTATAGCCTCACCCTCGCGATCAGGGTCCGTAGCAAGATATATGGTGCCACCTTTCTCTGAGCTGACCGTTTTAACAATTTTATCTATGTGCCTTTCTGACTTGGGAATAATCTCATAAATCATGCGAAAATCATCATCGGGATCCACAGAACCACTCTTCGCTGGAAAATCCCTCACGTGGCCAAAAGAAGCTACTACTTTGTACTTGCCTCCCAAGTACTTGGAAATGGTCCTCGCCTTAGAAGGAGATTCTACAATAACCACGCTCATCACTAAACCTACATGCGAAAACCGCCCCTCTCAGAAGCTAGCAACCTAATATTATAAAACAAAGTTCTTGGAAAGGATTTTTGCTGCGTTAATCACAGGTAAAGTTTCTGAGCCCCCATCATGACAATCAGGAAACACCCACATGAACCCACACAATAACGCAAGATCGCGGCAATTACGGAGTGAAAATCTAAATCCCTACGCAAGCAGAGAAAGTGCTTTAGGAATCTGAAGTATTATATCGTCAGCAATCAGCCCAGTTCTACACCTCTTTCCACACTCTCCGTGTATCCATACACCGCAGCATGCCGCGGAAAACTCAGGCATCCCTGCAGCAATAAGTCCGGTAATGATTCCGGCCAGCACATCGCCACTACCAATGGTAGCCAAAGAGCTAGGAGCATTGTTATTAACAACTATACTTCCATCAGGCGCGGCGATTACTGTATCGTGCCCTTTGAGTACAATTACCGCCTTTGACATTTCCGCAGCTTTTTTCGCCCTTTCAACAACACTGCCACTCAGACCCGGAAAGATGCGCTTAAATTCCCCTTCGTGAGGAGTCATTACAACACTTCGATTAGCAATGCGTGATAAAAGCACGTCAGGATCGTCTTTAAAAATAGATATACCCCCAGCATCCAGAACACACTTTTTACCGGAATTCAGCGCGGCAAATATTTTATCCCTCAGAATATCATCCAAGGCATCACCACCCGGCCCCACCAACAGTGCTGAAACCCTAGGATCACCCAGCACTTCTTCGCAGGGCTTATACATTATCGAGGTCAAAGAACCTGCATACAGGTGAATTTCTTCGTCTTCACAGGCAACGGCAACCGCACCTGGCCCTATTCTCAAAGCCGCTACTGCAGCCAGCTTTACCGCACCAACAGACCGCACACCTACAGAGCACACAACCGCGTAACCCCTGCTGTATTTATGCGACCTATAGTCTGGCCTGGGAATATACTCTCTCCAAAGGCATGGCGAATTGCGGAAAGCCCGAGATTCACCTACTTCTAGTCCTATGTCTTTAACGCACACCACCCCCGAGTAATACCTACCCGGAGAGACCACATGCCCAAACTTCAAACAAGAAAATGTGATCGTCAAATCAGACTTGATCGCAGCCCCCATGACCTCCCCAGTATCGCTGTTTATGCCGCTTGGCATGTCGACAGCTACAACGTACTTGCCACTCGAGTTTACTCTTGCTACAACCTCTTGCACATCCCCTTCCAGCGGCCGCGAGATTCCTATACCGAAAATAGCATCCACAACCACGTCTTCACGGACAGAGAAGCTGCTTGGTGTCAGGGGATCCACGCCCCGCCCTTCCGCTCCAACACGGTAGCCAAGCACCCTAACCGGCCACCCATCCTTTTGGAGTAACTCCGCAACCACTGCACCGTCTTTACCGTTATTCCCTGGTCCACACAGAACCAAAACCGGCCTTTTGGAGAAATACCTACGCAATTCCTCGACCACCGCAGCCCCGGCCCTGGAAATCAGTTCACCAACCGGAACACTCGAGCTCTGCTCAGAAACCCTAAACTGCGATACCGACAGGATCAAGGACATAGCACCACCCCCGAGACAGCGTGTGCAAACTGCACAAAGCGCGCGCCGCCACAGGCCACCATAACACAGGACAACGATCAGTCAAACCAGTTCTGGTACCACGGCGCGCTCAAACCCAACGGCTAGGCGTACTCATCCTCGTCGGATCTCACCGCACTACTAGCCTCGCTGCGCACCTTCTCACTAACACTGCTCCTCCTTCTAGGCGCCGTAGACGCTGCACCGGCCTTTATGCGCTCAAAGTCCCTCCTCCTCTCGTGCCACCCGTAGGTGTACATGACCATCTTATTCTCTATCAGCACTATGGCCCCGTCAGGGTACACAACCATGTCCATGCCCCGCTTCTGAGCCTCGATGAACTTCTCCCTGTACCTCTCCCTGTACTCAGGATCATCAAAGACCGATGCCTCTCCGCCACCAGCAGCACCAGCCCTAGACATTACACGCCCCCAGACACCCTACAGCCGCACAACGTACACAAACACTCATCTGATAACACCTCTACTCTATTCCCTCGCAACACAATCGCGAGCACGAATCGCGTGCGCCATGGTAACACAAAATAGGCCTCGACAAATAATACGAATACGGGCACATATCACATTTTTTCGCAGTAGTGATAATTTTATCACCATGATACCCATAAAACACCAGTGTTCTGGCATTGTATTTTCCTGAAAAACTGAGTAGGCTCGTACCTATTTCGGATGAGTTGCTACATGCGTAGTATTTTTCCCAGAAGGGAGCAGGCCTATATAAGCGAGCTCTTTGGTGTTGATGATAGTAATGCGCTGTCAGTGCATTCGTCGGCACCCGACGGATTGCACATGGTACAATTGGGCGTCGCTGAGGGTCAGCTACTTCAGTTCCTGATACGAGCAGCCAGGGTCAAATCTGTTGTAGAGGTTGGGACTTGCGTGGGATTCTCCGCCATATGCATGGCGATGGCCCTGCCCCCAGAAGGACACGTATATACAATAGAAAAGCGTGATAAAGTTGCACCAATAGCCAAACGCAATATCGAGAAATGTGCAATGACAGATAAAATCACCGTGCTTTGCGGAGATGCGCTCGATAAACTCAAAGATTTGAAAAGTGCGTCACCATTCGACATGATGTTCATAGATGCAAACAAGTCTGGCTACTGTGACTATTTGGACTGGGCTGAAGCCAACATCAAGAAGGGTGGGCTTATTGTTGCTGACAACGTATTCCTCTTTGGTACAGTCTTCAGTGATACACCTCCAGAGAAGGTCTCCAAAAGCGCGCACACTAGCATGCGAAACTTCAATAAACGGTTATCGGACAAGAGCAATTATCTTGCTTCAATAATTCCAACAGAAGAGGGCATGCTGGTTGCAATTAAGTTGAGGTAACACATATCGGGCCTCGTCATCCCAACTACAGAGCTTTCGCTACTCATGTTAGTTGAGCATGATGACCTCCTCTACGGCACAGAAGCGGGACAAACTGCAATTCACCCAGCATTGTCGGCAGCAGCTATGCGGTTATCACCCCCCAATCTGAGATCCAATTTGCCTTTGCCGTAGATGTTTATTGTTGTATGATCCCGGTTAGGCATGATTCCAGGAAGTTTAAGTCGCGATATGGAAGCAACGCGCCGCAACCTACTCCTAGACACAGCTCATGGGGGAAATGCTGAATGAAGAAAAGGTACACCGACAACGAGCAAAACAATAAGGTTGATTTTGTTGTACGTGATTACGGGATCTCGAAAATAAGAGCCGCAACAATTGTAATCCTGCCCTTACTATGCGTGTTTAGCATATACCTATTTGGAATAGAAAACGGATACGTAAGCATGGTATTCAACTGCCTGTTTACCAGCGCCATAGTGCTGGTAATCCTGCAGAAACTCAACCGGTATCCGAGGGTAATCGCTGCAGTAGAGTATCAGAATATGATCTTCGCCAACGCGTTAAATCACGACACGGAGTTTTGCCTTATTTTGAAAAGCAATGGAAACGTAGTGTATTCGGACGCCAGGTTTAATGCTAGATTCAAAAACCTGTGCCGAAGCCGCCCCTTAAATCTTTTCAGCATCTTAAAGCTTGGTAACCTGGGTGATGACGAAATAGCACGATTCCTTGATGCTCTAAAGAATAAGTCACCAGTACGCACTTATTTTTCTGTAAGCAAGAAAAACGCTGTCTCTAATTTTTCTCTAATGCTCGATCCTATAGCGGATAATCCGCAGGTAGACGTCACAGAGGGAGCGGCATTCAGCCTACTCTTGAACCCACTGTCAAGACCACAGGACTACTTCGTTCTTAAGGCTATGAAGATCACTAAAGAGGAAGTGCATGAACGGCTCTTACACAGACATAAAGTGGGATCATACCTCCTGAATCAGGACGGGGTAATTATCTCCGCAAATGAGAATTTTCTGAAAATTTTCGAGCTAGAAGCAATAAAATGCCACACCTTGTTCTCTGATTTTCTCAGTAAGAATCAGTCCGATGCAGCAGAAGATGAGGTGATATTCACAACATCCACAGGCACGATGTTCAAGGCACATATAACTCAAGAAGTGTTCTATGACAAAAGTAATAATAGCTATACATGCGGGCTTCTAACTCCTAAAAAATTCAGTCTCACGGATTATCAGTTGAATCCGTGCTTTATCCACGCGCCCATTGCTATGGCCCAATGCGATCTAGATGGAAAAATCATAAAGTACAACAAGGCGTTCGAGGCATTAACGGATGGACAAAACCACGAGCACATATTTGCGCATGTTACGCCCGTACATAGCAAAAAGATAAAGAAATACCTGCAGGGAAGCGCAATCAACAACATGTCCATCGAGGGACAGCTCTGTAACAAGACCTATGTGAAGATATATATGAACAAGTTAGTTCATAACAACGAGATATCGGTGGTATGCTACATCACCGATAGCGCCGATAGAAAGAGCTTGGAAACGCAACTAGAGCAATCACAAAAAATGCAAGCGATCGGTCAGTTAGCTGGGGGCATAGCACATGATTTCAACAACATTTTGACCGCCATTATAGGATTTTGCGACTTGCTGCTCATACAACATCCGGCAACTGATCCCTCTTTCAGAGACATAATGCAAATCAAGCAAAATGCCAACCGAGCAACCAACTTGATCAAGCAACTAATGGCTTTTTCTAGGAAGCAAACCTTACAGCCAAAAATATTGGACATAAACAACATAGTCGCTGATCTCTCACAAATGATCAAACGCCTTATCAGCGAGGATATAGAGCTAAAAATATTTTATGACAAAGACATTGGACTGGTAAAAGTAGATCTATGCCAGCTTGAGCAGGTCATAGTCAACTTGGTAGTAAACGCTAAATCTGCAATGAGCTCTGGAGGAGTGCTTACTCTGCGCACCTATAACCTGCAAGTTGATGCATCTAGCATCCCAAAGGGCATGTTCGTTCCAGATAAGGACCAAGTAGAGCACGGAGAGTACGTGGTACTCGAGGTAATTGATACGGGACACGGTATAGATAAGCAGATTATTAAGAAAATTTTTGACCCGTTTTTTTCGACAAAAAGTGAGTCCTACGGCACGGGACTTGGTCTATCTACAGTGTATGGAATAGTAAAGCAAACTGGTGGGTATGTGTACGTTCACAGCAAGGTAGGAGAGGGCACAAAATTCATGATACTTCTACCCAGAGCATACGTGGCTGAAGGTCAAAGAGCTGAGGAATACTCTCTACCAAACGAATTCACAGAGGTAGATGATTTTGTGCTCGAAGGTGGTCAAGAGTGCGGTCACTCGGCTTCTATTCTCCTAATAGAAGACGAAGATCCAGTCAGGGCATTTACGTCAAAAGCACTCTCGAAAAGGGGGTTTAAGGTCATAGATACAAACTCTGGAAAAGAGGCAATAAAGGCGGCTAAGGATACGCACATAGACATCGTTATAAGCGACGTTGTGATGCCCGGCGCCAGCGGCCCAGAGACCATCTCTGAGATATTAAAAATGCAACCAAACGTCAAGGTGATGTTCGTATCTGGGTACGCAGAGGAGGTGTTTCATCAGCATAAGAACATAAATCTGGATGAGATGTTTTTCCTCTCAAAACCATTCACGCTAAAACAACTTCTACAAAAGGTCAGCGAAGCTCTTGCTTGCAATAAATAGGTCCGAGGTGCACAATCTGTAGTCAGCTCTAAGGAAATAAAGCATGGAAGACGGGCTATCGCTTGTATACGT
Organism: Anaplasma capra; assembly: GCF_025628805.1. GTDB lineage: Bacteria > Pseudomonadota > Alphaproteobacteria > Rickettsiales > Anaplasmataceae > Anaplasma > Anaplasma capra. The sequence continues at coordinate 14,010 of NZ_JAOTBG010000002.1, forward strand.
TACATTCCCAGATTATGACACCGCTTACAAAATCGGCTCATCCCTCCTACAAGGCGGCATGATAGCATGCTTGAACATATTCCGAAATGTCACTTCAGTATACGTATGGGACGGGGATGTGCGCACAAGCGAGGAGTGTGTAGCAATCATGAAAACCATGAAAAGCTTGGGTGAAAAAGTAATGCACATCATCCGCGAACAACACCCCTACGAGATACCCGCACTATTCTCAGTCAATACAGAAACATGTAGCCCCGCTTTTCTAGACTGGGTGTCGTCGCATACAGGCAAAACTACATTGTCAGGGAAAGGACCCCGCACCACATAGGCTTGGTCACGCAGCTTCGGAAGTTGAGATTTGCACGGTATGCCGCAAAGTTAGGGTGTGTGGTATGCGCCAAGAGTTGGACACCCTGGGTAGCTCCTTTGGGGGCTGTAGTTGCCGAGTGGTTGGGAAGATTTTTACTACATTTCCTTGTAAGTAGCAGCAATAATGTATAGGATTAAGTCGTATTTTATATCTTGCTGTAGAGTACAATGGATAGGTATGATGTTTCTGTGTTGACAGCCTGCTTACTGTCATCAGTTCCGCAATACAAATCTGTGAACAACGAGGATTATTATACATGTTACTCACACCCGCAATACGACCCTATCGCGGATGAAGATGAGGATGAAATCGCAGAGGATGTTCATTGCGAATCACAAGACCATCCTTGCGCCACTGCACCGGAGTGGGAACTCATATAGGGCAATAGCCAAGTAAGCACCAATGGGCAGATCATTGAACAATTTCTGTTCCATAAACCCACCACTTTGGGTACAACCCCTTTAAGTGCTGCACTCCCGCATTTGCCATGTCTCCATCTTCGAATAGTGCAAAACACGTAGCTCCGCTCCCACTCATCCTGGACAGGCAACACCCCTTTAAAGATTGCAATACCCCCAGGATATCTTGAATTTCAGGTACGAGCGACACTGCAGTTTCTGTAAGATCATTGCGCGACTTCATAATCAAGCTGAGCCAGCCATCTGCAGTTTTGGGTACATCTTTTATGCTCTCTGAAAACTTCCCAGGGCTGTAAGCGTCAAACACGCTTCTGGTGCTGAGACGCACCCCACTCGGCTTGACTAGCACAACATACCTGGGCAACCTAGCGTCTGGCAGCAGATGTATACTATCCCCTACCCCCCGGACAAAAGCCGTCTTAGACTGCAAGCACACAGGAACATCGCTTCCCACAGATGAGGCAACACTCCTCATGCCAGCTTCACTAATTCCCCAATTTTCACCCAATAAGCGTATGATAGCCGCAGCGTCAGCAGAGCCGCCTGCAAGCCCGGCAGAAACGGGAATATTCTTTGTGACTCTAACATACACATTCCTGGCCACCCCCGGGGCACACCTTCTTACTAAGTGGCCTATAGCGCGCTGTACGGTATTATCGCGTCTACTGATACCCGAAAATTTGACAAACTTTACCCCTCGCCTATTTGACCCAATATCAACCTCTAGTATATCAAAAAGCCTAATGAACCCGAAAAGGGACTCCAGAATGTGGTACCCCGCGGCAGACTTCCCTACAATATGAAGGAACAAGTTTATCTTGGCTGGAGCGTTTATTAGCCACCTAGACATTACTCCCCGCACTCCCAGAAGTGCCACCTCTAGCACAGTCACAACCGCGAGTCAATATTAAAAACTTAAATACTTATCTCACAACACTCTGTTCGGTATTGCTACATCCACGGTTATGATGCTACCATCTGGGTCTGCACAGTTTATACAGACAGTTACCCAGTGAGACAGTTCATAGCAGAATATCCCGTAATTTTGGCGCCAATGTCGGGCATTACCGACATGCCATTTCGGTCCATAGTCAGGGACCTTGGCGCTGGGCTCCTAGTTTCTGAAATGATAGCGAGCCGCGCTATGGTAATAAAAACACGGCAGAGCCTACAAAAATCAGAAGTTGGGGAAAACACCTCTGTACAACTTGCAGGATGCACACCTGAGATCATGGCAGAAGCAGCCAAAATTAACCAAGACATGGGAGCAAAGTGCATAGACATCAATTTTGGATGCCCAGTGAAAAAGGTAGTGGATGGGAACGCCGGATCCGCACTTATGAAGGATGAAGAGAAGGCTGCAAAGATAATGGAAAGTGTAGTAAAAGCAGTAAAAATCCCTGTGACCGCGAAGATGCGCATGGGCTGGAGCGCAACGGATTTAAATGCCCCAAGGCTAGCAAAAATAGCTGAAGAAGTTGGGATAAGTATGGTCACGGTGCATGGAAGAACCAGGACTCAAATGTTCAGTGGAACGGCAGATTGGAAGTTTATCAGACAAGTGAAAGACTGTGTTAAGATACCCGTGATAGCAAATGGAGATATACGCACTTTACAGGATGCAATCGATGCACTGAGCCTTTCCGGCGCAGACGGAATAATGATAGGGAGGGGGGCCTACGGCAAGCCTTGGTTGATAAAGCAAGTGATGCACTTTTTAAAGACACGGGAGGTGCTACCGGACCCCCCGACGGGTGAGAAGCTTGAAATAGTGCTTAAGCATTACGACAACGCAATAGATTACTATGGAAGGGACATAGGTGTAAAAATACTCAGAAAGCATCTTGGATGGTACAGTGCTTCCAGTGCGGGTTCGGCGTGTTTCAGAGCGCGAGTAAATACGATGAATGACCCGGTAGCGATAAGGGAAAAATTGCTGGAGTTTTTCGGAACCAGCGAAAATGCATAGCGTAGTCGCAAATTGTTGGACACTGTGTTAAATATGTGATAGGAGGAACCTCTGCCAGTGTTGGTGCTACGCGGGTTTTGCGCGTCCCATGTTTTTGCCCAGGGTCAGGCTGTAGCTTTGCGCGTGCGGGCGTTTGTGGGTGGGCACACAGTTCGCGTCTTGCTGGCCAGCGGCCCTGTGGGTAGGTATCTCCTCTTCAGGCTAGTTGTTTAGTGCTCCTTTGGGGACTCGTAATGGATAAAGAACTTGTAAAAAATCTCATAACTAAAGGTATCAAGCAGGGGGGAGTAGTTACCTTCGATGACATAAGCGATGCACTCTCGGATGACGACGTAGTATCCTCCGAAAGCATCGATGAGACGATATCATTGCTCCAGGATTCCGGAATAAGCGTGCTAGAGCAGAGCGATGAGGAGGAAGCTGATGCTGCGGTTTCGGAGGAAAACGCAGCAAAGGATGAGGAAGACGAATCCGGGATGCGATCTTGGGATTTTGGCCAAACGGATGACCCCATACGCATGTACCTATGCGAAATGAGTTCTGTTGAGCTACTCTCAAGAGAAGGCGAGATAGAAATTGCGAAGAGGATTAAGTCTGAAAAAGTAAACATGCTGAGGTCGCTGATAGAAGCGCCTTTAGTGTTACGCACTTTCATGTCGTGGCGGGACGATCTGGTAAATCAGCAGATTATGCTCCGGGATCTCATAGATCTAGATGCAAATTACAGGGGTAGCTTTCCTCAGCAGGAATTTGGTGAGGGAGAGGAATATGAAGACGGCGAGATACCAGATCATGGAGAGGAGAGCGAGGTAGAACCCGAAGGTGCAGATGATAGAGATGAGGAGGAAGGAGAGGAAGACCCCTCAGCAGGGAATACTTCGATCCTAGAAATGGAAAGCGCGCTTCTACCAAAAGTAACCGCGATTCTCGACTCAATCATAGAACACGCGGAAAAAATTCTGGAAATGAAGAAGCGGAAAAGAGATTCCGGAAAGTGCGATGAAAAAACCTACAGCGAGCTACACGAGAACATTTGGGAGCTCGTTTCTCAAATGAAACTCAGCGACTCTGCAGTGTTATCCGTAACTCAACAAATTTACAATCTGAGCAAGGCTATAGCCGCGGAAGAGGCAGCTTTAATATCGCTAGTAGAAAGCCATGGAGTAGATCGCAAGAGCCTCTTGGAAGCATACAACAGCAATACAATCTTCAAACAGGGTGATACTTCCCAAGAATGGAAAAATCTGCTGGAGAAGGAAAGAGAAACCATCATGGGGATACAAAACAGGGTTAGATTACTATCTGGAGAGGATAGCCCCAGTAGTTTCAAAGCCCTGGTAGCAAGAATACAAAAACACGAGAGGACTGCGAACAAGGCGAAGCAGGAGATGATCAAAGCCAATCTTAGGCTTGTTGTGTCTATTGCAAAAAAATATTCGAATCGCGGTCTGCAGTTCTTGGATCTCGTGCAAGAGGGAAACATAGGGCTAATGAAAGCCGTAGACAAATTTGACTATAAGCGCGGGTATAAGTTTTCCACGTATGCTACGTGGTGGGTAAGACAAGCAATCACAAGGGCAATAGCGGATCAGGCGCGCACCATAAGAATACCGGTGCATATGATTGAGACCGTAAACAAGATAAATCGCACATTGAGACAGATGTTGCATGAAATAGGTAGAGAGCCCACCTTGGAAGAGCTTTCTGCAAGGCTCAACATGAACGTGGAGAAGATACGCAAAGTGATGAAGATCGTAAAGGATCCTGTGAGCCTGGAAAGCCCTATAGGTGATGACGACAGTAGCACCTTCGGGGATTGCATAGAAGACAAACGTGCCGTAAAACCGGAGAACGCCGCGGTGTTAGCAGACTTGCGGGAGATAACCACGAAGGTTTTGTCAACCTTGACTCCCAAAGAAGAGAGGATTCTCCGTATGCGATTCGGCATTGGCAAGGGCGGTAAAGACCATACCCTAGAAGAGGTTGGCAAACTTTTCAACGTAACCA
>NZ_JAOTBG010000002.1:18874-131016 GCF_025628805.1 Anaplasma capra
CTTTAAGAAAGCTCAGGCACCCCAGTAGGGCTAGGAAGCTACGTGGCTTCTTTTAGCCCATAAAATTGGAAGGGCGGTAAAGACCATACCCTAGAAGAGGTTGGCAAACTTTTCAACGTAACCAGGGAGCGCATCAGGCAGATTGAGGCAAAGGCTTTAAGAAAGCTCAGGCACCCCAGTAGGGCTAGGAAGCTACGTGGCTTCTTTTACCCTAAATAGAGCGGCGAAGCTTGTATTTGAACAAGCGAGCAATCCCTACCCCTTTAGCACTGCCAAAGACCCCTAAGTTTGTCATCTATCTCCTTTGCATGCTCAGAAAGATTCAGTGCGATATCATATCTGCCTTCCAACCTGAGTTTCACTATTTGACCACGGATTTCTTCCAGCTGTTTTGATAGCATCAGCTTTTCCCACTCCTTTCTTGCGCGCGTCTCCACCTCCTCGCCAACTGCCGCAAACTCGCATCCCATAGCCGACATATTATGTTGCATTGAACGCAACAGCGACTCAAAATTGTTGCCTCTAGAACACAGCTCTCCAATCAGGTCCTCTTTGGAAAGCTCAACACTATGCGTTTCTATTATATCTACTATGTGCTGCTGTAGCAGCTTCATGTCTCCAACAAGGTCAAGACTGGCAAATTGCTCAAAAATCGCGGTATCATATAGTAGCTTCGGACACCCAATAACTGCACATATCACCCGCATCTGGTAACTTTCCTCCACATATGACTGCAGGGAAATACCACCCATCCTGCTGGACCTTAATTCCTGCTCTATAGCACGTGCATCGTTGTTAAACTTGCTATTTTTGTTGTATTTCTCTCGCTGTAAAGCCCTAACCTGCTGATAAAAAAAATTCCTGTAATGTCTTGCAATGCTTGCATCCCGAATCTTGGACGTGTATTCCTGCATCTTGCTTTCGAGCATCACGTATTGTTCAGGCACCATTTGACCTGAAGAAGACACATCCACTCGCGTTAGCTCGTAGTTCCACACAAATTCCGAAAGAGGCTTGGCTTGCACAATAAGATCCTTAACAAGATCTGCCCCCAGGGCGACACAAACATCATAGGGGTCCTTCCCATGCGGAGCAACGACAAAGCGTATGCTCTGGCCAGGTTTCATAACAGAGAGAGCAAGACCCGCTATCTTAATAGACGCATTAACTCCCGCGCTGTCACCATCCATCCAAACTATTATTTCAGGTACGATGTCCCACATGTACCTAAGATGCGCTTCAGTCATCGCGGTGCCTAGAAGCCCTACAACATTGTTTATCCCCAGCTGACTGAGCATAAGAACATCCATGTAACCCTCTACCGCGATAATCTTTCCTAGCTTTTTTGCGTGGGCCAATGCCAGGTGCAGTCCGTAAAGACTCTCCCTTTTCTTAAACAGTATATTTTCCGCTGAGTTTAAGTATTTGGGAGTATGCCCATCACTTACAGATCTCCCACCAAAGGCTATAACCCTACCCGTAGCACTGCATATGGGAAACACCAATCTGTTGTACAAACAATCTTGAAAATTTTTAGTCAGCAAACCCGCGTCGCGCAGCTTCTCCGCACTTATTTGGGATGACGCAAAGCACATCTTGATGCCAGATGCGGGAACGTACCCCAACCTGAATTTACGCGCAGTCCTTTCGTCTATACCCCGCATCTTTAAGTACGAAAGCGCAACCTGCGACTTCGATAACTGCTCACCAAACCAGCGAGCCACATGGTTCATTAACTCATACAGGAAATCCACCTCCCTATTTCTGCTTTTCGCCGGTAGATTAACACCGTACGTCTGCGCTAGGTGTTCAATAGCTTCTTTAAAGCCCAATCCGTCAATGTCGGACACGAACTGTATTACATCACCGTGAACTCCGCATCCGAAACAGTAGAACAGACCGTTGTCACAATTTATGTGAAATGATGGCGTCTTTTCTGAGTGAAATGGGCATAAGCCAACATAGTGGTTCACGCCCCTCTTGATGAGCTTAATCTTTTTAGATACCACGTCAAGCAGCCCAACTTTCTCTCTGATCAGAGTTACGTGATCGCTCTCCGAGTGGCTACTACTCATCAACGTTATATCCCAGGCCTCACCGCAAAATTATATCGCCAGAACCACACGTTGTCACACTGATATGTGTCGGTACCCCAATACTGCAAATGGTTCACATTAGTAAGTCTGTGTAATACGGACGCCGAACGGCACAGGTATCACGCGCAGTTGAGCAACAATACTTTGAACAGAGTACCCATATTCTCCGTGAGGCGCAAAAACGCATTTTTAAGCTCCTGCGCTTGTCGCTCCGTAGCGTTGCGCATCAAACACTCCAACCTTTCCCGAATCCCAAATTGGTATAAAAACTCCCTTTGTGTCATAACGCTACTAGTGACACATCGCAAACTTCTCCGCAGAAAACTGAAGTTGACATGCGCAGTAATATCGCACTTTCCGATATTGTTGAGAAAATTGCAGTAGCGATGTTGCATAACCGACTGTATGGTGCTCTTATATGGCGGGTCTAAGTACCCGTAATCTAGCACGATACCCGCCCCCCCGTTGCGCACAATTAGCCCTTCAAGATACCTCAAAACACTTTTGGCGGCATCGCAGTGCTCAATTATCCCTCCTGTAGGTGCATCAGCATATTCGTCAAAATCCCACGTGGTTTCCATGGCCACAATTCCCAGATTCCCTTGCTGATCACAACATATACAGTTCTCTTTCCAAGTTCCGTCATCGGCACGTATAAACTGCTTCACAGGCAACGCATCGAAAAACTCATTCGCTATCACAATCGTGGGCATTTCAGGTAATTCTTCAAGCCTGTAGTGCCAAAAGATCTCTCTGCAAACCAACTCACCCTTCAACGTTTCGCGCTGCACTTTACGCAATAATGAACTGATTTCAAGCAAATGAACTTCAAGTAGATCATCGTACCTAGAAAATTGTCTCAGCACCCTCAGAATGTCGTTCATTAGCGTTCCTCTACCCGGACCGAGCTCCAAAAGGGAAAACTTTCCTGAGATTCCCGCACCTTCTAGGTAGTGCAAAAGCCAAATAGCTATTACCTCTCCAAAAAGCTGGCTGATTTCCGCAGATGTTATGAAATCCCCTTCCCTACCAAAAGGGATTTTAGTCATATAGTATCCATGCTCATCGTGATAGAGAGCAAGTTCCATAAACTTGTCTATCGTGACGCAAGCTGAACTGGAAAAAATTAACTTCTTAAAGGAAAAACCCATACGTTAACGCATATATTACCCGGGTAAGTTACCATGGTGGTAAGGCCCATGTGCAGCCTCAGTTTACGAGGTTTTGTCGTACAAGGCAACAGCGCGCCTAGTCTCACACGGTCTTTACTCCTGCTATCGTTCCAACAAATTTTGTTGTACACACGGAACGTTAAGATCTGTAGAATGTCCAGAAGGGCGCAGTTTGCAGTTACTATAGTAGTTGAAGTTATGACTAACATTAAGAAGTTCATCGTCCCATGCGAGTTTGGTGGTAAGATTGCGCCATTTGCTATATACATTGGCGAACCAAGACCAGACGCGCATCCAGTACAACATCAAAATACCTGGCTGTCGAAAGAGCGCGGCGGGTCCGTACCCGAAAAAGTTAAAAACAGCCTGGAAAAACTACACAAATTGGCCAAGAAGAACGGCATATGCTTTGCAGACCTGTGCGCATACGCTCTAAGTGTGGCATCCTCAAACAAGAAGGATTGCAATACCGCCGACGTGCAGCAATAGACTAAACACTAGCGCAGAGAACTCCAGTTCGTGAGCAAGGCCGGCCCCCGCTGGGGCAACACTTTACTGTGAAGCTATAGACAGCAACTTTCCTATGACGTCAACGCCGTCCCACTTCACATTGCCATCTATACGGTAAAGCACAAGACCGCCTCTGTCGACAATAAGAGTAAGCGGTATGGCCCTCACATTGAAGTAATCAAAAAGAGCCCTACCCTCATCAAGGTACACGGTCATGCTGATCCCGTACTCTTTACAAAAAGACCGTACTGCATGCCGGTCGCCATAGGAGATCGGTAAAAAGGTGATCTTATCCTTTATTTCTTTTTGATTCAAATGATCCCAAATGGCCTGCAGCTCCCTAAGCAGCGCCACAGACTCAAGACTCCACGGAGCCCAAAACGCCACAACCAACACCCGCCCTTCAAAGTCTTTCGCGGAAAACTCCTTACCACTCAAATCGAAAAAGGGCTTATTCGCCATTTTAACGTTCTCTCTTAACTCCCCAGCGATAAACGCCTTGGGCAGCCCGCCAACGTCCTCGCTTGCGTCATCACCGAGAGCAACTGACCCCTGAAAGAACACCGAGGTAGCCGTAAGGAGAAACCAACACATCCATGTTAGTAAGGCTCTACCCATCTTCAAACGCCTCATCCCACGTTCCCTCCGTCGCGGCACGTGAATACTCTGTGACCCGATTCTCAAAGAAATTAGTGTGCTCAACCCCATTAAGAATCTCATCCAGCCATGGCAGGGGATTGACATTATCGCTATACATGGGCTCCAGATCCAGTTGTCTTAGCCTCCTGTTTGCTATGTAGCGTATGTACCGCTTAACCTCAGACGCCGAAAGCCCTTCTACATCCCCAAGAGCAAACGCAAGATCTATGAACTCATCCTCTAGCGAGACTATAACCTTACAGGCGCCATACAACTCATTGCGCAAATCCTCATCCCATATCTCGAGATTCTCGTGGATAAAGGTGTTGAACAACCGTATTATAGACTCAGTGTGCAAAGTCTCATCTCTAGCCGACCAGGCTATGATCTGCCCCATCCCTTTCATTTTGCCAAAACGCTGAAAGTTAAGCAGAATCGCGAACGATGCAAAAAGCTGCAGGCCCTCAGTAAAAGCACCAAACACAGCCAGAGTCTTTGCTACATGTCTCTTATCACCCTTTCTAGATTCTTCGAACCTCTGCATATAGTCATACTTTTTCTTCATTACCTCGAACTTCAGGAACGCCTGATACTCAACTTCAGGCATCCCGATAGTGTCTAAAAGGTAAGAATACGCCGCAATGTGCACAGTCTCCATGTTAGAGAAGGCAGAAAGCATCATGCAAATCTCTGTGGGTTTAAAGATGTTCGAGTAGTGCTTCATGTAGCAGTTGTTGACTTCTATATCCGCCTGGGTGAAGAAGCGGAAAATCTGCACCAGGAGGTTCTTCTCCTTCTCGGACAGTTTGGTCTTCCAATCCTGAACATCGTCTGCGAGAGGAACCTCCTCAGGTATCCAGTGTATTCTCTGCTGGCACAACCAAGCATCATACGCCCACGGGTAATAGAAGGGTTTGTAAACCGGCCTGGCATCCAACAAAGACATGTACGCGCTACCCCAGAAAATGCCCATAGCCCAAACTTACAAATAACTCAGAAATTGTCAATCATTACCGCTGCTTTTTCGGAACACAGAGCATTGGCCGTTCTTATCAATATTGCCTACTAGAGGGCAACCAATGTGCTACAACAATTTAAGCACCGTAAGATTTAGGTACCCGAGCACTACACCCCAACTTGTAAGTGCGGAAGCGGTGGTTTATCCGTAGTAGTATGTCTATGTTTGGGGCGCACTAGCCTTTTCTGTACCAATGTGTTGAGCCATCTTTTTCGTCAGAGATCCCTATCCCCAGGTCAGACAGACGCTGTCTTATTTTATCTGCCAATTCGAAATCTCCGCACTTCTTAGCTGCACCCCTCTCTTCTATTAGCTTAATAATCTCGCTCTCATCGATTGTGCGTTGTGCGCCATGTAATCGCCTCTCTGGAAAATTGCGAAACACACCCATAAGTATTGCGCTCTTGTTCAACACTCTGGCAAGTCGCAACTTCTGCTTACTACTGTCGGCTTTGTTAATTTCCTTTACAAGCTCATGAAGAGCCGCGATTGCCCCTGGCGTGTTCATATCATCCTTCAGTGATTCCATTACCGCATCATGAACATCCACATCCTCTAAATTTGTATTCAGTGACTCAGCAGAAAACTCCCCGCAGGAACGGTACATCCTGTTCAGTGCCTCCCTGGCATCAAGCACGGCTTTATCTCCCCAATTAAGGGGCTTGCGGTAATGCGTACTAAGGAAGACGTACCTGATCACCTCCCCATCCACTCCCCCACTAAGCAATCCCCTAACAGTTATCACGTTACCAAGAGACTTGCTCATCTTTTCACCGTTGTTTACTGTTAGAAATCCGTTGTGCACCCAGTATCTGGCATACTCGCTGCCAGGAAATGCACAGCAACTCTGCGACAGCTCATTTTCGTGATGCGGAAACATCAAGTCCGCTCCACCCCCATGGATGTCAAAGTCTTTACCCAGGTAGCGATAGCTCATGGCAGAGCATTCTATGTGCCACCCAGGCCGCCCCATGCCCCATAAACTAGGCCAACATGCCCCAAGCCTTAGGTCGAGCTCAGTTGCAGGTTTCCAAAGCACAAAATCCCCGGGGTGACGCTTGTCGGCATCAACCTCCACTCTGCTACCAGATATCATATCCCCTAGCCTCCTTCCGGACAGCCTCCCGTAGGGCTCATAGGACTCCACACTGAAATACACGGTACCGCCTTTTACGTAAGCGTGGCCTGACGCGATTAATTCATTAATTAAGTTAAGCATAACCTCGATTTCTTCCGTAGCCCTAGGCTCATGGGTCGGTGCAAGACAATTGAGCTCTGCAACATCTTCGTGAAATAGTTTAGTATAGTGCGCGGTCAGCTCCGCTATGCTTTTACCTTCCGCATCTGCGGCATTTATAATCTTGTCGTCTACATCAGTTATATTCCTAACGTATACAACCTCCGGATACAGCGCCCTCAGCAACCTGAACAGAACATCGTATACAACAACAGAGCGCGCATTCCCTATATGCGCCAAATCATAAACCGTGGGACCACAAACGTAGACACCCACACGCCCACAATCAAGAGGCGAAAAAACCCTCTTGTTTGCGTGGAGGGTGTCATAAATCCTCATCTCACCACAGCCCCGACAGGAAGGAAAACATCTCAATAACCAATTTGGGCCCCGCAACCAGCACAACTGAAGTAACTGCAAGCCCGAAAAGCCCCACCAACGCTCCAAGCACAACCAGTATACCATCCCTGTTCAGTACACCGAGCGCCATGGCCGATATACCCCAAGCGGGAATGAAGTTGGTCAAGGGAAGAGGGATCGCGATGGAAATAGCACACAAAAGGCACATCAAAGCCACCATCCTGTCTCCTATGCCGCTAAACACCACTAGCACCCTAGGCTTACTCCACCTTTCCATTCTCTTCAAAACTGGCGACGTCTTCTCAATCACAGTCGCCAAGAACTCGCGTTTGAAGGACCGCTTCTCCAAAAAGGCAGGTAGCCAGGGCGCGGAAAAACCCATGAGCATCTGAGCAGAAAACAACAAGAGTGGCAAAGACAGTACAGTCGTATAACCAGGCGGTACAGGAATTGGTATGGAAAGGGGAAGCGCAACAATAAGCATCAGTACACCGAACCCCCTGTCGCGCAAGATCGCCTTGAGCTCATACAGCGTGACCCTATCAGCGTCCCCCTGCGTTCCCACCTCTGCCAGCAAGTCAGAGACAGCTTTCCCACCCTTGTATGCAACCATAACACAACTCACAACAAACAACGTACCAGCAGAGCTGGATATCACAATAGCAAAATCGTGTACAGAAAAATGTCGGGGCTAGGCGAGGACAATCGAGCGGGCCATCCTCATAAATCACACCTTGCAGTTACGCCTATAATCCTGCGCCCCGCACGGGTGCGGTTGCTAGATGCAGGCAAGCAAAGTTGGTTAAGATCACTAATTACCGAGCTCTACCCCACATTGGTTGGTATCGTAATCTGCCACGTCCCTGCTCAACAAAAATTTAGCTGCGATCACAGCCAATATACGCAGGAGCCTCAATCATCCGCGCATCACAAACGCGCAAGTGTACATGATATGCATTCACAAACGTATTGTGATACAGGCACATAAATCCAGACTCGGTTCCACGGGCGCGAAATAGAGTGCGTACAATAAATTTTCAAAAAAAATTTAATATTGCTGTGTACGACAGCCGGTTATATGGTTACCATACAATCGGGGGATCTACATACAAGAGTTCGGTGAATTAATTGTGTTTTAATCGGTATGGGATATGCTACCCTGGGGCCTGTGGTAGGTTGTATTGCTCCCTGTTGGTTTTTGTTCCTTAAGACATGTAAAGTAAATGCGCATCCCACAAGATAGTGCTTACAGTTTCGATGAACATGTGGTTGCCCCCGTACTCAACGCTCTGAAGCAGAAGTTTCCATCGTCAGCCAGCAGCTATAGTGTACTAAAAAGCTTCATAGAGCAGTTCTACAGTTTTTCCTACAGCACAGACGTCAGGCTTACCAGCGAGTTTCTGTTGGATGTCGCAGAGGATTTATACAATTTCATAGGTGGCCGAAAACCCCAGGAGAGCATGGTGCGCGTATTTTTGGCGGATCGCCCGGGTTTTCCCGGAGAGTCCCTCACCGTTGTAGAAACCGCCCACGACAACATGCCGTTCATAATAGACTCGGTGATAATAGCGCTGAAGAAGCATGGGCTGCCCATATATCATTACACAAACGCTGTTTTACTCCTCAAGAGGGAGAATGGCAAAATTGTGGAAGTTGATGCGTCATCCACTAAACCCTGCACAGAAGGGTATACGCGCGAATCTGTAGCATACTTTGTGGTGGAGTCTACAAGCACGGAGTTGCAACATGAGATAAAAGTAGAAGTCGAAAGGGCTCTGCGCTCAGTTACCCATTGTGTGGGAGATTGGCATCCTATGCTTGATCAAGTGGACGAGCTAATATCTCACATGAAGGAAGATGTGTCACACGGGGAGGTTTGCGATTTTCTGAGGTGGTTGCGCGAGGACAACTTTGTATTTCTAGGGTACAGCGAATATGAAGCGTCAAAGTCCGGAAGTTTATTGCTGAAACCGGAGCGCAGCCTGGGATTACAAAGAATAGGGGAAGCCCCCCAGGAGCCCGAGAAAAGCCCGATACAGGGCGGAGAGCCTTTGTACGTCGTGCAATCAAATTGCATTTCCCACGTCCATAGGCACGGATATATGGTCTGCATAGGCCTCCGCATACTGGACAGAGCAGGAAGCACAAAACGGGAAGGGTGTTTCTACGGATTTTTCACCTCATCGATAGAATTCCAAAGCGCGTGCCACATACCAGTGATCAGGAAAAAGGTAGAGCTTGTCGAGAAGAGATCTGGGTTCCTCAAAAATGGGCATAACAGCAAAGCGTTGATGGCTATCATGCAGAAATTCTCTAGAGAGGAGCTTTTCCGCTTTTCCGAGGAGGATCTATTCCAAATTTCAATGGGGATACTTTTCCTGTCGAGCAACCAGAAAGTGAAGTTGTTTATTCTGAAAGATGTAGTAAACAACTTCATCGGCTGCATCATATTCATACCAAAAAATCTAGCCAGCACAGAGTTGGCCAACCGGATAGCTTCAGTACTGGAGAAAGTCTTTGATGGCAAAGTAGTCGGCCAGTACTACAACATGTATGACGAGTCTGACCTGGTGAGGCTGCAATTCACAGTAAAGACTGACAACGAAGCTTCCTATACCATATCGGCGCAAGAAGTCGAAAGGATAGTGGTGGAATCAACAAAGCGGTGGGAAGACAGGTTGCAGCAAGTGGTTTCCCAGAAACTGGAAGGTGACTTCTCAGCATACGTAAACGCCTTTCCCGCCAGTTACCAGGAGTATTTTACTCCGGAGAATGCGCGCCACGACATTTTGAAAATACACAAAGTGCTGGAGAGTTCCACAGGTGAAAGCGAAGCAGATCTTTATCTACTGGAGAGCTGTAGCCACTATCAGCTCAAGATATACGTACCACTAGAGGGGGATCTCAACCTATCAAAGGTTCTCGATGTGGTGAAAAAAATGGGAGCAAAAATGTCGCAGCACTACAGCTATGACATTACAGTGCGGGACAAGTGCGTACGTTTGCATCACTTCGTGCTTGCCAATACGAGCAAATCCTTTGACCATCGCGACATAAAGGGCCGATTTGAGACTACACTGAAAAAGGTATTCTCCGGAGAAATTGAGAACGATTACTTCAACAGTTTGGCGATCCTAGCAAATTTGAAGTGGAAAGAGGTCTTGCTCGTGAGAACGCTGAGCAGGTACCTGAAGCAAATCTCATTCAACTACAGCCAAGCGTATATTCAAAAGGTCGTCAGGAAGAACTCCAACATGGTGCACCTGTTTGTAAGGCTATTTGAGGCTAGGTTTGACCCAGACATAAAGGGCAACAGAGCAGCCAAAGTGGCAAGCGTGCGCAAGTCAATCGATGAGCTGTTTACGCAGGTCTCAGATATAGTACACGACTATATTCTAAAATGTATATACAACCTTATATCCGCGGTGCTACGGACGAACTATTACCAAGACGCTAGAAGTTACCTCTCCATAAAGCTAGATTCCAGCGCGGTTCCCGATATCCCTAAACCCTACCCCTTCAGGGAGATATACGTTTACTCCAACACACTTGAGGGAATACACCTGCGTGGTGGCAAGGTGGCAAGAGGCGGCATACGGTGGTCTGACAGGACAGAGGACTTTCGCACAGAAGTTCTGGGATTGATGAAAGCACAAATGACAAAAAACTCTGTGATAGTCCCAGTCGGCTCAAAGGGCGGCTTTGTCTTGAAAGGCAATTCGAGGAAGCTGGGATCCGTTGAGTGTGCGGTTGAGTGTTACAAAAACTTCCTGCGTGGTATATTGGATATCACTGACAACATAGTAGATGGAAAGTGCATCACTCCCGACCGCGTAATTAGATACGATGACGACGATCCATATTTGGTAGTCGCAGCCGATAAGGGCACTGCGTCTTTTTCCGACCATGCGAATAAGGTATCTGCTGAGTATAGTTTCTGGCTCGGGGATGCGTTTGCATCTGGAGGATCTGTTGGATTCGATCACAAAAAAATAGGCATCACAGCGAAGGGAGCGTGGGTCGCTGCTCAAAGACATTTCTGGGTCATGGGAAAAGACATACAGAAAGATACCTTTACAGCAATTGGCATTGGAGACATGTCGGGTGACGTGTTTGGAAATGGAATGTTATTATCCGACAAGATACGCCTGCTCGGGGCCTTCAACCACATACACATATTTGTTGACCCATCTCCTGATCCGGCCACAAGTTTTGTGGAGCGCAAGCGGTTGTTTGAGACTCCCGGATCGTCTTGGAAAGATTACAAGCCAGAGCTCATATCTGAGGGCGGAGGTGTGTTCTGCCGCAATTCAAAAGCCATCAATCTGACTCCAGAAATGAAAAAGTGCTTTCGGATAGTCACCGATGACGAAAGCATTTCCCCTACTGCCCTGATCAGATCTATGCTGAAGGCACCTGTGGATATGATTTGGAACGGGGGGATCGGAACATATGTTAAGTCATCAAAGGAAACCCACATCACTGTTGGTGATAAGGCCAATGATAGGCTTAGAATTGATGGCAAAGACGTACGTGCTGCGATGGTAATAGAAGGAGGTAACCTCGGGTGCACACAGCTGGGTAGAGTGGAGTATGCCAACAATGGGGGGAGAATCAATACAGACTTCGTGGATAACGCTGGTGGGGTTATCTGCTCGGATTTCGAAGTAAACTTAAAAATCTGCCTGGAAATGGCTGTCAAGGACAAGTTCATATCACTAGAAGAGCGCAACAAAATACTGTACGGCATGCTCAATGACATCCCCAATATTCTAATGGAGCACCATAATAAGCTGGAAACCAGGACACTAATGCTAGAATGCATGCAAGCACAAAAGCGGATAGAGCAGCATCATAGGATAATGCAGTACCTCGAAAAGATAAAGGTTCTGGATCGAAGTATAGAGTTCCTACCCAGTGACGAAGAGGTCTTGAAAATGGTCTCTGAATCTCGGGGGCTTGATGCACCACAAATAGCTGTGCTCATAGCATATGTGCGAACATTTATAAAGGGTGAGATTATAAAATCTAACCTTCTTAAGCACGGTCTAGCGGACATTTACGAGTCTCAGTATCTGCTTTCATATTTTCCA
This sequence comes from Anaplasma capra, assembly GCF_025628805.1. Classification (GTDB taxonomy): domain Bacteria; phylum Pseudomonadota; class Alphaproteobacteria; order Rickettsiales; family Anaplasmataceae; genus Anaplasma; species Anaplasma capra. The sequence goes on from NZ_JAOTBG010000002.1 coordinate 31,000, forward strand.
GAGTGCATAAGGAACAAGTTTGGGAAGTACATAAAGCAGCACAAGTTGAAGCATGAGATACTGGCCACCTGTATCTCAAACGACATAGTAAACAGGATGGGTTGCGTCTTTGTTAGCCACATCGAGAGTATGGGCATCACTATAGACACAATCGCCAGGGTGTATGTAATAATATCAATGATATACAACCTGCAGGACATATGGAGCGAGCTTGACAGGGTAGACGGCACCATAGATGCAAGCGATTATGTTAAGATTGTCAGAGAGGTTCAAAAATTTGTCGGGCAGGCAACTTTTTGGCTGTTCCGACACATGCACAAGTTTGTCGATATAGAGAAAAGGCTGGGGAGCCTCTCAGCGCAAACTTTGCTTATTGAACAGAACATGGAGAACATTCTGTGCGGTGAGTTCTTGGAATCCTACAACGCAGTACGGGAAAACTTCCCATGGCAAAGCTTGAGCCCCGAAATAGCGCAAAGAATCAAAGGGCTACAGTTCCTGGTTTTCGCTATGGATATAATATATCTGGCGGAGAGCACTGGAGTTGACATAGTCGCAGTTGGCAAGGTGTATTTCAGGCTGCGTTCCGTCCTGAGCTTTAGTCGGATCAGAGAATTAGCTATGCAGATGGATGCGGTTTCTCCGTACTGGCAGCGTATAGCCATCAGAAACCTGCTTGACGATCTAAGCGATTATCAGTCCATAATCACGGGTAATATAGTAAGGCATGTGTCCCCCGAGGAAAAAGCGGGCACACAAAAATGCATGGACACCGTAGCAAAGGAGCACGTAGACTCCTGGTGTACTCAGTACAAAAATCAATTAGATGGGTATTACAGGTTTTTGGAAGATATAAATTCGACTCAGCTCGACCTGAGCAAATTGGTACTAGTGATAAGGTCTCTCAGTGTCTTCACTGTGGGAAAGGACTATCATGCTTAATGTAGGTTTTTCCGAAATGGTGTTGATCCTGGTGGTAGGATGCCTGGCTACAGACCCTAAAAAAATTCCGGGATTGCTGAGAACCGCAGGAACGTACTATAGGAAGTTTTCAGAGATTAAGGAGGAAGTGCTGAGTGCCGTGCGTGCAATGTGCAACGAAAGTAAAGACGGCAACAAGACACATGCAGGCAAGAAAAGGTATATCATGGGCAACGACGGGGCTCTACACGAAGCGTACGAAATTCGCGACATGGTGGGCCGCAGTACATCTGAGATTCAGGAGTCCGTCGACGAAAATTATGCACCTGTCCCAGACGAGAGGAAGCATCAATCAGAAGATTGACTCGAGTGGCGAGGCATCCTGCTAGCTGCGCGTAGTGAGGCAGTTGAAACGTGCGCTTCTGGGTGGTATTATCTAGACATCGGGTACAGGATTACAACGTTTGGGCCACGGTACCTATGCTTCGCTGCATAGCGTGCGTTTGTCAGTAGTGACAAAACCAGGTCGACGTACGCAACCCAAAATATGCAATCAACTTAGTGTGGCAGAAGACAATGACAGCTAAAATATTGGTGGTAGATGACCTCGTAGCCAACGTTAAGCTACTGCAGGCAAAGCTCACAAAAGAGTATTACAATGTACTCACCGCAATGAGCGGAGAAGAGGCTATAGAAGCGGCAAGAGAAAAACATCCGGACATGATACTGCTAGATGTAATGATGCCGGGCATGGATGGATACGAAACTTGCAGAAGACTCAGGGCAGACCCTGCAACCACCTATATACCAGTTGTGATGATCACGGCGCTGGACAACACTACTGACAATCGCGTACAGGGAATTAGCGCTGGAGCCGACGATTTCCTCACTAAGCCAATCAATGATGTGGCGCTCTTCTCAAGAATCAGGTCACTTACCAGATTTAAAATTCTTGTCGATGAGTTGAGACTCAGAGGCAAAACCAATACTGAGATAAGCTCAGTAGATGGGGATATCATGCATTATGCAAACCAGATCTCCAACGCTAAGGTCATGATTATAGACGGGGATAAGACGCGCTCAGAACACATCAACAATGTACTACAAGAGTCTTTTCAGGAAACAGCAGTTTTGGACAATCCGTCGCAGAGCGTCAATCTCCAGAACGCAGAAAGCTATGATCTTTTCATAGTAGATCTAAACTTCGACGGCGATGGATTAAGGCTCTGCTCAAACTTTAGGAGCAATAACAACACACGTTATACCCCAATCCTGGTGCTATTGGACGAAAGCGATGATGCTGGAATATTGAGTAGGGCCTTTGAGATTGGTATTAGCGACTACATCATGGCTCCCATAGATAGCAACGAGCTTCTGGCAAGAGCAACCGTGCAGGTTAAAAGAAAAAGGTACCAGGATGCGCTTCGAATGCATCTGGAAGATAATGCAGCAATGTCCATCACGGACCCGCTTACAGGGTGCTACAACAGGAGATACTTTGACATGCACTTTCAGAATATTGTGAATGAAGCGCGAAACAAGGATAAAAACCTATCCGTAATGATAATGGATGTAGACCATTTCAAGCGTGTAAACGACACTCTTGGCCACACAGTAGGGGACGAGCTACTGCAGCAACTCAAAAAACGAATTTTTGACAATATTAGAATATCTGATTTGCTCGCAAGATTCGGAGGTGAAGAGTTTGTAGTAATTTTACCCGAAACAGACATAGACAACGCAGTGGGAGTGGCCAATCGTCTCAGGACAAAAATAGCCGAGGCGCCCTTTGATACAAGTGCGGGTGCAATTGACAAAACCATCAGTATAGGCGTTGCAGAGTTCAATCCCACTGAAGAGGCAAAAGACTTTTTAAATAGGGCAGATAGGTGCCTGTATTCCGCCAAGGAAACCAGAAATACTGTTTACTACTAGCAATGTAGCTCCCTGCCCCTGCATTTCATGCAAATTGTGATCGCGCCACAGCATAGCGCCCCCACTTGCAGCCACACTCCTGTTGATGAAGTGGCAGCTAGCAAGAGCCATCGCGAACTTGGCAAGCGGTAGAAAGCGCGTTTATTGTCTCTTCCATGTAATTGGGAATAGGAGCAGATATACTCAGCTTGCGCCCCATTGGCTCCAAGATCAGTAGAGAAGCATGAAGATGTAGTGCTTGCTGTCCTGTAGGATCACATTTACAGTACTTCCTATCCCCAACGATAGGGCACCCCATCTGCGACATATGAATTCGTAATTGATGCTTTCTTCCAGTTACAGGATGTAGTAACACTACTGCAAAGTTCCCTAAAGTCTTCACCACCGAGAATATGGTTCTTGCCTCCTTGCTAACCACCCCACCCCCAATTTCGGCCTTGTATAGTATCGGCGTATTCACCTCCCCAGTAGTTGGGCTTGGTATTCCTAGGGTAATCGCCGTGTACTCCTTATGGACCCTTCTGTCCCGAAACTCACTAGCTAAGCGCCTAGCAACACTCAAGTTTCTTGCGAGCACGAGCACACCGCTCGTATCTTTGTCCAATCTATGAACTATCCTGCAGCATTCACCGGGCCTTATTTTATCCAGCAAGTCAGCAATGCTAGTCTTAACATTGCTACCACCTTGAACGCTGACACCAGCAGGCTTGTTGACCGCTATTATGTCTTCATCTTCATACACTATGCTACTGCTTATCAGGCGCAAAAGCGACGTATGCCGAAATTCGTGAATTTCCTTCCCGCGCTGCTCGATGCGGTGAGTGCCTTTTATACTTAAGACATCACCATCACTCACCCTAGTAGACGATTTTGTCTTAGTGTTGTTAAGTAATATTTCTCCTTTGCGCAGCGATTTCTCTATGAAAGACTGGGGAACACCGGGCAACAGGTTACGCAAATACCTGTCCACCCGCACTCCAGGGCACGCTTCTTCAACAATATATTCTTTTCTCACTGCAAGAAATTCCGCTCGACAAAATCACACAGAAATGGGTTGCCAGCAACCAGCATTCCGCCCTTGCTGATCATACCACCCTGACTCCCCTCAATAAAGAGCCTGCCCATACGAGCCTTGTACTCACCAACACCAGAGTAGACCACTACGTCATAATATGCGGAAGATGCGTACACAAACCCAAGAATAACAGACCCCATGGAGCGCAGTATAGCATGCTTAGACACAAACCCCTGAGCTACAGGCAGGACATTAGAACACCCAGCAGTAAAATCTACCAATGCGGTACCGACGCCCTCTTTCCTGGAAACACGCATTTTAACATATCGAGATTGATTATTCTCCACAAAAGCACCCAAGCCTTTATCCACGTAAAACGTTTCCCTCAGCACTGGAGCATCAACCACTGCTGCTATTACATCTCCGTCCTTCACAAGCGCAACTGCAGTCGCGAAATATGGTAACCCATTGATAAAATTCGTCCTGCTGTCTATCGGGCTCACAAACCAGAACATATTCCCCAACTCTTGTGCTTCGCTGGAGCTACCATCAAGGAATATCCCATATTCCTGCTTGTAGGCCTTAAGCTCTTCACCTATGATCATACCAGATCTTGAGTAAGCAGATTTGGTAAACTCTCTTGCAGCAGCGTGGGAAGATTGCAAACACCTGATCTCATTAAAGTCCCGGGCCAGCCCCCTGGAGGATTTGCGCACAGCTCTGAGCATAACACCAACTACTGGAGAAAAAAGCGCAGACATACTTAGTCTTTTGCCCTCTCGTAGTATGTGTCATCCACAGTATATACGACTATCTTCTCACCGACCTTAATGAAAGGCGGAACACTAATTCTCTTGCCATTTTCCAGTGTGGCAGACTTATAGGAAGAAGACGCAGTCTGCCCTTTTATTACAGACTCAGTCTCCATTACTTCTAGAACCACGTAGTCGGGAACCCTAGCAGCTACAACTTGCCCCTGGTAGAACGACAGAGTAAGAACCATGCCTTCCTGAAGATATATACCCTTCTCGCCAAGGAGATCAGCACTTATAGAAACCTGCTCATAGGTCGCGGTATTCATGAGAGTGAGCGATGCACCGTCACTAAAGATGTACTGATGCGCTACCTCTTCAACTATGGCGCGTTTTACGTAACCATCGGAGCGAAACCTTTCCTGATACTTCGCACCAGTCTTAATGTTCTTGAGCTCGGCTTGTATATAGGCCCCACCCTTGCCGGGCTGGGTGTGCATAGTCTTCACAACAAGATAAAGAGCGCCATTATGATCGAGAACCTGGCCAGGCCTTATATCGCTACCCCTCTCAGCCATGTCGACCTTCCAAAAACAGGTTCCATTCTAGAACCAAGAGCGCAGCAACTCAAGTAAAAAGAGGCATACTACCACCACATCTTGTTCACACACTACAACACCACTGTGTACTCGCCGCTATAAGTGCAGGCTACCCCACCACATACCAAGCATCAAGCAGCGATCAACGTTTAAAGAATCTATTCACCACAGAACAAAATTTTGAGCTGGCATCGGGCATAGAATGTTTTATCGCATTGTCCGACATTTCGCGCAATTTGCCCCGATTGTTTAGCAGATACAAAAGTGTATCTCTAGCCACCGTTACGTTAAGATCTTTCTCCTCAATGCACAAGCCGGCACCTAAGCTCTCAACCAACCTCGCATTGTGTAGCTGATGATTATTCACAGATCGCATATGTGGAATGTATATGGCTGGCTTACCAACAACCATGACTTCCGCAATTGTGGTTGCGCCGGCTCTGCTGATAATAAGGTCAGCCTCATTGATTACATTTTCCATGTCCATAAAAAAGTAGTCTACCCGGTGTTTTATATGATTTCGAGTATATAACTCTTTGATCGTATCCAACTGCCCTTTTCCGCACTGTTGGGTCACAAACACTTTACCCCTAATACCGGCGGGCAATTCGGTAATTGCCAACGCAAATGCCTTACCAAAAGTGCAAAGGGCTTGACTACCCCCCAACAGCACTAGATTAATCTCTGCAGTGGAAGCGCGTTTCACAACCCTTCTAATGTTGGTAGGAATGCCCGTGTAAACAGCCTTGCGTGCAAGTTGGTGAGTTACCTGTTTGAGCTGTAATCCCAGAACAACAACCTTTGCGTACTTCGCAAATACACGATTTACCCTTCCCAAAGTGGTGTTTTGTTCGTGCAACATCACATCCACAGACATTAATCGCGCAGCAAGTAGCACAGGAAAGGATATGTAGGCACCGAAGCCAACGACCAAATCTGGTTTTAGTGAACGTAATTTCACATATGACAGCACACAACTATATACGAAAAGCGCGGAGAACTTTGCGAGCTTAACAGCTCCGCCCGACCTCCTGCAGAGGGGGAGAACATATCTTTCTATGCCAGGAAATCTCTTCTCGTACAGCAAGAAGCTCCGGTCAGTAAATAAGGTGCATTTATAACTCTCACGGTTTAGGGCTTGGTAAAGCGCAGCTGCCGGAACTATATGCCCCCCTGTCCCACCAGCTGCAAGTACTACTCTCTTCACTGTCATATGCCTAGCGTGCCCAAGGTCTACTACATCATTCCTCATGTGGCATGCGCATTTTACATTACTAGCGCTCCAAAAACACCACAAAAGCGCGCAACAAATCTGAATCCAAAATGGTAATACAGCCGTAAGCAAATTGTTTAAAGAAATTAATATTAATTATTAATTTATTGACTTTTATTAATTTCTTAATAAAATTCCGGGTCCCTTACAGAAGGTAATCTTTATGAAGAAGAAAACTAAACAACCCATATCACAGGAACGTATAGAAAAAATGCCACTGCTTTCCGAAGAAGCCGACAATTTATGGGATCTTAGTGCCCCTAATTATGAAACTTCAGAAAAATATCGTGAAAGTCCTAGAGCAAGTATGTTGCGTCATAACATAATGTTAAATGCTAAGTCAGGCACCGTAAAAGACATTGAATACAGACAGCTAAACACCGGGGGTGCTCTAGAACGCGAGAGCCCAGACTCCCCTCTAAGCACTAGTAGCGAGAGTATTAGTTCAGATTCCTCTATCGCTTCTCCAAGCACTAGTAGCGAGAATATTAGTTCAGATGCCTCTAGCACTTATTCAAGCACTAGTAGCGAGAGCGTTGATTCAGATCCCCCTAGAATTTATTCTAGCAAAACCTCTACTATCCGCAAAGGCGCGAAAATTTTGCGCAGTAAAATTTCTGCTTTGATCAAGAAAGGTCGAAAAAATCTTCCGAGGCCTGAGTCAGACCCTATGCTGTCACAAATATCGCAAAATGCAGAAAACCTAGGATATGTCTCCGGCAACCAAGTACCGGACTATGAAGAGATTGGGGAGCAAGTTAGCGATTTTCCAGCCGAGCATGACTACGCTGTTATCGAAGAAAAACACTCACCATTTTCAGCGTCAACATCAGGCCATAGCAATTCTGAATTTGCCGAACAATCTACCTACCAAAACGCTCCACAGAAACCACCACGGGGCACAAGTTCTGATACACAAAAAGGAGCCCAAAGTAACATTTATGATGTAGTGAGAGGGCCGACTAGTGCATTGGAACCAACTCACAGTAGTACGGGAGAATCCCTTCTCATAAACAAGGGCCCCGTGGCTGCTCCGAGAACCGCACCAATAACACCTAAAGGTGGAAACAATACGGAGATGGTCGCGGCTAGATCAGAATACAACGCTTCTAGCCTAACATCTGGAAACACTACTCCCCAACTGGAGACTCCTAAGAGAACTGTTGTTACAGGATCAATGCACCCAGCAAGAGAAGTAAATACAAATCCTGTAGCTACTCCTCAACATGCAGGTGCACGGTTAGCAGCAAACACCAGATTATCAAGCACCAATCCATTTAGCACGGAATTATCAAGCACCAATCCATTCAGCTCAGAATTATCAAGCACCAATCCATTTAGCGCGGAACTATCAAGCACCAATCCATTTAGCCCGGGATATATACCGAGTACTTCAGACACCGTTTATACAAAAACACAACACACGCCTGGTGCTGCTTCAACAGTTGCTGAAGAACGCGCCATTGGAGCTCAGAAGCCACCTATCGCTTCTAAACCTGCGACCGCTCAGAAGCCACCTATCGCTCCTAAGCCAACGGTAGCGCCTAAACCTTTGGCTACACAACCAAGAAAAGTTGCCGAATCTGTAGGGGAAAAAATAGCTACCACACCTGGCAGTGCAAGTAGAACTCCTGAGTACGTGAAAAACGCACCGCTTAGCGTTGCACAGAGAAAAGCAATGCTCGCTGAAAGCAGCACCGCATTTGATCCAAGCTCACGCAAGGTCAAGCGCTCCTCTCAAGCCGAGGGCACTATGCAGGAAATCAGTAGTGTACGCAAGAACTTAGAACAACCTCAGGAAGCTAAGGCACGCAAAGAGTTTGCCAGCAAGTTGAACGCCGTGCTTTCAAATCGCAGCGCAGCTACAGGTAAACATGCTGAGACAAGCAAACCGGTTGCAAAAGCCAGCAACCCTATTTCTACCTCTGGCAGCGCAGAATTGCCTAAAAAAATACCAGCAGACCTCGCTGCCGCGCTGAAGAGCCGAATTGCTGCATCTAGTGGCCCAACGATGCACAAAGAGCAGGCTCATAGCAGCGCAGCAGGTGGCAGAACAAAAATCGCTGCGAGTGATACCTCACCATCGCATGCAACTGCATCAGCTAAAAAGTCCAGCGCAGTACCTGCACCGCTCCCTCATGTAGAGGCCATAAGTAGAGAAATGCAAGCTGCATTCGCCGAGGGAAGAGTTGCTCCGTCACGAATACGGAGGTCTGCTGCAACCGTAAGTGGGCAACGAACCCCTGAGAAAACAGTGGCATCCGTCGAGGGAAGAGCTGCTCCGTCACAAATACGGAGGTCTGCTGCAACCGCAGGTGAGCAGCAAACCCCTGAAAGGACAATGGCATCCACGGGAAGGGCTGCTGCTTTCAGAGGTAGCCCAACTTTCGCACGTATTTCTGCAACCTTAAATGCGGGGTTTGCACAAAAATTTCAGGTACAACCGCAACCGGAGCAGCATGGCGATATAGCATCCGAAGCGGGGCCCAGCACAATATCTGAGATAAGAAATAGGGAAGCAGCAACCAGGAGCGGAGGAATGTACGCTCAGCCAGCGGCAAAAGAAGGAGGTAAGGTTGGACCCACGGAGGATCAGGCACCAACCAAGCAAGGAGGACACGTGTCGTCTCTGATCCGCGAATTCGAAGCTTCCAGATCTCAGGCAAAGGGCGCTAGACACTAGTCCAGTTAAGTTGCCTATTCTGGTCTCCGCCAGAATCACAAGCGCCGCGCAGTGGCACCGTCACAAGAATTGCGCGGCGTGCCAATCTCCAACGCAGCACAAGTTCATAAAAATCCGCACTATTACAAACAGCAAGACCACAAAATATTGGACAGTAATTCAGTTTAGCCACTGGTGCAGCGCATCTCTTGGAACGCTAAACTTAATGTGATACACTCTGCGCGGTCGATTCGTGAAAACATGCTACCACAGTAGGGGTGCGTGATTTACTGGGAAGGTCTGTGGGTTTTGTTAGCCACTTCAGAAGAACATTAGGGACAGTACAATTCGGCGCAAGAGCGCGTTTTCAGCGACGTCACGGGCGCACAAGATGTCAGGAGAGGCGATGCACAAAATAGGCAAGCACACTTTGCATACGCAGTGGCATGACTCCGAGCGCGCGGGCACCGTGAACTGCGAGGATTTATATTCTCAGGCAGGCTTGGAAAGACTAGATGAGCTGTTCCTGTGCACAGTCAAGCAACACAGCAATACACTATTCGAAGAGCTAGTACGTGCCCGTAGCGAAGGTACAGGAAGCTCGGAAATTATCATTGAGCTGTCCTACATATTGGAAAAATTCGTAGCTCAGTTGTTTAACATCGAAGAAGAAATAAGACTAAACCAGACGGCGCACGCAAAGTCTCTTGCGCTGTATAAATGCAAAAGAACATTTGTGCATCGTTACGCGCTGAAAAAGTTCGGTAGTGCCGAAGGAATAGATATAATAGCCATAGCGAACAAGCTATCTGAATTTCTTTGTGTTCCAATCGAGGAATACAGTTTCGCACAGCAAGTTAATCTTTGGCTAGAAGAACCAGAAAGGTACGCATACCAGCTGGAAATTGCGGCTCAATATGCATCGTATATGGTCCACATGGGTGCGGAATCCCTACTGTTCCAAATACCAAGTAAAGTAGATTTCGCAGATCTGATCCCGGTAAATACAATACACAAATGTGGAATTGGTCTCAAAATAGCAAAAACGTTCGAAGCGAGAACGAGTTTCAATGTTGTAAAGCCACCATCCCCGGAGCGTGCATTGAATGAAGTGCACTATTGCATAATGTGCCACAAACAGCAGCGTGACAGCTGCTCAAAGGGTATGGTGGACAGGATAGGAAACGTTAAGACATCCGAGCTGGGCATCCCCATGGGCGGATGTCCAATAAGGGTAAAAATCTCCGAAGTCAACCTTCTGAGGGGACAGGGGCTTATTCTGGCGCCGCTTGCAGTTGTCGTGGCTGATAATCCGATGTGCGCACTAACCGGACATAGGATATGTAATGACTGTACCAATTCATGCATATACCAGAAGCAACAGCCCGTTGATGTTCCCTACATAGAAACTCACATACTGGATCATGTATTGGGTTTGAGTTACGGATTCGAGATATATTCACTATTCACGAGATGGAACCCGCTTTCCTTCACAAACATGCTGCCAAAACCCGAAACAGGCAAAAACGTTCTGGTTGTGGGACTTGGCCCTGCAGGGATGGGCCTGGCCCATTATTTACTTAACGAGGGGCATAGCGTTGTCGCGGTTGATGGACTAAAGATCGAACCATTGCCGGAACATATATCTGGGGTAACCAAAACGGGCAAAAAGCGCAATTTTGCCCTGATCAAAGACGCCAAGAGCGAGTTGTTTGAAAACCTGGACGATAGGCTGTCATACGGATTTGGCGGCGTCTCTGAATATGGAATCACCGCACGGTGGAACAAGAATTATCTCAAAATTGCAAGGCTACTATTGGAAAGAAGAAAAAGTTTCGCCATGTATGGAGGGGTGCTGCTGGGAGGAACTATGAGCTTAGAAGATGCATTCTCCATGGGTTTCCACCACATATCTCTGGCTACAGGCGCGGGATCACCAAAAATTCCACAGATCAAGAATATTATGGCAAGAGGCGTGACAACAGCATCTGCTTTTCTAATGTCATTACACCTGGGAAACGCCGCACATACGGATTCCATAACCGATCTGCAGATAAGGTTGCCTGCGGCAGTAATAGGTGGAGGGCTAACCGCGGTGGATGCGGCAACTGAGCTGTTGGCCTACTATCAAGTGCAAATTGAGCGATTTCTTTCAAGGTATAATACCCTTGTCAAAAAGCTAGGACAAACCGAAGTGGAAAATAGATGGAACGAGGAAGAGCAGGAAATTTTCCAGGAATTCTTGAGTCACGCACGTGAAATTAAGAGAGAGCGGGCTTCAGCGCTAAGGGAAAAACGGCAACCTGATATTTTGTCTCTCCTACAGAAATGGGGAGGTGTAACTATAATCTACCGAGGGGGCTTTAATTCCTCTAATGCATACAGACTCAATAGCAAAGAGCTACAACACGCCATGTCAGAGGGAGTGTACTTCGCTGAAAATATGCAGCCGATCGAGATAACATTGGATAAATACGGCCACGCCTCCGGAGTGACAGTAAGGGATAATGCAGGTGGCGTTAAGCACATCCCGGCAAAGTGCGTAGTCACAGCAGTAGGCACGCATGAGGGCCATCTACCATTGGATACGCAAAACACCGCTACCACACTCAGAGACCAGGAAAGCCGCAACTACGCAACGCAAGGTCACCTAAAAGCCTTGCTCACCGATGAGAATAGCTTTTTTATCTCTAACAACAAAACAATTAGTGCATTTGGAGATCTGCACCCTTTTTACGCAGGAAGCGTCGTAAAAGCGATTGCAAGCGCGAAAAACGGATATGCATCAATAACAGAAGCACTAAAAGCATGCTCAGAACATCGCGAAAGCACATCATTTCTGGAGTCAATCAACAAGTACTTTTTATCACGCATAGTCTCGGTCACTCCCCTGGCACAAAATGTAGTGGAATTGACGATATTTTCCCCCCTGGCTGCACGTAAATTCAGACCCGGACAGTTTTATAGGCTGCAGAATTTCAGTAACACAAGCCAACGTACCGGGCACACGCAGCTTCTAACAGAGGGTGTTGCAGTTACTGGAGCCTCTGTAGATGGAAACAATGGCACGATAACCACGGTAGTGCTCGACGTGGGCGGATCCTCCAGGCTATGTAGCCGGCTACATGAGAACCAGTTGGTTAGCCTTATGGGTCCCACAGGCTCCCCAACTGAAATACCACACAACGAGAATGTAATGCTTGTTGGTGGGGGGGTAGGAAATGCAGTTCTGTTTTCAATCGGTAGGGCATTATTATCAAATGGATGCAAGGTTCTGTATTTTGCTGGATACAAAAACCTAAACAGCGTCTTCGGGATGCGCTCCATAGAGGCCGCGTCAAATGCCACTGTATGGTGTTGCGAGGATGGTATCATAGAGCCCGGTAGGCCCGGGGACTCATCACATAAAGGAAACATAATAGATGCCATACTAGCCTACCATGGCTCGTATAATGATGACACAGTAAATTTGCGATCAATAAATAGAATAGTAATGGCTGGCTCGAGTGGCATGATGGCTGCAGTGTCCCGTGCAGTGGCTGGAAAGCTGCGGTCTTGTTTTGATAGCGATATAAAAGTAATAGCCTCGATCAACTCCCCAATGCAATGCATGATGGGAGGAATATGCGGACAATGCATTCAGCGCCACGTAGACCCATTAACTGGAGAAGAAAGCTTTGTGTACAGCTGCGTAAACCAGGACCAATGCACCAAATTGGTGGATTTTGCATTCTTGCAAAATAGGCTGATGCAGAACAGCGTACTGGAGAAATGCACGTCTCTGTGGGTCGATCATTGCCTGGAAAGCCTGGAAAACAACAATTAGACTTCTGACAATATGCTGCTGTTCCCCTGCCGGAACGGCGTTTCACGTGTGCAATGTGTGTTTCATGCACTATCTGCTACGCTATACACCTAATTGCGATTGCGCAAACCTAGCACCAAACAAACTGTAGTTGCACAAAAAAAACCCTGCCAACAACAATCAGAAGCGAGATATTCAAATTATGTATGGTGGGGCAAAAGAGAAATTGCAATCCTCGTAATAAACCCTTAGTATCTGAGTTGTTTCGGTATTTAACAGTGTACATTAGCTTCCCTAGTATTCATAGACATGGGTACCCATTCATATGTCTGGCGTTTGTTTTTTCGTGCATAGGCTTTGCATTCTCGTCTAGCTTGGGCGTAGTCTTTGCAGTGATCACTGGGTTGTGCGCGTACTTTTTCCGCGATCCAGTGCGAGTCGTACCGCTAAATGACGCTCTCGTGGTGAGCCCGGCAGATGGGGTTGTCACATCTATTGCAGAAGTCGAATCCCCTGTGGAGGACGGTAAGACGGTTACTAGAATAAGCGTCTTCCTCAGTTTATTTGATGTGCACGTGAACCGCGTGCCGGTGTCCGGGGTAGTAAGGTTTGTCGAACACCGTCCCGGTAGCTTTTCTTCCGCAGGTTCTGGTGGTGCAGTGAATGAGAATGAGCGAGTAAGAACCGTGATCGAGTCGTCCGTTGGCGGCCACAGTATAGTAGTGGAGCAGATCGCCGGGGTTTTGGCACGTAGAATAGTGTGCGACTTAGAGGTAGGAAAAACTGCAAAACTTGGCAACAGGTTGGGTATTATCAGGTTTGGCAGCAGGATGAACATTTACATCCCGTTGGGAACCCCCGTATATGTATCAGAAGGGCATACAGTGATCGGAGGGGAGACCATAATATCTTCACTTGATTCTGGAATTACAGACGTTCACAAGGATCTTGCCTTCGATAAGGTATAGATTGCTCGTAGTGCGTATTTGTGCTAGCCTCGCTAACTACCTGCGGTTTGTGGTCACCGTTTTATGAGTAGCGACGAAGTGAGGGAGAAGAAGGGCCATGGCTCTCCTTCGATAGCCAAGCTGTTCCCCAGCATGGTCACCATGTTGGGTTTGTGCTCGGGGCTTACCTCCATAAAATACACGTTTGCGGGGCAGTGGGAGCCAGCAGTGACGTTCATTGTCATAGCTGCGCTCATGGACGGTCTTGACGGCAGAGTGGCCAGGATGCTACACTCCGCCACTAACTTTGGTGCACAACTTGACTCTTTCGCTGACTTCTTAAGTTTTGGAGTCGCTCCAGCGTTCCTGCTGTATTTCTGGCTACTGTACAGTATGCGTGCAGTGGGGTGGATGCTCGTCATGATATTTGTGGTGTGCATGTCCATAAGGCTGGCAAGGTTCAACGTTTCGCTATACGACGAGGACGAGAGAGAGGATTGGAAAAAATTCTTCTTCGTCGGGGTACCGGCCCCCATAGGTGCTTTACTCTCATTGATTCCAGTCATGCTCACCTTTTATGACGGTGATGTAACGTGGATATCAAGCAAGGTGTTGAACAAGAACACAGTTGCTGTGTACTTGGCCTTTGTTGCATTCCTTTCAGTAAGTAACATTCCAACCATCTCAGCCAAGCATCATAACATTCCCAGGCGATGGTTCTACATGTTGGTCACACTGCTAACCATACTCATGGTACTGGCAATCACAAACCCGTGGGTCATGTTCCCTCTAATGGGCCTACTGTACCTTGTTTCAATACCCATAGGCAGCGCGTATTACGCGTACATAAATGCGCGCAGCACCGCGGCCAAAGCCATGAGGGCACGCAAGGCTGCTGCCGGAGTTGAGGGCGAGACCAAGAAAAAATAGGCATGTAGCGCCCCTGTTACGCGGGCCAGTAGATCCGTGTTGCCTTGCGGCGCTTTATGTGCTAGCCTCAGTTCTCCGGTCATGGCGCTTTGAGCAAGGCGCTGGCAAATCGCTGGTACAACCTGTTGTTGGTATATGTCAGAAGTTCGTAATCTAGTGCTCGCCATAGCAACCTCTGTTGCTGTTACGGTGGGGTGGAAGTTTGTATATGAGAGGATGTTTGTTAAGGAGCCTCCTCGTCAGGAGATAACATCAGAGTCGCTGATTCCGGAGCTCGTCGACGTTGCTGAGTACAAGCCCAGAGCATATGCTATAGGTGCAGTACCCCGTGTTAGGCTAGGCAACGCCAACGTCCACGCCTCCATCGCGCTAAAAGGCGCTCTTGTGGATGATCTATCCCTAACCAAATACCGAGTGAGTACCGATAAGCGCTCAGAGAATGTGATTCTCATGTCTCCTGAGGGGACGGAGGGAGACTCAATAGTGGAGTTCGGGTGGATAGACCCTGGGCGCAGCATTAAGGTACCTGGTAAGGACACACTGTGGAAGGTCGAAGAAGAAGGGTCAGAGTCTGCTGAAAACCGGCGCTTCACCTCCCTAAGCTGGGACAATGGAGAGGGAATAACCTTTAGGTTAAAGTTCTCCCTAGACAAGAGTTACATGTTTAGCGTCTCTCAAGAAATAGAGAACTCCACCAAGACAGAAGTGCGCCTGGCCCACTATGGAAGAATAAACAAGGCACACGCCTCAGATGGCAAGTCGTATTGGATATCCCATGAGGGAGCAATTGGAAGTTTTGGTCACGGTCTCCAGGAATGGACCTACAAGGACCTACAAAAAGGAGATGATGTAAAAGTAGTGAGCGCAGTTCATGAGGGCGATGGAAGCCATTGGATTGGGCTCGCGGATAAGTACTGGTTTGCAGCCCTCATACCTTCACCAACAGGTGGTGGCAAGTTGGCTTTTCGTGCTAAGCACGTTCCCAGAAGCGGCGCAGACCACTTTCAAGTGGATTTCAGTAGATCGTACGGCACCATCCCGGCAGGCGGGAAGGCTACGGCAACAACCCGGCTCTTTGTAGGCGCGAAGGAGCTAGCTGCGCTGGACGGCTACCGGAAGGAGCTGAATATACCACTGTTCGATAAGGCCGTAGATTTCGGCATACTATACTTCATAACAAAGCCTGTATTTCTGCTGTTACAGTACTTTCACAAGGTAATCGGCAATTTCGGCCTAGCAATCGTAATGCTTACCATCTCAATAAAGCTGGTAGTTTTCCCTCTTTCTAGCAGATCGTATGTCTCGATGTTCAAGCTAAAAAAACTTCAGCCTGAAATCTCTAGGATTAGGGAATTGTACAAGACCGACGACGCAAGAATCGGCAAGGAGATCGCATCGCTCTTCAGAAAACATGGCGTTAGCCCAATCTCTGGCTTCCTACCAATATTGGTGCAGATACCGGTGTTTTTCGCCTTGTACAAGGTTTTGTTCGTCACAATAGAGATGAGGCACGCCCCACTTTTTGCCTGGATACAGGATTTGTCAAGCCAGGACACTGCGAATCTATTAAATCTTTTTGGGCTCCTTAAGTTTGACCCCCCCGTATGCATAGGAGTGTTACCCATAATACTCGGCATAACTATGGTGATACAGCAAAGGCTTAACCAGCAGGATCAGGCAGCTCAAGATCCTTACGGCATCATGAAGTTTTTGCCATATATCTTTGTTGTCGTATTTTCCTCCTTTCCCGCTGGGCTAGTCCTCTACTGGATTTGCAGCAACGTCATAACCATTCTGCAGCAACTGCTTGTACGTCGCCTAGTCTCTGGTAAAAGAGACCTTGTTAACAATTCTGCATAAGTATAAGTAGTGGTGGTCACATAGGGGGTTGGTATGCACGGTAATTTGAGCGTCTTGATTGCTGTTGGGGATTTTTACCCCGAGATATCCAAGCTAATGATAGATGGCGCGGTCGATGTGCTGAAATCCTATAAAGAAGCCTCCGTTCGGTATGAGATCATAACTGTACCTGGGTCATTTGAGATTCCCACAGCAATCTCGTTCGCAATCATGAGTGACCGTGAGTGCTATGACGGCTATATAGCGCTCGGGTGTATTGTAAAAGGGGCAACGAATCATCATAATGTTATCTCCAACTCCGTGTCGGCTTCTTTAGGAGAAATAGCAGTTCAGCATGCCGTGCCTCTGGGATTTGGCATCATAACTGCCGACAATATGGAGCTTGCCATGGAAAGAGCTGACCCAAATGGTAAGAATGTTGGAGGAAGTGCGGCTACAGCTGTGTTAAGAATGATAGAGTTGTATAAGAGGTTTCTGGGGTAAATCCATATGGAGGCGGATAGTAGCGGACATGACAGCCTACCTTGGTACTCTGGTAAAACCACAGCTAGGTTTCTTGCGGTTCAGGGAGCATACTCTATGATGTTTTCCTCCTATTCAGTGGAGGATCTAGGCGAGCTGTTGGAACATCTATGTGAAATGCGCGACGTGTTGGGCTTGGCAGGTAGAGTAGACAAGAAGCTGCTGACCAAAATTCTTGAGTCTATGCTAGCCAGACATTCTGAAATTGATGCCAAGATTGCAGGGTATATTAGCGAAAAGTGGGCTATGGACAGGATAAATCTCGTCAGCCTATCTGTAATGAGGACAGGAGTGTGCGAGCTTTTATGCTGTAATACCAGTGAAAGCATCATCATAAATGAGTACGTAGACATTGCGTCTTACACGCTTGAAGATGCAGAAGTCGATTTCGTTAATGCCGTACTAAACAAAGCAAAGTTGGCACGTCTCGAACACAATGCAGAAATGGAAGCCCAGCTCCAACAAAGTTGCGCTACCGTCAAAAAGTTGTTAGTTTAACACCGTAGCATAAGGGTGTAGCCAAGTGGTATCTGATGGGGTAATAAGCATCCGGGGAGCTAGGCAACACAACCTTAAGAACGTAGATTTAGACCTCCCCAAAAATAAGCTTATAGTAGTCACTGGAGTTAGTGGATCGGGTAAGTCCAGTTTGGCGTTTGACACTCTGTACGCAGAGGGACAGCGCAGATACGTGGAGAGCCTCTCTCCATATGCAAGGCAGTTCTTGAATTTACATGCCAAACCAGACGTTGACCATATCGATGGGTTGCTACCAGCAATATCCATGAGCCAAAAGCACGTACACAAGAACCCGAGGTCCACTGTTTCCACAGTAACCGAAATCCATGACTATCTGCGCCTGATGTATGCCAGAATTGGCGTGCCATATTCCCCAGCCACTGGTGCTCCTATATCAAGGTCATCCGCATCAAAAATAGCCCGAGAGATTGCAAGCTTACCAGTGGGCACCAAACTGCATATCTTGGGTCCGGTAGCCCGGAAAAAAAAGGGCGAACACATGAAAAAGATCGCCGAAATGAGAAAGCTCGGCTACGCTCGCGTTAAGATTGACAATCAAGTTCACGACATAAATGAGATACCGCAGTTGGAGCAAAATGGGACGTACAAAATTTGTGCAGTGGTTGACCGGCTGGTTATCACCCAAGAACAGTCAAACAGGATACCAAACAGCGTGGAAAACGCGCTGCTGGTAGGTGGAGGCGTAATGCACGTCGAGATAGTGTCTTTACCTCCTGACTATGACGCACAGGAATATCGTTCTGGGCAGACTCTGGTGTTCTCAGAGCATTTTATCTGCCCGGAAAGTGGTTTTAATGTAGGAGAGCTAGAACCGCGACTGTTCTCATTTAACACAGTTTACGGGGCATGCAAGCACTGTCTGGGCGTAGGTAGAAACCACGCAATAGACGTCAATCTAATTGTTCCCAATACGGAACTATCAATACTTGAAGGAGCAATTGATCCTGCAGGCCCAGTGAAGTTGCCATACTCCGCCTATCATGGATCTAGTTTTGCCCATCAGTGCGCACATGAAATCGCTACTATATCAAAAAAGCATAACATCGACATTTCAATACCGTGGTGCAAGATGGACACGGAACTTCGCAATATAGTCCTGTTTGGCAACAAAGAAGGAGTAATACACCCCGAAACACTAAAACCCTCAGGTAGTAGGGGTGTGCTTGGTCTACTTAGTGAAAACGGCAATATAGTTGCTGAAAAGATCGCCGAACGGTATTCCGTTTCTAGTACGTGTCCGTATTGCGAAGGCTTTCGGCTGTCTCAGGAGGCGCTATCAGTAAAAATAGACAACAAGCACATTGGAGAGGTGTGCACATTCTCGGTAGATGAGGCAATAGCATGGTGTGATGCTCTACCGAGTAAGCTCTCTGAGTATGACAACACGGTTTGCGCAAAGCTGCTACAGGAGGTAATAAAGCGGCTAAAGTTTCTCAGTAATGTGGGGCTCGGTTATCTAACTTTAGGCCGTGAATCCAGAACGCTCTCTGGTGGAGAAAGCCAAAGAGTGAAATTGGCATCACAAATTGGATCAGGGCTCACTGGGGTCCTGTACGTGCTTGATGAACCGTCTATAGGGCTACATCAGCGCGACAATGCGCTGCTAATCAATACTCTAAAAAATCTGAGGGATATGGGTAACACCGTGGTAGTCATTGAACATGATGGTGAGACAATGTTGAACGCAGACTACGTGGTGGACGTAGGCCCCGGGGCCGGCACTAATGGAGGGGAAATAGTTGCCCAAGGTTCTCCGCAGGACATAGCAGCAAGTAGCAGAAGTGTGACTGGCAAGTACCTGAGTGGTAGAATGCGCATAGATGCCGTCAAGGAGAAGAAACTTTTCACTAGCTGGATAGAAATCATAGGAGCACACAAAAACAATCTCCAAAATGTGTGCGTAAAAATTCCTATTGGAGGTTTTACTTGCGTCACGGGGGTTTCTGGTAGTGGAAAGTCAAGCCTAATTTGGGACACGCTTTACAAGTACGCGCAGCATAAAGTTGGCGGAGGGCCCGCAAGACCGGATACAGCGGAGTGCGACGCCATTCTCGGTTTGGAAGACATAAATGAAGTAATAGAAATAGATCAATCCCCAATAGGTAGAACCCCGGCGTCAAATCCGGCAACTTATGTGGGGCTATTTTCACATATACGCGCATGGTTTGCTGGGCTTCCCCTGGCGAAGTCGCGTGGATATACCATGGGCAGATTTTCTTTCAACACCAAGGGTGGAAGATGCGAAGCATGCAAGGGGGATGGCCATATCAGGATTGAAATGCACTTCTTACCGGAAATGTATGCAAAATGTGAAGAGTGCCGCGGGCTGAGATACAACCGAGAAACACTCGATGTTACCTACAAAGGCAAATCCATTGCTGATGTTCTCAATATGACAGTAGACGAAGCTCTAGAGTGCTTCAGCGCAATTCCATTGATCAGAGAAAAGCTAGAATCCCTGCACAATGTAGGCATGGGGTATGTACAAATAGGACAATCTTCCACAACGCTCTCTGGTGGAGAGTCACAAAGGGTTAAGCTTTCTAGGGAATTGTCAAAACGCTCAACCGGAAGAACGCTGTATATTCTCGATGAGCCAACCACCGGATTACATATCTCAGACGTGAAAAACCTGCTGCACATCCTACATGCGCTGGCCAAACTAGGAAATACTGTCGTGGTAATTGAGCACAACCTGCACGTGGTGAAAACTGCAGATTACATAATAGATATAGGCCCAGAAGGTGGCGATAAAGGAGGAAGGGTAGTTGCATGCGGCCCCCCGGAAGAGCTGATACAACATCCAGATAGCGTAACAGCACAATACCTTGCACCATATCTACAACATTCCTGAGCTCGCGCCCTCGCCGCACGTGGTGTGAATTTTCACCCTCCGAATCGTAAGCGCGATTGTTGGCACCGAACAACTGTGTCAAACAACGTGGATGGGTACGAGCGCGGCACTGCCTGTATTTTGGTGTAATCGTGTTTTAATTCGACTCCCTTTTCCAATGCCAAAACCATTGCAAATTGACATGCAGTAGGAAATTTGCGAGAATCAGCCTGGTATGTCCCGTAGCTGCGTAGGTGTCATGGTAGGCATGGGTGGGTATTCCTCAATACTGCTGTTCGTCATGCTCGCTGCCATGGTGTCCTCAGCGTTCGCTGTGCTGCCTGTGTTTCTCGCAAGAAAGAAGGACAGCGCCGGCAAGTTGTCTTCGTATGAGTGCGGATTTGACCAGGGCTCCGCACCCGAGTCCTCCACGTTTGACATAAAATTCTGCGTGGTAGCGATTTTGTTCGTAGTGTTCGATATAGAAGTTGCATTCCTGTTCCCCTGGGCAGTGTGTCTGGGAACGATAGGCGCATTTGGGTTCTGGTCTATGGTGTGCTTCATGTTGATACTGACCGTGGGGTTTATATACGAGTGGGGCTTAGGTGCCCTAGAATGGGAGTAGAAAAGCCTATGACAGATCAGCAGAATCAAGTGTTGGAACAGGAGTTATGGCAGGGCTACAAAGATAAGGGCTTTGTGGTCACCAAGTTCTCCGATCTAGTCGATAACGTAGTAAAATGGTCCCGTAGTGGCTCGTTATGGCCCATGACGTTTGGCCTTGCCTGCTGCGCAGTTGAGATGATGCACACAGCAGCCAGTAGGTACGATCTGGACAGATACGGGGTTATGTTCAGAGCTAGCCCTAGACAAGCGGACGTCATGATTGTGGCTGGAACTCTAACTAACAAAATGGCACCTGCGCTGCGCAGAGTGTACGACCAGATGGCAGAACCTAAGTATGTTATATCCATGGGGAGTTGCGCCAACGGCGGCGGATATTACCATTACTCATACTCAGTCGTGCGGGGGTGTGACCGTATAGTGCCTGTAGACATCTACGTGCCTGGGTGCCCACCAACCGCGGAGGCTCTACTCTACGGGATTTTGTGCCTACAACAGAAAATAATTCGGGGTAATTCTGGAGTAAGAGGAGTATAGACCGTGTCACAAAACATGGAGCACGTAAGGAAACATGTGAATAAGATCCTCAAAAGGGAAGTGAGGATCAGGGACGACGGAATACTAGAGTGCCTGCTAACTGCAAAAGATTTGAGCGGATGTTTGACTAAGTTGCGGGACGACGAAAAGAGCAAATTCAGAGTTTTGACTGATATATTTGCTGTAGACTACCAGGCTCGCAAAATCAGGTTCGAGGTTCTATACATGCTACTGAGCCTGGAATTCAACGTCAGAATGTGCTGCAAGGTGCCGTTGCCGGAAGGGGACAGCGTCCCCTCTGTTACCCCAATATTTGGAGCTGCTGGGTGGTTTGAACGCGAAGTATTTGACATGTACGGCATCCTGTTCGAAGGACACAAAGACCTACGGAGGATCTTGACCGACTACGGCTTCAGTGGCCACCCCATGCTCAAGGATTTTCCACTTACCGGATACGACGAAGTTAGGTACGATCTCCACAAAAAACAGGTAGTATATCAGCCAGTTGACCTTCAGCAGGACTTTCGCAATTTTGATGCTATATCACCGTGGAAGGGTAACAAATAGCATAGCGCGCAGTATCTGTGTTTGGCCGTGCAGAGGCTGTAGCTCTTTGGCACAGGGCCCCAAACCGCAGGCTTTTTATTTCCGGTGGATTGTCCGGAATGCCTCCCACACCCCAAACTGCCAGCCCCAAGCACATAAGTGGGAGTTGTGCCTTGAGATGATTTGTGTTAGGCTGCGGGGGGGGGGGGAGCTTCTGCTGTGGAGATAGATTGAGGGTATTGCTAACCAACGATGACGGCTTTGATGCCTGGGGTATGCGGATATTGAGAGAGATTGCTTATGAGTGTTTCTCTGAAGTTTGGGTCTCAGCACCTTCGTGCGACCGTAGCTCAGCAGGCGGTGCAGTTAGCGTCAGCAAGAAAGTCGCAGTTCATGTGGTGGACAAGAAAGAATGCAGAGTTGCAGGCACTCCGGTTGATAGTGTTTTGATGGGAGTACACAGAATGATTGCGGGCACGGGGGCAAAACCCGACCTCGTAATATCGGGAATCAACTGCGGAGCAAATGTTGGCCGGCATGTTCTAAGCTCTGGCACCATTGGTGCCGCTCTTGCAACCTCTGCCTTGGGTATTCCGTCGATCGCAGTGAGCCAAGAGTATGGATGCGAGCGCAACTGCGTGCGCTGTGAAGACTGGAAACACTCCAGAAAGTATTTGGGGGGCACACTAAGGCAGCTCTTGAACAGCCCCGAAAAATCGTGGCAAGGAAAGTGTATCATGAGCATCAACATTCCACACCGGGAACGGGATGTGAAGGGCATCGCGTTCTCCGCATGTGGTGGTACCGTGTCGGCATCATCTTTTTGCATCGAAGAATTAACAGATGTGGAAAACAGAGAGGGCCTCACAATACAGTATTTCATGCGCGGCCTCACAAGTGGCAGCAGCCAGGCAGGTGACGACGCCTCGCTCCTCGCGCAGGGATACATTGTTGTGACCCCGTTGGGGTGCAACATAACCTGCTATGATACCCTGAATAAGTTTCAGCTACAGTGATGGGTGCAGTATATTTGGCATATTCGCTCAGCTTTGCCGTTCTATTTTCCTTCGCGGCGTTTTTGGTGAACGACTACCGCAAGGCTAAGAAAACGCTAGAAGAAATCGTGGCAATGGAAGATGAAGAGGAGGCATAAGAGGCTACTCATTATTGTTGTGTCCTTCTGCGCTGTCGGATTAGTGCTACTATTCATACTATCCGAACTACGGAGGAACATTTCTTTTTTCTATACCACCAGCGAGCTGTTGTCGGGCCCACACAGAAACCCCAATGCACCGGTAAGAGTGGGTGGCATGGTGATCAAAGGCAGTGTAGTAAGAGATGCCAGCGGTGTTGTGTCTTTTGACTTAACAGATCTTAATACAGAGCTCAAAGTGATCTACTCCGGCGTACTCCCCCCTTTGTTTGGGGAGGGAGTGGGTGCTGTAGCAAAGGGGAGATTATTGGACGGAAAGTTCGTGGCAGACGAGGTGCTGGCAAAGCATGACGAGAAGTACATGCCTAAAAAGTATAAATAACACTCCAAGAAATCTTGCGGAGTTACAGCAAGACGCACATTAACCGCAGTGGGCCCCAGTCGCTGCACCATCACACTGGAGAATATGTACAAAAGACGGGAATTAACGCATCCCTATTAAGCGTAAGATCTCATCAACCTTAACCGAGGGGTCAGGACTCTGGGTTATGGGGCGCCCAATAACTAGATAATCTGCTCCTTCCGAAAGAGCTTCCATAGGCGTTTTGACTCGCTTCTGATCATCAGTACCAGTGGTGATACGAATCCCAGGAGTGACAAGCTTTATCCCGGGGTGCAGCTTACGTATTGGGCCAACTTCATGAGCCGAGCACACCACGGCACGGAGCCCCGCATCCACTGCCAGATCAACCAGTCGCATAACATAGGACTCCAAGGACTTCCTTACCCCCAAAAAGGCAGAAAGGTCATCTTCATCGAGGCTCGTAAGCACCGTAACACCAGCCAGCAATATGTTTGTATCTAACAAGGCATCAAGCGATGAACGGATCATGCTCTTACCTCCACTAACATGAATTGTGAGCATGGCAATATCTAGGCACTTCACCGCATTGATTGCCCTCGCTACTGTGTTCGGGATGTCATGAAGCTTAAGATCGAGAAACACTGGAACACCGAGCTCTATGATCCTCTGCACGCCCGAAGTACCATACAACGAAAAAAATTCTAGCCCTAGCTTCACCATGGCAACTTTACTGCGCACCGCCTTAGTTAGCGCAACGGCACGGTCAATATCCATCATGTCCAGCGCACAAATTATCGGGTTATTGGGCATTGTAGTGACGTGAACATTTATCAAAAAGCGTGAAAAAATTCCTGGTGGTAATCTCACTTACAGCTTCAACGCTCTCCCCCCAAATCTGAGAAAGGCATTCCACAACTAATCTAGTCATGGCAGGAAAGTTGGTCTTACCCCTGTAAGGCTCCGGACACAAAAACGGGGAATCGGTCTCAACCAAAACTCTGTCCTTGGGCACAAATTTGGCAATCTCCCTGAGGGATGCAGCATTTTTAAAGGTCAGTATCCCGGAGAAAGAAATATACAATCCAACATCTAAAGAGTTCTTAGCCAGCTCCATGGATGAAGCAAAGCAGTGCATTACACCCCTAAACTCACCAACTTTCATCTCAGAAGCGCAAATTTCCGCCATTTTTGCATCAGCGTTCCTGGAGTGAATGATTACCGGTAAACCTAGCTCTCTAGCCGCGGAGATGTGGGCCACAAAATTTTTTTCCTGGCGATCTATACCATCTTCGCATCTGTAAAAGTCCAGCCCGGTCTCTCCTAGACCTATGACTTTGTCACCCTGAGCCAACTGAATTAAGTCCTCAGCAGAAACTGACTCCCCCTCAGTACTATTACATGGATGTACCCCAACAGATGCGTACACTTGCTTGTGATCGTTCGAAATCTTCAATAACGCAGGAAATTCTTTGAGCGTGGTGCACACAGTTTGCATCAGCGTCACACCCGCATCTACAGCCTGACTCACTATACCACACACTTCAGAGTCATCAAAGTGGTTCAGGTGGCAGTGCGAATCCACAATCATGTTGGGAACCTAACTCAGAACCCCCATTCTAGCAAATTTATGTGGAAGCACAACGTCTGGCACATCCAGCCACCAGCACGTATGTAGCGCTCTCCCTCTGGCTCATTCTCACCTTCGCATTGGTCAACAACAGTAATGGCCGCGCACCAAAGTCAGATATCCGAAGGTACCTGGCCGAATTGCAATCAGCGCTACTGAACGAAATGTCACTTCGTTACAATGTTCACGACCCTACCTGGCACGAAGTAAATGTTACGGATTTCGCTACCACTGAGCTTACGCTGCGCAATTTTAATAGCTTCAGCCTTAACCGCCTCACCATCACACTGTGGGCTCACCTCCATGGTGCCACAAAGTTTGCCATTAACCTGTACCGCGATCGTAACAAGATCTTCTGTTATCAATTCTTCCCGAATAGCAGGCCACTCCCTATCACACAACATGCCCTCACCACCTATGCGCTCCCACAGCTTCTCTGCTATATGAGGAACAAAGGGCTCCATGACCCTGAGTAAAATGCACACCGACTCGTTAAGCGCTGACTTACCAGCACCACATTTCATCATATCAACAACAATGTTGCTCATCTCCCTAAATTTAGCTACCGCACAATTCAGCCTATTATGCTCCATATCAGCGCTCAGGCCCCGCAGAATCTTGTGTATACTAGACAGGTATACGCAATCCTCACCACTCACATCAGAATTGTCGAAGTTCGCACTGATCGAATTATTGCCCTCAAACAATTTCCACAAGCGCTCCAAATATCTCCAAGCACCCTCTACACCAACATCTGACCATTCTATGTCGCGCTCCGGAGGAGTGTCAGACAGCATAAACAATCTAACTGTGTCTGCGCCGTACTTTTCTATTATACCGCTAGGATCAACAACATTTTTTTTAGATTTACTCATTTTTTCGACTTTTCCGCGCTGCACAGCCTCACCTGCTTTGATCATTTTCTGCGCATCTTGCGGGAACAAGTAATTCCCAGCCGTGTCCCTATATACCGAGTGGCATACCATACCTTGTGTAATTAGGTTACGAAACGGCTCTTCCACCTCGAGATAACCACACTTTTTCAGCGCTCTGCAGAAAAATCTCGCGTATAACAGGTGAAGAACGGCGTGCTCCACCCCCCCTACGTAATAGTCAACAGGCAACAGCCTGTTGCAGTCAGCAGCGTTGATTCCTCCCTTTTCGCTACAAAATGCAGCAAAGTACCAAGATGACTCAAAAAAAGTGTCAAACGTGTCTGTCTCGCGTTGGGCGTCTGACCGACACTTTGGACACTGTACATACTTCCACGTTGGATGATTGTCCAGAGGATTCCCTCCCTTGGAGAAGTCTACATCCTTGGGCAAAGACACGGGTAAGTCACGCCTGTCCACCGGTACGACACCGCATCGCTTACAGTGCACAACAGGAATGGGGCATCCCCAATAACGCTGCCTGGATATTCCCCAATCATGCAGGCGATAGTTCGTAACACGCCTACAATTATCTATGGACTCCAGGTTTTGTATCATGGTGTCACGCGCCTCATTAACCCTGAGGCCATTTAAAAATTCAGAGTTGATGTAAGTGCCGTCCCCAGAATAAGCCTCCTTTTGCAAATCATGGTGCACTCCACTATCAGGACGCACTACTTGGTGTATATCAAGACCGTGGACAACTGCAAATTCAAAGTCCCTCTGATCATGGGCTGGACACCCGAAAACCGCACCTGTACCGTATTCTGATAGTACGTAGTTCGCGACGTAAATCGGCAGTTTCCTATTCAAGAGCGGATGCGTCGCGAAAAGCCCGGTGTCCACGCCAGTTTTTTTCTTGTCCTCATCACCCGAGAGTTCGAGCACCATACCGTTTACGCGCGCGGTAAAATCTTCATCCTCAACGTACTGCAGTATGGGATGATCAGCAGATACAGCACAGAATGACGCACCAAACAGCATTTGTGGCATCGTAGAAAATACCTCTAACTTCTGCCCACAGCTAGCCTCAAATTCAATAATAACCCCCTCAACCCTACCTATCCATCTCTGCTGCATCAGCCTCACCTTCTCAGGCCAACCAGCAAGGGTTTGCAATCCATCTAGCAAGCTGTCAGCAAAATCGGTAATTCTCAAGAACCACTGAAACAGCTTACGGCGTTCAACCTTGGCACCCGACCTCCATCCCCTACCATCAACTACCTGCTCATTAGCCAGCACTGTATTGTCCACGGGATCCCAATTTACCCAGGCCTCTTTTCGATACGCTAGACCGTGCTGCAAAAAATCGAGAAAAAAACTCTGCTCATGCTTGTAGTAATCTTCCTCACAAGTTGTAATTTCCCTATCCCAGTTATATGAAATGCCAACAGATTTTAACTGCTCACGCATGGATTCTATATTGCTTGCAGTCCACGAAGCAGGATTGACCCCATATGAAAGCGCAGCATTCTCTGCAGGAAGCCCAAACGCGTCCCACCCTATAGGATGCAACACTTTGAACCCGCAGGCACGCTTGTACCGCGCAATTACATCGCCTATCGCATAGTTGCGTATGTGCCCCATATGTATGCTACCAGACGGGTAAGGAAACATCCCCAAAACATAACAATTTGCCCCCTCACCCCCGGCAATTTCAAAATTCCACCGTTTTTGTATTTCTTTTTCAACTAGCCTGAAGTTGTAACTCATGCTAAGTAAATCTCAACCAATTGACAAAATTACATGCCGTTCAGATTATAACGTTATGCCTATTAAGTACACCACAACCTCAACAATAAAAAAGTATGCGGTCATAGCATATAATCCAGTACTGGCATTAATATCAGACACATATAAACATAAAAGCCATTAGTGTGTAATTGTCATATTGATCACAATCCTAAGCAGAGGCTGATTTGCTTAGCACAAGAAGTTTGACCTATGCTTTATTAGAAAATTAATCAATTGTATATAAATATGATACCATTCCACGTAAGCTATACTCACAGTGTTATCGCATTCAGTATCGGGTTGGCTGTTAGTATGCCTTTCGTTGTATAGAAATAGTCGCAAAAAGATATAAATTCCAAATACCGGGTGGGGAGTTCTATGATAGAAAAGCATGGGCCTAATGGGCAAAAGATAAAGCCTCAAATTTTAGGTATTATAAAAGAGATCATACATAAAAGTCAGTGGAACCAGATAGCTGCGGCTAAGGTGCTGGGCGTTGACCAACCCAAAGTTTCTCAAATAATCAACGGTAAGGCAGCCGGCTTCTCCCTGGAAAGGTTGTTGGTGTTTCTACTAAGACTGCAATGCAAGATAGAGCTTTCAGTATCTATGAACAAGACTGGGCTCACAAACATGGATGAGCAGGTTGCAGACAATTTGGACGCAATAAATCTCATAGTGTTGTCTAAGGACGACTACTAAGCCAAGGTACACATAGTATACAACTCAATCGCCGGACAACTTGTCCGCTACGGTATAGGTTCACGGCTATCTTTAGGCTGCCCTGCTTATTCAAAAGATGGACCCCGGCTTTCTGCTAGGAAAGGCGCAGCTGCCCCGTCTGCAGTCCTGTGCAGCAACATAAAACAGTCAGCAGAGCGCGTCGTACCGCAATACAGTAGCGGCATGAAAGCCGCAGGAGACAACTTCACCTCGTTTGTATGCAAATTTGTATTAGCGATTTACGCCAAGCAAGTATGTGTTGCACCTATGGTACTTGAGACTGTATAATCCGGGCATTATGTTGTGATAGTTTTGCGGTGTAAGATGCAGGGGGGAGATTCCGAGTATTTTTCTTGTTATGACAGCAATAGGTTTAAGCTGGTAATTTTGGCTAGCCAAAGGGCGCATGAGCTGAGCTCTGGCGCGTGCACTGCAGTGGCACGCAAGGGGGATAAGAATACAGTCGTCGCCCTGCGCGAGATAGTTGCTGGCCAACTGGATCTTGCTGCCGTCTTTGGGCTAGCAGTACACAGATGCAAAAAATACCTGGAAGAGTTTACCAATTCGCGGGAAATTGCTGCTGCACGCAGTAGTCAGACAGCTTCCAAGAATTCTAGCCAAGGAATAGGCAAGAACTTCAGGGAACAAGACCCTGGGTCTGCAGCGTTCTTAGACCAAGAGAAGTTCCTGTCTGGAGGCGGGGAGGAAGGCTTTTAGCGAAGCGCCCTGGTGCAAATTGGGTTTATGTGCGCCACAGTTGGTCTTTGCGTTTTGTCTTGCCCGCAAACAACTGTGTTGCTGTAGAGATTTCGGTGTCTACTATGGATAAGCTGAGGTTAGGCGGTTCTGAACCGAGTGACGATCATTGCTGGAGTAGCGTTGCCCGGCTTACTCGCCCCATGACAGGTAACAGGAAAAAGGTTGTCGCCCATGGAGGATTGGTGGGTAGCAAACCTGCAGCCGAAAATTATGCCAATAACTGCAGAAGCAAGGCATATTATGGAGGAGGTGAAAAAGCAGCTAAAAGTGTGACCACAGGTGTCTTGGCTAGAACCGTAACGGGGGAGAGGTGCCATTCATCGCAGAGTTTGGTCTGCACTGAGGAATCAGGGCTGATTTCAAGCATAGACAGTAGAACCAAAGCCAGAGTAGACAAGGGAAAATATCGAGTAGACGCGGTCATTGACCTGCACGGGTATAGCGAGGCTTCTGCATGTGAGAAACTTATAGACTGTGTTGTATCTAGCTTTCAGTCCGGAAAAAGGTGCATACGCGTTATCACGGGATGGGGCAGTACAAACCTCGGCAAGGGCAGCAGCATTAGAAGCAATTTACATAGATGGCTCCAGTCCGACACTGTGGCGGATATGGTGCTCTATTATAAGCAGGCAATTCCGGCACACGGGGGAAAGGGAGCGTTTTACGTGTTACTCAGAAGTAATAACAAGGCCTAGCGCTTATCTCCAAAAGCAATATTCCGCACCTACCCAGAGGTGCACATTCCTTGACAAACTAAAGCAGAAGGATCAAATACCGATCCAAAGGGGTGTTGTACACTTATTAAAAAAGATATATACTCCGCACGAATTTTGGGGTCTCTATGGATTATTCTGAGGTATACCCGTCGTCCTCGAAGGTATACGTGCGCGGAAGTTTGCATCCTGACGTCAATGTTGGGATGCGTAAGGTCGATATAAAAGATGGAGCCTCTCAGTTTCTTATGTACGACACTGGCGGGCCTTATACTGACCGCACGATTGGAGTAGACATCAGGTGCGGCATTCACAAGGTGAGAGACAAGTGGATTGCAGACAGGAATGATACCGCGCCTTTTCGCAGAAGTGTTGCCCCAGCTGAGGATTCGTGCACCAAGCATCAGGTAACAAAAGATACGGTTCTTCGAAAAATAGAGGGGGGCAGCCCCATAACGCAGCTCTTTTATGCCAGGAACGGTATGGTAACACCAGAAATGGAGTATGTAGCCATTAGAGAAAATGCTCTGCGCGCACAGACAGATTCTTTGCAAACTGGGCCCGTGCACGGCGCGATCACTCCGGAGTTTGTCAGGCAAGAGATTGCAGCAGGAAGAGCAATCATCCCTTCAAACGTCAATCACCCAGAATCCGAGCCCATGATAATAGGCAGAAATTTCCTGGTAAAAATAAATGCCAACATTGGAAATTCTGCCGTGCTTTCTGGCATCGAAGAAGAAGTCAAAAAAATGGCGCTGGCTGTCGTGTACGGAGCGGACACAGTCATGGATCTATCCACTGGAAAAGACATACATAACATAAGGGAATGGGTAATAAGGAACAGCCCCGTACCAGTGGGGACCGTACCTATATATCAGGCACTAAACAAAGTTAACGGGGTGGTGGAGGATCTAAGCTTTG
Source organism: Anaplasma capra (assembly GCF_025628805.1). GTDB lineage: Bacteria > Pseudomonadota > Alphaproteobacteria > Rickettsiales > Anaplasmataceae > Anaplasma > Anaplasma capra. Next base: position 62,227 of record NZ_JAOTBG010000002.1, read on the forward strand.
CAGTTTTTAAAGAGACCATAATAGAGCAGGCTGAGCAGGGAGTGGACTATTTCACAATTCACGCTGGAGTGTTGAAGGATTACATCAGACACACTCGCAATCGGGTTACCGGAATAGTGTCTCGCGGCGGCGCTATAATGGCGCAGTGGTGCCTATCACACAATAAGGAAAACTTCCTTTACACACATTTTGACGAAATCTGCGAAATTATGAACGGCTACGATGTTGCGTTTTCTCTAGGAGACGGCCTGAGACCTGGCTCCATAGATGATGCAAATGATGAAGCGCAGTTTCTGGAACTAAAAACTCTGGGAGAGCTAGTGAAGGTCGCTTGGAACCACAACTGTCAGGTAATGGTTGAGGGCCCGGGGCACGTGCCCATGCATCTAATAAAGGAAAATATGGAAAAGCAGCTCAACCTTTGCAGCGAAGCACCATTTTACACTTTGGGCCCTCTAACGACCGACATAGCACCGGGCTACGATCATATAACAAGTGCTATCGGCGCCGCCATGATAGGGTGGTACGGCACTGCTATGTTATGCTACGTCACTCCAAAAGAGCACTTGGGGTTGCCCAACATTGATGACGTAAAGGCTGGCGTGATATCCTACAAAATTGCGGCGCACGCAGCTGATCTTGCAAAAGGGAATCCGTCTGCATATGCAAGGGACCGCGCACTGAGTAGGGCAAGGTTTGACTTCAGATGGTATGACCAGTTCAACTTGTCGCTTGACCCAACAACCGCAAAGTTGTTGCACGATGAATCTTTGCCTGGTAAGGGGGGTAAAACAGCAAATTTTTGCTCTATGTGTGGCCCAAAATTTTGCTCTATGAAGCTGAGCAAAGACCTTGCAAACATGGATACGTAGCTCATGCCGTAGCCTGACAGCGATGGCAGCGCCTACTTGAAGCCGCGTACGCAGGCAAGTTTCCGTTTCGCAGTCTCGCCGCGCTGCCCACTGGTATCAAGTCCCCTGACAATTTGCAGTACACGCTTTAGCACTTCTCCTCTGCGACCACCGCAATTTATATGAAAGTCAGCTAGGCTACGCCTTCTCTCTCTGGGTAACTGCAGGGAAAGTAGAAACTTAATCTCTTGCTCGGAAAGGCCGCGTTGGCTCAGTCTGTGCCACTGCAAAGATTGACTGACATCAATGTGCAAAATGAGGTCGCAGCATCTCCAGAATCCCGCTTCTAGTAGCAGAGGAACATCCAACACGATGCAATCATACCCTGCCCTACCCCGCTCCAGGATAAACCTACGCTGCTTCTCCAGCACAATTGAGTGCACCGCAGATTGAAACTTCCGCCACAGTGGGCCATAAGAAAAAAAATGTTTTGATAGCTTCTCCCGGGAAATATTACCATCACACACACAGTCAGGAAAATGTTCTGCCACCAAACCCGCTATAGCAGCGCTGTTAGAATACATATCATGCACGACCTTGTCTGCATCAAATACCGCAGCTCTGCAGGATCGCGCAAACATAGCAGCCACAGTGCTTTTCCCAGAACCCACACCTCCACTCAGTCCTAGAACTACCATACATACTCCACATAGCAACAGCGATCATATCACAAAAGCTACACGGGGTAGAATTGCCATACTTCCCCGCATGGTCAAATATGTGACGAATTTACACCGAATACAGCCTGGTTGGCTTACTGTACGCACATCGGAACATCAGCGGGTTCGGCCCCGGGCACCGGCATGCCACCTAAGAGACGCGTTGTTGCCCATGCGAAATCTCGCGGGAAGCGCCAGCAAATGCGGCACAACTATGGCAAGGAGTGCAAGGCTTAAGAAAGAATGTACCATTTTCCGACAAAGTGCTGTACCCTAGACCGGCCTCGTATACACAAATGAGGTATGTTGCCTGGGTGAAGACGGGATTTGGTGTGACGTTTACAATACAGCAGGTCGTTGAAGCACTGAAGAAAGAACAAGTGGTCTGCTTCCCTACAGACACGCTTTACGCCCTGGCGTGCAGCGCTTTTAGCACAAATGCGGTACAGCGTTTGTATGAGATCAAAAGGCGGCAGCACCACAAACCCATTCCCCTGCTGCTAAGCAGCTCGGCTATGCTCCGGGAATTTTCTTCACTCAGAGATGAGGACTGGGCGATAATTGAGCGCTTGTCATCCAAGCCGGTAACATTCGTGGTTCCATTGCACCACACCGGAAGGTTGCCACACAGGTTTTTCAATGGCACCGTGGGAGTCAGAGTGCCCAATCATGCGAAGGCCCTTGCCATATTACAAGAATTCGGTGCACCAGTGGCTGCAACCAGCGCCAATTTATCTGGAATGCCAAACGCAAGATGCGCATCGGACATTCCCCAAGAAATACTAGATCGCGTGTCAGCATTCATAGAAGACGATTCGGAAGTAAGTGGAACGTGCTCCACTGTTTTCGATTTACAGTCACGTAAGGTATTCAGGCCCGGCATGCTTTCAGAGCGCAGAATTACCAGGGTAGTAGAATCCTGTGGGAAGATATAATGGAATTAGTTGTAGGACATACCACACAAAAGGACACTTTGCTTAGAAATAGTGACACTACAGTGTGGCTGTTGTGTGGAAAACGAGGCATAGGCAAGTGCACGCTCGCACGCGCCTATGCAAAACACGTAACGCAATCTACGGAACTGGAGTCAAATCCAGATGTCATGGTTATAGAGAACACCCATGAACCAATAAACGTAGATAAGGTGCGAGAAATGAAGCATTTTCTCCACATGACCGCCATAAACTCTGATCGAAAAGTGGCAATAGTGGACAGTATTGATGATCTAAATATAAACTCCATCAACGCCATGCTGAAGACTTTGGAGGAGCCACCAGAAGGTTCACTAACACTTCTCATTTGCCACAATCTGCACAGTATTCCAATGGTGCTGAGATCTAGGTGCGCCACACTACTCTTTCATGAGCTAAGCCCAGAAGAAACAAAGTTGGTAATTGATCACAACTTTTCAGGTACACAACATCTGAGTGACAAAATAGCCAGCCTGTACCCCGGTACTCCCGGTATGGTAACAGAAGATATAGATAAGGAAATATCCTTATATGAGAATTTTGTGGCCATAGTACATCAAAAGAGTCTCGCACCAGTCAAGGACATCCTCGAGGTAGATCTACCGTTGCACAAGGTGGAGTACATCTTGCTACGGGTTATATCAGACATCATTTATGATATTTTAGATAGAAATCCAGAAAATCGCACATGCTGTGATGGAACTATCATAGATATGCTGGAAAGATACCATAAGGCTCAAGAGATATTTCGCACGGCCCACACCATGCATCTCCAGGAAAATGTCACCATTCTCAGAGCTTTGGAGATAATAGCAGGTAGAAGCGCGACAATTGAGTGAAAAGAGGTTAATGCATTCTCAATAGTGATACTAAAGCGCGTGCATGCCCCACCAGCCGCACTCATGGAGCGTATATGCCTCGCGTTTATTACACAAAGTCAATGACACTTAATAATGCATTAGGCAATAGCGACAAATTTAGTTGACTATACGAACTAACCTAATATCCTAGGTCCAATTAACTTATGTCAAGAGTTAGGGGTTTTACTTATGAGTAAGGAGATCATAGTCAGAGCATTGATGTCGAATCTGGGTTTTACAAAAAAAGATTCTAGCGGTGCCTACGATGTGGTTATGTCAGCGATAAAGACTGCGCTGGAAACTCACCATTCCATACGTCTACACAACGTTGGCACGCTGCATGTTATTCAGTGCGCTGAGAAGAAATATCACAATCCCAAAACTGGTCGTCTTGAAACTCTTCCCCCAAAGAGGAGGGTGAGGTTTAGGTCCAGTAGAAAGCTTCTGGACACAGTGAATGTGTAGGGGTACCACTGGATCCGCTTTCGGCTTTTGTTGGGTGGCAATATTGGGGCTCTCTCCCTGGGTGTGTGTGTTTCTTGTTGAACTTGTTTTTGTATTGCGCTGCCTTCAGTAGTCCGCTGGGTTGGTGAATTTCGGGCACTGCTTGGGGCTTGCTGTTGCACCCCCCTTCGTGGTTGGGGTGCCTGTTGTCACTTGTTTTGGGCAAAGTCTCCCGTGGTGGTTGCTGCCAGTTTGGTGTTTTCTAGCATGGCGGGGTTCGCCCTTTCGTGTGAGGTGCCTGTGCGTGTATTTGGCAGTCAGTGCGCGGTTTCTCTCTGGAGTTGCCGCTGTTGGCGCGCGTGGTGGTTTGCTGGGCCGCGGTTGCGTGGTTCGGTACTGTGTAAGGCATGGTAGTGGGGTTCAACGCTGCGGTTGTAGCCGTTTGAGGCAGGGGTGCCTCCTGTGCTGTAATGGACGCAGCGTTTGTGCACCGCTGGTGGGGAGGTACGAGTCGGGTAGTGTGGCCACCCGTGTTGCGTTCTGGCTGCAGCGTGTGGGAATTTGTGGGCTCCTTGTACCACGGAGCGTGGTTACCGCCTCTACCCCGAGATTATCTTCTTCATGTTGCGGACTGCGTTTCCCATCCCGTGGAGCAGGGACTCACATATCAGAAAGTGCCCTACATTCAGGGCGGATACGTGCTGGATTTTGGCTATGGCAGCTGCAGTTTCATAGTTTATGCCATGCCCGGCGTGGCATTCCATTCCTTCGGAGTGGCTGTAGGCAGCAGCGTCAGCTATTCTTTGAAGTTCGTTCTGCGACCTGCTCAGGCAGTATGCCCCAACATGGAGCTCAACCTTGTCTGCGCGTAGTTTTTTCGCATAGTCTATCTGCTCCCTGTCAGGTTCAATGAATAGAGTGACTCCAATGCCACTCTGTTGCAAGCCAGCCACAATCGGAGCGAGCACACTAAATAGGTCCTTGGCATTGACACCAGATTCCGTGGTAATCTCCTCCCTCTTTTCTGGTACCAGGCAAACATATTCAGGTGATACCGCCTTTGCAATTTCCAACATCTCGTGCGTTGCGGCCATTTCAAGGTTCATGGGAACCTTAAGATTATTTTTCAGTACAAAAACATCTGTATCCTTTATATGTCTGCGGTCTTCCCTAAGGTGCACAGTAACAAAATCTGCACCGCACTTCACAGCTTCATTCGCAATTTCTACAACATCGGGGTAAGCAGTGCCCCTAAGGTTGCGTAAAGTAGCTACGTGATCGACATTAACGCCAAGCTGCACGACAATCCTCTAAAGATGACCGCACAATGGTAAACTAAAACCGCGAAATACACAATTATGTAGCCATCTGTGCAATCTGTGTAATGCACGCCTACTCCCCTAACGCACCGATAGCTACACTTGGTACTCATGAGGCATAAAGCGCACCCGCAACATGCGCTGCACACCAAGCGGTACGTAACCCACTTCTACACGCCCACCAATCACCCCATATTAGGCACCCCTGATTCTGGATGAAGATTCGGCACACACTCTGCCTCTGACCATACTCCATCCCCTGCGCTTCCTGAGTAGTAGTTTTAAGTCCGGTAGATATTCATTTGCCATAGAAATCGCAAATGGTGCTCTCAAAGCCCCGTACACATACCCGTGACGCTCCAATAAAGCTATGGGTAGCAACCTGCAAAACTCCCTCCATCTGTACCACTTATGCATAGTCAATAGAATATCTGAGCCTGCTATCCAAACAAAATTTACACACGGGTAGCGATTCTTCAAACTCTTTACCACTTCATAACTGAAGATACCACCCACACACAACACCCTCATGCCCCTACAGCCAAAAATCATGTTTTTGACCATAGCCACCCTCTCCTCCAAGCTGCAAACACACTTCGATTTCAAAGGGTTCACTGAGACAATCCACCAAACCTCATCCAACTGCAGCAATTTCATTAATCGGCTTGCGACATGCATATGACCCTCATGTGGTGGGTCAAAAGACCCTCCGAATATTCCAACTGTCACAAAGCACCTCTGCAATAGCGGTACGTTAAGTATTCAAGATTATAATTAATCCGGTTGCAATACATTTGTACTCACCTTACACTCACCGGCGGCACCATGTTTGCTGCGTGTTTCGTGGGCTATAGTGGGAATCCGGAGATTTGTAGCATCGGTTCCGGAACCTCTTCCGTGTCGCGTGATGTAGTCTGGTTTCAAATATATCCAAAAAGAGGAGGTCATCAATGAAGCCCTTAATGAGTCCTGAGGGAGTTTTTGCAGCGTGTACAACCGTAAACACAGTCGTAGACAAGGCAGTGGAAAATGCCATATCCGAAGCGCTGCTACGAGTCGTTAAGAGCAGTGGAGGCGTCGAAGATATGGAAGCACTATGGAAAAGTGCATACTCAGATGACGGACAAGCCGCGATACGAGGAGCCAAGAATGGGTTTCTACGCCATAACATGATACCTCACATGAGGAACACCTTTGGTGATGCCAAAACCGAGACTTTGCTTAAGTATATGGACACGGAACTGCCGCACAATAATGCGGAAGCGGGGTTTAACCTCGCACTGGCAATGTATAAGCTGTCAAAGCTTACAACCCCTGCCCGCTTTGTATCATCCATGGACACTGAAGATTTTAAAAAACTAATCAGGTTTGTCGATGCGGCATCCAACGTTTTAGACAGCATGTCACAAAACGAACTGGAGGAGGAATATCGCAGGCACGAGGCGTTATATAGCAAACAGAAGGCCTCTATGACAGAGTCTATCGCAGACAAAGTCGCCCAAACTGTTGGGGGTGACGGAGGCTTGGGAGACATGGCCAAAGGTGCGCTGAAATTCTTAAAAGACAAAATAAGCTCCAAGAAACCTACAAGGAGCTCAGACGTTGTGTGCATAGAACTCTTTGGCGGCATGGCCGGCGCTGTAGCGGCGGTGTGCATTCTATGTATAATTGGCAGCGGGGGCATGGCGGCGGCTTTGTTCCCATTTCAGATGGCTTTTGCCGTTGTGGGAGCGTTAAGGACAGCCTCCGCTGATGAGAAAGACGCAGCCTGTATACACTCGCCCGTAAGTAGTGCAAAACCCGCGAAACTATTTGCCGGAATTGAAGCAAGGCAAGACCAAGGAGAAGCGCAGGGCCATGGAATGTTTAGTGCCAAAGAGGAACATAGGAGATCCGCAACAAAGGCCGATACAGGGTTCAGAAACCGCAGTGGCGGCGGCGAGCTGCAGGGCAGGTAACTTTTCGAATCCAGGAAGTGATACACCCGTTAACGCTCGCGAGCTGCTCCGGGCACTAACCCCGGCCACACCTACATTGATCCAGATCTACTTCCGAAGTACAACCCTTCGGTTATCTTAGCATTCGAATCAGAAGGCTAATATCTTCCGCAAGTTTTGAGTCACTCTCCATAAACTTTTCTATCTGCTTCACAGCGTGTATGACAGTGGCGTGATCCCTGCCACCAAAGCTCTTGCCTATGTCAGGTAGGCTCTTTTGCGTTAGTCGCTTTGCCAGGTACATTGCGACTTGCCTTGGCCTAGCTAGAGCTCGCAGCCTTCTCGCAGAATACATGTCTTCAAGTTTGATGCCAAAAAATTCAGCCACTTTCTTCTGAATCATACCGACGGTGACCAACCTGTGATTTGCTCTAAGTAAATCGGAAAGTATGCCGCTGGCGGACTCAATTGTAACGCTACTACCCACCAAAGAAGAATGGGCCACAACCTTGTTGAGTGCACCTTCAAGCTCTCTGATGTTGGATTTTATATTCTTCGCCAGAAACTCCAAAACCTCATCGGGTACGTGCACGCCCATCTTTTCAATCTTAAGCTGCAGTATACCTAGCCTCAGCTCAAAGGTGGTATCGTTAATATCAGCAACCAAGCCCCAACCCAGACGTGATTTTATTCTATCTTCGACTCCGTCCAAATCACTTGGAGACCGATCTGCAGAAATCACCAACTGCTTGTTCTGGTCTATCAAAGCATTGAAGGTGTGGAAAAACTCTTCCTGCGTGCTGTCCTTACCGCTAATGAACTGCACATCATCAACCATAAGAACGTCTACTGAGCGAAACTGCTCCTTGAACAGCATTATATCCTTGCTCCTGAGCGCCGTAACATACTGATACATAAACTTCTCTGCGGAAAGGTAGGCTATTTTCCTCTTCATAGAAGAGTTGAGCACGTGCCAGGCTATGGCGTGCATCAGGTGCGTTTTTCCCAGTCCCACTCCCCCGTAAAGGAAAAGGGGATTGCTCCCGGGAATGGGAGCAGAAGATTCCGCAACCCTCCTGGCAGCAGTAAATGCCAACTCATTCGGTTTGCCTACAACGAAGTTATCGAAAGTAAATCTCGGATCCAGAGGTGAGCTGAGATGATCATAGGTGCCACCCACAACCATAACATGTGAGCTATCCACCACACCGTCAGAAGAACTCTCAGCTGGGGACAGAGAAGGCTGCGCCTCAACACCGTCACTAACGCAAATATCGACGGAATAGACTGCATCGCTCTCATCCTGCCAATACTTCAGGATCCGCTCCAGGTAATGTACGAGAACCCACTCCTTTATGAACCTGGTCGGCACCAACAAAACAACGCGACCGTTCTCATTCCCTGAGTACGCCAAAACACTCAGCCAACTATCGTATATGGCACTGCCGTAGAAATCCCGCAATTTCTTCTGAACGTTACGCCATGCCGCACGACCTTTGTCCTGTTCTTGCTCCCTGTGGTGAGCCACGCAGCGCTCAGTAGTTTCGGAACCCTCAATCATAAAGACAAACCCAATTCATACACCACCCACCTCAACGACGCACGAGACCCCAGCCACAAATTAGGAATCACAACACCAACAATAAAAAACCCTCCGCAAAGTCACCGACGGCAGCTGAACACCACACAACGGGCACCCACAGAACTGCACCGCCACCAGTAGCCAACAGTCACGTAACCCACACACACCCCACAAGGGCAACACACACCTAAAACGGGAATTCCCTGGCATGCCAAGGCAATTCCTAACTAGACTTCATCCTTAACGCGAGTGATGTCCGGAGCATCCGCGTCCTTAATTCCCACAACATGATACCCAGAGTCCACATGAAGAACCTCCCCAGTAGTGCCCTTACCCAAATCACTCAAGAGATACGCAGCCGCACCTCCAACTTCCTCGATAGTAGTATTACGCCCAAGAGGAGAATTGTACTTATTCCAAGCCAGTATGTAATGGAAACCGCTAAGACCGGAAGAGGCCAAAGTACGTACAGGACCGGCAGATATTGCATTCACCCTAATCTGCTTCTTGCCCAAATCAACCGCAAGGTACCTAACACTGGCCTCAAGCGCCGCCTTGCACACACCCATCACATTGTAGCTGGGCACCACCTTCTCAGCGCCATAATAGGATAGGGTAAGAATGCTGCCACCACCCCCCATTATAGGCTCAGCCCTACGTGCAATAGAGGTGAGGGAGTAGCACGAAATGTGCATAGACAGCAAAAAGTTATCCAGTGTGGTATCTATGTACCTACCCCTAAGCTCATTACGATCAGAGAAGGCCACCGCGTGGACTACAAAATCCACAGTCTTCCACTCCTTTTCAAGTATGGAGAACATGCTGTCCACGGACTCAGGATCGGAAACGTCACACGGTATCACCAACCGCGCACCAACAGACTCAGCCAGTGGTTCCACTCTCTTCTTCAGCGCATCGGAGAGATAGGTGAAAGCAACCTCAGCACCATGCTCACAAACAACTTTAGCTATGCCCCAAGCCAGAGACCGATCATTCGCAACCCCAATAATCACGCCCCTCTTGCCACGCATTAGCCCATCGGTACGCACAGACCACCCATAAACTCTCAAAAACACACGTCAAGACGCGGGAGTGACGAGACTTGAACTCGCGACCTCAAACGTGACAGGCTTGCGCTCTAACCAACTGAGCTACACCCCCACCAGCCAAGCAGAATGCTAATGTCTTACAAATCTGTTGTCAATCACAGTTTTGCCGCGTACATACAATCGAAAAAGCGCACCCTCTTGAGGAATATTACTGACATAGTGCAACCCACTGCATACGCTGCGAGTACCCGTAAAGGTGTCCACAGGTATAGGTCCCTCGTACAAAACGTAAAACATGGAAAAGGCGCCAATGACGGGGCAACGCGTGCTTCGATTCTCGCGCAATTCGCGCCTTGCGGTAACCTCTACACTGCAAAACTCAAAGGTTCGTACAGTGCACTAATCTTCGACAAGCCTGCGCTTGATCAATGCATTAACTAGTTCGGGATTAGCTTGCCCGTTAGTCTCTTTCATAACCTGCCCAACAAAGTATCCCAGAAGCTTTACCTTGCCCTGCCTGTACTCCGCCACTTTGTCCGGATTTTGGTTTATTATACTATCAACCACTGGAGCTAACGCTTCTTCGCTAGTTATCTGGCATAACTTCTGTTCACGCACTATATCAGGCGCAGACTGTCCTGTCTCAAACATAAGTGCAAAGACCTGCTTGGCCATTTTCCCTGAGATAGTACCGTTGGCTATAAGATTCAGTAGCTCTGTAAGGCTTTCCGCGCTCACAGGTGAAGCTGCAATGCCCAGCCCACACTTATTTAGGGCACCAAAAAGCTCCCCAGTTATCCACGATACAGCCAGATCTGGGCTACAGCCAGTTATAACACTCTCAAAGTACGTAGAAACGTCCTTATCCGAAGACAAGATGTCCGCATCATACTCGGACAAACCCATATCCCTCATGTACCGCTCTTTCTTCTGCAGCGGGAGCTCAGGCAGTGACGCACGCACACCGTCAATGAATGCCTCTGTAATGTCCAAAGGTAACAAATCTGGATCCGGAAAATAGCGATAGTCACATGCGTCTTCCTTATCTCTTATCACTCTGGTAGATCCAGTATCAACATCGAACAACATAGTACTTGGGCTGAGAGCCCCCACACTTTCAAGAATTTCCACCTGTCTGTGTGCCTCGTACTTGATGGCATGGGCAACATGTTTAATAGAGTTAAGGTTCTTTATTTCTGATCGCACGCCCAGCCTATCATCGCCAACTCTTCTCACAGAAACGTTTGCGTCGCAACGCAGTGAACCACGTTCCATATCCCCGTCACAGGTCCCTATAGAGCGCAGTATAACGCGCAGCTTTTTGAGATACTCAGCAGCCTCTTCTGGAGATCGCAAGTCAGGCTCAGATACAATCTCCATTAAGGCCACCCCAGCTCTGTTAAAATCAAGGTAGGTTTTGTCATGGGCGTGAATGCTCTTGCCCGCGTCTTGCTCCAGGTGAATTCTAGATATTCTGATACGTTTATCACAACACTCACTAAGCGCAATAAACCCATCAGTCGCAATGGGGAAGTAAAATTGCGTTATCTGATATCCAAGTGCAAGATCAGGATAAAAATAATTCTTTCGGTCAAAAACCGAGCGCTTATGGACCACACAGGAGAGTGCCAGGGCAGTTCTCACAGCCTGTTCCACGCATCGGGTGTTCAGCACGGGAAGAGTTCCCGGCATTGCAACATCAAACAACGACACTTGCACATTGGGGTCAGCACAAAAATCTGCAGAAGAACCAGAAAATAGTTTGCTAGCAGAAATAACTTGAGCATGAATCTCAAGACCTATGACCACTTCCCAATTGCCAGTACCACCCTTTATCACCCCAACATTCGTCACATCAGTCACTCAATCAACTCCCCTTTAGCAGGGCCATTACTTCCTTAGAAGAGATAACCTTCCCATGTACGACATAAGATTCATGATTGTCATCAATCTTTGCAATCTCGTAGTAGTAATTCACCATGATGCCCATAGAACCTGCCAATCCCTTTTCCGATTTATCTGCCATCCAGTTTAGTCTCCTTATGGAGGCACCATTGCTGAGGTGAAAATGCGCCACCTGATCTAGCACCCTGTTCCCCCTTTTCGCGTTCACCAGGTAATACGCACATAACTTTAGGAACACCTCCTGCACAGAAGGCAACAAGTTCTCATACTCGCCCACTTCGTCAACGAGAGATTTTATTCCATCAAGAGTTTGAGTAATACCCAATTTTTGCAGGATGACCTCTTCATCTTGAGTTAAGCTCTGCAACCATTGCACAAATCCGGGCACAGGGGAAAGCGTGACATAAATTTTAAGATTACAGAACTCACTCGAAAGCTTCTCAACCACCCTCTTGATCAAGAAATTCCCTAGATTAATTCCACTGAGACCCACCTGGGTATTCGAGATTGAATAAAACACCGCAACTTTTGCGTCTGCCGGATCTTTCTTCGGAACGTTACCGTCTAGCAGGGCCTGCACGCTACCCGCTACCGTATCAACCAAGGCAACCTCCACAAATATCAGCGGCTCTCCGGGCATTTTGTAGTGGAAAAACGCGAAGCACCTGCGATCAGAATCCAGCCTATAGTGCAGGTCATCCCAGGAAGATATGGCATGCACCGCCTCATAAAATATGAGTTTCTCCAGCAAGGAGGCTGGAGAATCCCAAGTAATCTGGTGCAGATCTAGCAATCCAACGTCGAACAGCGATGATAGTACGCTTTTTAAATCTCTCTCAAGTGCGAGCAAGTCCTCCCCCTTCCTGATAAGCGAAACTATATCGGCCCTCATGTCCACAAGAAATTTGACCCCCTCCGACAGAGACATAAATTGCTTGAGGATTGCTAACCTTGGAGACATTAGCACGGAAATTAGCTCGAATTTGAGTTTTTCCTCAAACTTTGGATCACTATTGTTGACGTACTCATGAATTTTGCGTTCTATGTCCTCTCTACTGGAATTAAACTGGTCATTCAACATGCGCAGAAATTTGGCCTTACCTACATCAGACAGGTGCAGGTAAAGATTTCCGAGAGATATGGTATTGTGCCTTGCTTTAACCTCACCACCCCTGGGGCTGACACACTCCTGCATTTTTCCAAGAAGCTTCTCCATGTCCTGGCTCCTAGCCAGATCGCTACCTATGTTGCCAACCCAAGACATAACAACATCAGTCACCTCGCCGACAACCTTGGCTACACTACTGAGCGTTCTATGCTTTATCTTGAGCAACGAGCTTTCCACGGGGGCAGAACGGCCTACAAACTCTGCAGTTTTATAACATTTATCGAGTTCCGTCTACCTATACTTCACCTACAGCAGCACCATACAGTAGAATGCACTCATACTGGAGTTGCGCGCTCTCGCACGCTCGTAGCATAACAACAAAAACTTGAACTAAATACATTGCGCTATTAAGATTGTCCGCACTTCTCTTGTACTTGGGTTCGTTTGTTATGTCATCGCTTGGTATCAATAAGGTAATTCTGATCGGGCACCTGGGCAAGGACCCAGACATTAGAGTAATGCAGAATGGCAAGGAGATGGCAAGCTTCTCCCTGGCAACATCTGAGAGTTGGTTAGACAAGGCGTCGGGGGTCCGTACCGAGAAGACCGAGTGGCACAATGTTGTGGTGTTCAGCGAGGGGCTGGTGCGCATAGTGAAGTCATGTGCGCGCAAGGGCAGCAAGATTTACCTGGAGGGTTCATTGCGCACCAGGAAGTGGTCAGACCAAAGCGGTAATGACAGATACACGACGGAGGTAGTGTTACAGGGGTTCAACGCTGCATTCTGTTTGCTTGATCCCAGAGGGGCAGCAGGTGGACCAGATGCGCCGCAGGACATGCACGGCGAGGATGAGGAAGCTGTAACGGGTGCAAATTCTTCCGACGATGTGATCGGGGAAGTCAGTTTTGCAGACACTGACATGGACGAAATACCGTTCTAGACCAGCAACATAGAAGCCTCAGAAATGTGCAACAATCATCAAGCGCAGGCCGGTCAACTCGCCAGCGAGGATTCGGTTTTTTTCCGCATGGGAGACACAAACCTGTAGACCCCGTTTTCCACTCGAAGACAAAACGCAACCATAAGGGAAACTATAGTTGCAAAAAAGATCAGGTAAAACGCCGGGGCCGTACTAAGCCCGGTAGCGTGGGAAAACCACAGACAAATTGCGGGAGAAAGCGCTCCGGCAAGGTATCCGGCACCATAGGGCAGTGAAAAGCATGTTTGCCGGCACCCCACGGGAAAAATCAGCGCGATAAATGACCCATACCACCCCACGTATGCACCACACATGATGAAAAACGCTGTGCATGCAATTACAGAGCCCTTGTAAATGAAGTACACAACGGGATACAGGGAAACAATAATGCAGGCCATCATAACCAGGAAATACCCCCTCCTCTTACTTGCGTCAGACGCAAACAAGCTGAGGCACGATGCGAGCGACGCTAGCAACAGCGAGACCACGTACTCCGGATAGCTCAACCTGTGACTTAAATCTATATAGATTGTGGCCAGATAAAAGAACCCGGAAGAGGTCGCTGCCATAACAAATACCAACAACACTGCACCAATGTTCTCCACCAGAGATTCAAAAATGTTCGTCCTACTCCCCGTTGATTTATACTCCACATAGTCACGGCTTTCACGTATCTTAGAGCGAAGGTATGGTAGTGGCAGGCCAATTACAACCGCAACCAAAAATGGAATCCTCCACCCCCATTCGTACATCTGCAGCTCCGTGAAGAGCGTTTCGCACACCCGCACCACAAACGTACCCAAAAACAATCCCAAATTACAGAACGCTATTCTGCAAACCCATATAACTCTTACCTTGCTGCTATCAGCGCTTTCAGCCATGAGCACAACACCGCCAATCTCCGCACCGTATGCCAAACCCTGCACTACCCTGAGTATAGTCAGAACCAATGGGGAAAAGATACCCCAAGTTAGGGGAGTGGGGAGAACGGCCATACACAAAACTGACCCTATGAGCATGGAGGCAGAAATATTTAGGACAATCTTCCTCCCCTTTCTATCGCCTAAGTAGCCGAAGACCGCAGCACCTAGAGGCCTAGCAACAAAAGCAGATGCAAAAACCAAAAATCCTATGAGTTCGGAAAGATACGCAGCATGGCTTCCCTGGCTAGACGGAAGAACCCCCTGCGCAAAGAATACCTTATTTATCGTGGAGCTAAGAATACCAAAAATAATGAAATCGTAATGCTCTACAGCATTGCACAACAACACAGCGAGCACAATTTCGTTCAGACCCGAGATTCTCCTCCAGATCCTGTATATGTACATAGACGAGCCAACAAGCAGGAAAACCCAACCGCACTGTAGCATGTGCCATGGGTGCACTCAAGTAAACATTTAAAAGAAATTAATTAATATATTAAAATAAATGAAATCGGGGCGCGGTGGCACGGTAACCTGCACAGATTTGGTATTAAGCTATGGGCACTTCACGCATCGGCCCGGGGCATAGTGCGCCCTCACGTATTCTCGACAGAAGCTCATACTCAGAAAAGTCAGAAAAATCTTCACGGGGTGAGAACGGGGTCATCTCTTCAGCGTATCGCAACAAAAGCTTTGTAAAGCCCTCCTTTGTAATGCCCAAAATCTCAGTAAAATCTGAGACTTGGGTTACCTCAACCGCCCAAGGTGTGATTTTCCAGTACGAAAAAGACACTGCATCTACCGCAGCGCCCTCCGAAACGCACACGGCATCTATAACAGCTCTAGATGCAAATCCACATCGTATATCAACCTGAGAAGGCACTGAACCAATCTTGTGACACACCACAGTAACACTGCCGTCTTTTAGATATTCCACTCTGTCACACATGGCAACAACTTGCATTTCATCACTAACATGCCAGAAGAAATTTTTATATGCTTCAATACGTACAGCTGCAGACCTACGTTCGCTGTCCATCTCAAAAAAGTTACGTGCCATCTTTTCAAATTTTGGCCACCACAGCACAAACGCATATGGATGCTGGGCAGCAATTGCATCAAATTTGCGCCTTGCTATTTCTAAGAGAAGATTATAATCGCCCTCCGCTACAACACTTGCCAAGTATTCTCGTAGGATCCCATGAACGACTGTGCCAAAACCCCCTGCCACACGCCGGGTGTCCACCACCCTTACTGGACGCATCTTCAGAATGTATTTCAGGTAGAACACGTACGGATTGTTGATCAAAGTATTCACAGCTTTTGCGGTCAGCACAGACATAGCCTTTTTCCTGACTGCCAATTCTGGATTCGGAGCAACCGTGCCGGATGCACCCGCTGTGGCGGCGCCACTGATGGCCTGAATGACGTTGCAGTTCACGGCGCAGTCCTTCAACAGAAATGCTAGGTATCGAATCCACACGGGCTCACTCACTACACCAAAGTCCTTGGTGGATTTGGTAATCCAAACCTTGCTGGAGTAGAAAAGGCTGTATAGCACATACATAATGCGTCCGCCGTATTCCTCAGCAGATGGTAGATCTAATTTCTCGCGCATCCAGTTGCTCAGCATAGGGCTGCAACGCGGTTTACAATCTGCCTCACTTAACCCAGAAATTATCACAACATCTCTGGTCGCAAGGTTCACAGCAGAAAATTTGTTGCGCTCCCTAGCAAAAAAAGCACCTATCAGCAGTTCGCACGCCTCTTTGTATTTCACCAGAGAAAACGTCATGGCACCGGTACAACGGTTCCTGAACAGGGAAAAAAATTGCTCTATTCTGTTCAGTGCATGTGTGTGTGCGGCCAAACCGTTAGTGCCGCATCCGCACAGAAGCTTAAGACACTTGGCATGCGCAGCAGCTACTTCACTAATCGTGCAGCCCTCGTGCACGGCAATTAGAGGTGATACTGCTCCCATGACCCTACTCCACAGCTCCTCCAATTGCTGAAAGTCTTCTTTTATGACATTGCCTATCGCCTCAAAGCTTGTAGCTGAGCGCTCTCTTATTATCTCAACTTCCAGTGTAACAAGTAGCTCTCTGTACCCATCGGCGTCATATCCAAGCGTAACTAGCGGGTGTTTTAGCAGATATAACAGCCGCACAGTATCTTCGGGCGAAAGCAATACCTCAACCACACAAAGTACGAGGGGGGCTATCACTCTATCATAATCCAGAGTTGCTGCTTCCGCTTGTTCGATATAGGACAGAGCATCTATCCTATGAGTGAGAGAGTTGCTACCTATGAATGCAATGCAACGCCCCTCTAGGGAACGCGCAACGTCCATATCACAGTTAGCACCCCCTGGTGTTGACGTGTGTCTCTCACCTAAGACTCGCCCACATACGGCTGCAACGCCAGCCGGGGCTTCTCCACTTTCTGCTGTCTTGCATAATTTCAGAATCTCCGCAACCTTGGTGGCTTCTTCAGCCTCCGAAGAACATGTAACGAGCTTGATGTTTTCCGTATTTTTGGCGCCATAGTCTTGGAGAGAATGCTCGACAATCCCAAAATTGAATAGTGACTCAACAACATGATTCGTCCTCACTCGACCAAGTCTCTGTATATCGTTCCTATCTATACCAAGCTCCCTTAGCAAGCGCACAAGGTAATACTGATAGTGCTCACAGTGTACAGCCCCCCACTTATGCTTAGGAAGTTCCAAGTCAACGTACGGAAGAACGATTGCAACATCCAGCACACTACCAATTAGTGACTGCAAAAAACGTGTGAATACTTTGCTGAACACAACACCCGCCACAATGACTTTTTTGCCTCGTTGATTCAGACTTTCCGTAAACAAATCAATACAGTACCCTGGAGGCGCAATACCCAGACCACTTGCCTCCCTCTCCCACCACAGCACTAATTCGTACAGAAAGTCGGCAGTGCGGCAATACCCAAACTCATCACTACGGCAAACTCGCAATGCACTCGATTCTACGCAGTTCACGTATAGCTCATCAAGTAAGGAAGACAGCTCACCAGCCATACGCAGAGGGTAATTAGAACCATGGTCTACATTCCATTTCTCTATGAACTGAACCAGTAACAGAAGCTGCTCTGCCGCGCTTATTGCAACACCATGGGACGTGAGTGCACACCCCTCAATGTCAGAAAACGCCAGAATTTCTGGACCGGTACCGGCACCACTGTATGCAGTAAGTTTAGAAATCTCATTGCTGAAAAGTCGCGCATCTTCCGCACTAGGAACAACAATTACACCCACCTGCTGGTCACTAGCGTACTGTGAAACCACCTCCACAAATGACTCGCTACAGTGTGCTGTAAAAACCTTGCCACTCATGAGTTTCTACAAAATCACGTAACACACATACTAGCGTAGCAACGCTTTTGGTACAATTTTTTACGGAATGGAGCGGTACCTGAGCACCTACAGAAATATTACCCGCCCACCGGGGCTACACTCAGTATAGGTGCTATCCTGCCGATTATTCTACCCACAACCGGAGCAGATACGGTACCACCCGTGACTTTCGCACCCTTAGGCTCGTCAATCATCACAAGAATTGCGTATTTGGGCTCCAAGATAGGGAAGATGCCTAAGAACGAAACA
The DNA here is from genome assembly GCF_025628805.1 of Anaplasma capra. Taxonomy (GTDB): domain Bacteria; phylum Pseudomonadota; class Alphaproteobacteria; order Rickettsiales; family Anaplasmataceae; genus Anaplasma; species Anaplasma capra. The sequence continues at coordinate 80,515 of NZ_JAOTBG010000002.1, forward strand.
AGGTTTGCGTCCTTGCGGTATCTGCCGTCAATCACTTTCTCCGCAGAGCCGGTTTTCCCCCCGACAGAATACCCCTTCACGTTCGCCCTTTTACCCGTACCGTGCTCAACCGCAAACCTCAGTAGCCGCCTAACCTCGTATGACGTTCTACTGCTCACTATTCTTCTGCCTTCCGCCTCACGTCCCAGAATTAGCGTGGCCTCGTGCATTATGCCATCATTCACGAGCCCAGCAGCGGCTTGCACGACATGTACCGGAGTAACTGCAACCCCGTATCCATACGAAGCCGTGGCAACGGTGCTACTTCCCCACTCTCTAGGAAAAATTGGGAACCCCTTTTCTGGCACCTCCAAGCCTAGATCTGACAACAAATCCATTCTGTCAAAGTACTCCAGTTGTATATCTTTGCCTAAATCCATAGCAATTTGCGCCATACCCACGTTAGAGGACTGCGCAAAAATTTCCCGTACACTCAACACTGGACGACGCGACTTGTACATGTCGCTAATCCTATATCTGCCAATAGCAAAAGGTTGCGAAACGTCATATGTGTCCTCAGTTGAGACCTTACCCGAATCTATGGCGCTGGCCACTGTAAACAACTTGAATACTGAACCCATTTCGTACACGCCAAGAGTGGCTCTGTTGAATCTTTGATAGCTCTCAAATTTTGAACGATTGTTTGGATCAAAGTCGGGGAGGCTTACCGCAGCAAGGATTTCACCATTCCTTACATCCATGACAACGCCAACACCAGCAGAAGCATCATACTTGTTTACTTGGCGCAGTACTTCGTCTCTTACAACATTCTGCACCCTAATATCTACCGACAGTCTAACGTCACCCTTGACATCAGAGCTATCCACGTACCTTTCTATGCCTGAAATGCCCTTACCATCGGAGCTTACATAGCCAAGTATGTGTGAAAGTAGATTGCCATGTGGGTATACGCGCTTAACTTCCTTAGTTAAGTGCAGCCCCTTCAACTTCAATGCTCTAATCTCCGCTTCCTCAGCGGGGGTTATACCGCGCTTTATCCATATGAACTTTCTCCTAGGCAACAGTAACCTGCGTATGTGCTCCCTGTCGCCATGCAGGACAGCCGCCACTTTTTCGATCACCAACTCTGGATGTGATACGACAGTTGTATCAGCAGAAAGCGATGCAACGGCAACATCCATTGCCAGTATTTCACCATTTCGATCAAATATCATAGACCGGTTTCTAGGCTCCTGGCTCTCGCTAGTTGGCGCTTCCATCTCTCTAGATGGAGTAACCGTAAGAGTCATCAGCCTGAAGGCTAATATCACAAAAAAAAGCGCAAACGGAATCGCGGAGTATATAAGCCGTCTTCTGCTTCTGCGTGGAACCCCACTTTGCGGCTCGAAGCTATAAAAAATTTTCTCTACACGGTCACGCAAGGCTCCCTCAAGTAAAAACCCTTCAAGAAGGTTAGACGCTACACTTAGCTACATCAACTAATTTCGGTGCAACAAAAGCACAACCAATGGCATTGTGTGGGATAAATCTGCCATAGCACCTTCATACGATACAGTCAGGTACATTGCGCATCGTGCACTCTACCATCCCCGATTGCAGTATCAGAATACGTGAATGTCAAGTTAGTTGCTGAGTGTTACAAGTGTCAAGTTAGTTGCTGAGTGCTACAAATGTCAAATTAGTTGCTGAGTGCTACAAAAGAAAATAGACTTGGTCACCAGAGTGCGATAGGTGTCACATGCAATTTCCCAAGACGAGGCTCCGGCGTAGGCGTAGTCATGCCTGGATGCGTGATATGGTCAGGGAAACGGTGCTCCGCGCCGGGGATTTGGTGTTACCTATATTTGTCTTTGCTGGCGAAGGAGAAAGTGTCCCAATAGAGGGTTTGGAGTGTATGCGACATGTATCCGTGAAGGGTGCAGCGCATTTGGCACGCGAAGCACGTAAAACGGGCATCAACGCAGTCATTTTGTTTCCCTCCGGGTGTGAAAAGTCTGTCGGAGCAGAAGAAGCCTATAACCCGGATAATCTCATTTGCAGAGCAATACGTTGTATCAAGGATGCCGTACCGGAAATTGGGGTCATGGCCGATGTAGCGCTTGATCCCTATACAGTTTCTGGTCACGATGGAATACTGGTGAATGACCGAGTGGATAATGACGCCACAATAGGTGTGCTGTGCAAGCAGGCAGCGGTGCTTGCAGCCGCAGGTTGTGATGTCGTTGCCCCCTCTGACATGATGGATGGCAGAGTTGGTGCAATTAGAGAGTTTCTCGACAATTGCGGGTTCAGTAACACCTGCATACTCTCCTACGCCGCAAAGTTCTGCTCGTGTCTATATAAGCCATTCCGCGAAGTGGTGGGCTCTCGCACTATGTCCCAGCCCATAGATAAAGGCACGTACCAGATGGACATAGCAAACTCCAGGGAGGCCGTGCTGGAGGCACGTATGGACATTGATGAGGGTGCTGACATCGTCATGGTCAAACCAGGAGTGTTCTACCTGGATGTGATATCCGCCGTGAGTACTGCATTTGAGGTGCCAGTGTTTGCATATCAGGTCGGAGGAGAGTATGCAATGATAAAGGCTGCATCGGCGAATGGATGGCTTGACTATAACCAATGCATGCACGAAGCACTGATAAGCATGAAGCGCTCAGGGGCCAGGTGCATTATCACCTACGCAGCACTGGAAATGGCAAAAATGCTCGATACCGGGGAAACTAGTGGCTAAGATCTTCATAGCGCAGCTAAATTACAATTCGGAAGACGTACGCGGCAACCTTGAGAAGATACTTGCTGGGTACGAAGAAGCATCAGGTAGCGGGGCAGACATCATGCTATTGAGCAGGTATGCAATATCTGGGTACCTTGGTAAAGCTCCGCCATTTCTGAGAGAATTCACAGAGCTGTGTTACGGGCACCTGCAAAGCCTTGCATCACACACACTAAACAGAAGGACTTGCATTGTAGTCGGCAGTATAGAAAAAAAGGACAATCAGCTACATGAGGCTGTTTTCTTATTATCCGGTGGCGCAATACAAACCCTCATGTGTGTGCCAAGGCATATGTGCGATACCACTGGAAGCTGTGTAGCGTTCAGCACAAATGGCTTGAAGTGTGTACTGTTGTTTGGAGACGGGCCATCGGTGCAAGAGAATGCACGTGCCAGCATGCTGAGCAGCGCAGACCTGATCATACTAATGGGGCAATCCACCCGCGGATGGCCAGATGCTTTGCCTTACTGCACAGAGCTCTCCAAAAAATTTGGTGTTCAAGTGGCGTACATTAACCTACTAGGTGGGTATGAAAACCAAGTTTTTCCCGGGGGGTCGTTAATTTGCAGTGGCACAAAAGCACACCTGTGCACCCTATGGTCGGAAGAGACAAAGGTTTTTAGTCCTGACACCATACCACACAGTATCACAGCGCCTCCAGCAAGTGAAGAGCAAGATTACCAGAACCTCATGCTTGCGCTGAGGGACTACACCCACAAAAACAGATTCACCGGTGCAATACTGGGAATGTCTGGTGGAATAGACTCGGCATTGGTCGCCACCATCGCTGCTGACGCCCTCGGGCCAGAGCACACACACACGTTCATGTTACCGATGAGGTACACAGTAGATTCAAGCGTAGAGGATGCCGCCAAATGCGCCGCAAATCTTGGTATCAACCATGCAGTGGTACCCGTAGAGGACGTTTTTTGTGCCTCACTTGAAAGTCTACATACGCTTTTCAAAAATTCTCATCCAGATATCACAGAAGAGAATATACAATCCAGAATAAGGGGTATGTTTTTAATGGCAGTAAGCAATAGGACTGGATTGTTGCTTCTTGCTACTGGAAACAAATCTGAGTTGTTAACGGGGTACATGACTTTATACGGGGATACGTGTGGAGGCTTTGCCCCTATAAAAAGCGTATATAAAACCAGAGTGTATGAGCTTGTAAAGTGGAGAAATAGCAATGTGCCACAGGGCAGCCTCTGCAAAAAAGTCGGGGTGGTTCCTGAAGAAATAATACACAAACCTCCCTCTGCAGAGCTCAAGCCCGGCCAGAAGGATCAGGACATTTTACCCGAATACCCTGTTTTAGACCGGGCGCTATACGCGCTTGTGGATATGGAACAGACACGGGAAGAAGCAACACGCTCGGGGTTAAGCAGAGATGTGGTTGAGTTGGTGGCAACCCTGGTGCAAGGGTCGTCTTTCAAACTTCAGCAAGTCCCGTGTGGGCCAATAATAGGAAGCAGCACGCCACCTGCCTAGATACATCACCAGGGGTTTCAATCCTGCAGTGCCTCAGCTTCACGCTGCTCAGCGGAGCCAATACAGCTTGGAATTCCGTTACCGCTACCACTGAGCTCTTCCATAAAAAATCGCGCTCTCTCCAGAACACTTCGTGGGAACCCGGCAAGTTCAGCAACGTATATTCCGTAAGATTTGCTGGAAACCCCAGCTGTAAGCTCATGCAGAAAAACCACCTGCCCTTGCCATTCCTCTATCCTCATACAGAAGCATTTTACACCTTGCAAATAAGAACTAAACTTCGGCAATTCATGATAATGCGTGGCGCAAATTGCTCTACTCCTCGTGACATCATGAATATGCTCTAAGACAGCCAAGGCTATAGAAAGCCCGTCGTGGATCCCCGTACCACGACCCACTTCATCAAGAATCACCAAAGACCTATCGGTCGCTTGATTTAGAATCGCAGCAGTCTCTGTCATTTCCACCATAAAAGTTGAATGTCCCAGTGCTATGTTATCTGACGCACCAACTCTGCTGAAAATCCTATCTATCACTCCTATATGAGCGCTCTCTGCCGGCACGAATGACCCAATATGAGCTAAAATTGCTATTAGCGCATTCTGCCTAAGAAAGGTGCTCTTACCCGCCATATTAGGCCCTGTCACCAGGCATAGCCTGCCACCCTCCGAAAGGTCAGAATCATTAGAAATGAAACGCACTCCCACCTCAACCACCGGGTGTCGGCCCTTCTTAATAGCAAACTCCCTGCTATTATCCACAATTGGCCTGACGTATTTGTTTTCCACAGCTAGCTCAGCCAACGACGCTAAAACATCTAGCTCCGCAACCGCATTTGCTGCTAGATCAACATCTTGCGCTTCCTCTAATACTCTAAGACAAAGCCCGCGGAAAATGTGGGCCTCAAGTTCCATAATCTCACCCTTGGCAGCAGTAATTTTCTCCTCTAATTCCCTAAGTTCTGAGGTGGTGTAGCGCACCGTGTGGGCCAGGCTTTGTCTGTGTATAAACACTTCATCGTTGAGCTTATGTGCAGAGGAGACCTCTATGTAGTACCCAAGTACGTTATTGTGCGCAATTTTCAGGCTACCTATTCCGGTATGCCTGCGGTATTTATCTTGCAAGTTCCGCATTAGCTGGTCACTCTCACTTTCAATGCGTACTGCTTCTGCCAAACGTGCATCGCATGTCGGATTAACGAACCCCCCATCTCTTGCGTGCACAACGTTGTTTTCGATGAGGGTGCTACCTATCAGCTTCAGCAACTTCCTATGCTCACCACACTCTCCGGTAATTCTCAGCAACATAGGGTTGTCTGCCGCCAGCATTATTTGTTGCAGGCGTATAATTCTCGCAAGGGCCTTCCCCAGCATGCAGACGTCTTTGGGCGAACATTTGAGCAGCTTAACTCTGGTCATAATCCGCTCCATGTCGGGAATATCGCGTACTACATCCCTAACGTTCTCACGCATCACCCTATTCTTCACAAAAAACTCCACAGCGTCTTGCTTGCTGTTAATAACATGAGGACAAGCAGCCGGAAATGCGAGCTGACGCTTCAAGAGACGACTTCCCATCGAGGTCACGGTACGATCTATGACAGATATTAGGGACCCTTCCTTGTCTCCGGATTGGGTACAGAACAATTCTAGATTCCGCAGTGCCGTACTATCCACCAGCACAAAGCTATTGCTGTCACACACTTTTGGGTAGCCCAATGTGGGCAGGCTGTTTTTTTGCGTCATGCGGACATACTCAACCAAAGAGCCACACGCAGATACTTCGACATCCTTAAAATTGCCAAGGCCGCGCAAGGTATTAACTCTATAGACCCCGCACAAAACTTTCTCTGCCTTCTTTACATCAAAAAAGCTTTCACTGTGGCTCGTAATTGTACACTTGTGCTTGCGTAAAACTAGTTCGATTTCTTTTTGTTCTTTGAGTTTATCAGAAATTAGAAGCTCCCTGGGACGCACTCGCTGTATTTCACTATCTAGATCTTCTAGCTTACTGGAGCGCACATTGAACACTCCTGCAGATATATCCATCCACGCCATACCATAGTCATTGCCTAAATTCGAAAGGCATGCCAGATAGTTGTTCTCGCGGGCGTCTAGCAGGTCGTCTTCTAGCAGCGTCCCAGGCGTAATTATTCTCACCACATCCCTTCTAACCAGGGCTTTGTACCCCCTCTTACGTGCTTCCTCAGCAGTCTCAAGCTGTTCGCATATGGCAATCTTATGACCAAGTTTAATTAGCCTACTTAGGTAGCTATCAACACTATGTACCGGCACACCACACATAGGGGTACCAGCACCTCTTTTCGTAAGAACTATATCTAAAGCCTTTGATGCCACAATTGCATCGTCAAAAAACAACTCATAAAAGTCCCCTAGTCGGTAAAACAGCAAGCAGCCTTCGTATTGGTCTTTTAGTGATTTGTATTGCCTAATTATGGGAGTGTACCCAGTATCGTCACCTATCTTCACCATGTGTTAACCTTTGCGTGCTTAAGTATGCGTCAACCCTTGCGTGTTCTTGGGTTGCGATTTTATACACAATACCGGGTACATACACCAAAATTTTTGTATTTTGTCCGGTGCGTTGATGTTTAACTTTTGCATACTGCACGCCAGGTACTTATAATCAACCCCGCAGTTCTCCTAGGTGCTCCTTTTGTAGCAGCAGGAATTTGGTCGTGAGAGTGATAAGTGGCGCTTCGGACTGATTGTGTTGGGTGAAGTGGGGCTGCGACTGGCTCGCGGTTACAGAGTCAACAGAGTGCCACTAGGGTGGGAAGTCGATTAATTTAGGAGATCCATATGAGCAGCGAAAAGGGGTTGCAGCACAAGGCAAGTGAGGCCCTCAAGCAAGCCAAAAAGGGCGTTTCAATCGCTGCAGATGCTTTCACCACTCCACCCACAAAAAGTGAATATGCCTTAACCACCAGAAACACGTGGCAGAACATAAAAGACCTGTTCAACAGAATTAAAGGGGGTGACGAGTGGAGCCCATTCAAGGCAAGAGTTGGGAGAATAGAAAACACACCTAGTGAGCGTAAGCGCGGTAATGACGTCAGCGCTTCTTACGGCATAGATGGAAGGCTGGTCATCAAGGTTGCGGATTACGCATTTAACGGTGAGGCGTTAAAGATATTAGACGCAGTTGACAGCAGCGAAGACAAGAAGTTGGACCCGCACAGTTCCGCGTTCAGGCTGGATTTTTCTAGCGACACCATAATAGACGTAAAAAAGATACTTAATAACAAGAAAGCCATGAAGGGCTACGATAATCTCATGGCGCTGCGTGCTGAGCTAGAAAAATGTGGCGGCGAAATTAGTGTTGAACGTTCCCAGGACGGGTTCAGCAGGGTGCTTAAGGTAACCCTAGACACCGCAAACAAGACAGAGAAAGAGATACAACATGAGATAGAGCTGGTCCTTGAGTGTGCCGGGCTTCGCAACAAAAAGTTGGCACAAAGCTTGGCTAAGGAAATGGCGTATAAGAGGGATAGTGAACATACTGGAGCGGATAGAAGCCGCGTTAGTAGCGCAATAAACGCCGCCTCTCCACCCAAAGATGAAGGCAGCCGGGATGTGGCCGGGAATGTTAGATCTGGAGTTTCAGCAACTTCGGAGGAACACGTGCAAGATTCAGGTGTTGACAGCGCTACTTCACACAGCGTAGATAGTAGTGTATCTAGAGTGGGGGATGATATGGTTCTTGGCAGTTCGGATGCAGCAGCACGACAGGCAGCAGGGGCTCCAGGTGTGTTGTCCGCGCATACAGGAGACATAACACCAGCAAGCTTTGACTTGGCGGCAGCAGCCGGGGAATATGTAAAATCCCAAATTGGGGTGAACTACAACGGGGAAAATGCAGCGAAGAGCCAGACAGCCTTCCTAGAAAATTACTCAGCCGTAAGGGCTGGATTGGGTGAGCATCAGGCTAAGGACGCTGATTTGCACTCGTTGAGTGGCGTGAGCCATGACACCCTGCGCGGCGCCTCTGCGGGGCTTGACGGAGTTACCGACGCCGGTCAACAGCAGGAGGCAACGTTCTCCCCTTCGGCAACCGCTGGGCAGAGTGTTGCCGCTGCGCGGACTTCCCAAGCAAGCCAGGCACGTGACTAGCAACGCGGTAATAGCACAGTACGATAGCGATAATGTGTTCGCTCGTATTCTGAGAGGCGAGTCCCCGTGTCGGAAGGTATATGAGGACGCTCAAGTTCTGGCTTTCCACGACATTAAGCCAGAGGCTCCTGTACATGTCCTAGTAATACCCAAAGGCAAGTATGTGTCATACGATGACTTCATAAGTTCTGACTGTGATATTGCCGGTTTCTTTAAGACGGTTGGCACCATAGCGAGAGAGCTAGGGCTGCACCATGGCGGTTACAGGTTAGTTACTAATCATGGAAAGCTAGCTGGGCAGATAGTACCGCATTTTCACATCCATATACTAGGGTATCCCAAAAAGCCTGAGGGACAGGCCTAGAGTGCCTCCCCATCCTTTTAGCTATGAGTATTGCAATTAAAGCATGGCGCCGCTGCTTGCGCATGCGGCAAAAAGGTGCTATTCGCTCTCCATGTATATGGTGGGACCCCGCAACAGTAGACAAGCGATGAAATTGGAAGGAATCTTTACCGCATTAGTCACCCCATTCAAGGATGACCTATCTCTGGATGAAGACGCGTTGGTCTCGCTCGTGGAGTGGCAGATTGCTTCTGGAATTCATGGAATAGTGCCGTGCGGAACCACGGGAGAGTCCTCAACCCTGAGCTTTGAGGAATATTGCACAGCAATAAAATTGTGCGTAGAAACCTCACGAAACCGCGTTCCAGTGATAGCCGGAGCGGGCTCCAATTGCACTGCAGAAGCCATAAAGAAAGCACTGTTTGCCCAGTATGCAGGGTCAGATGCAGTTCTGATGGTAACTCCCTACTATAACAAACCAAGCAGTGAAGGAGTATACCAGCACTTTCGAGCCATACACGACGCAACCAACATACCAATAGTGCTATACAATATTCCGCAAAGAACGGCAGTTGACATGTCCGACGACACAATCGGAAGAATTGCGGAATTACCCAGAATTGTGGGCATAAAAGATTGCACCGGAGCAGAAAGAGTGACAACCCTAAAAAAAATTCTCCCAGTAGAATTTGCTATTCTCTCCGGGGAAGACGAAACCGCATTAGCCTGCTACGCAAACGGAGGTTCTGGATGCATTTCTGTGGTGTCTAATGTGGCGCCAAAAATGGCTTTGGAGCTCTATAATCGCCATGTGTTAGCAGACATCGATGGCGCAAGAGAGGTTAACAGCAGCTTTGTGGAGCTCAGCAGGATATTATTCATCGAGCCAAATCCATCACCCACAAAATACGTGCTAAGCCTTATGGGCAAGATGCAGCCAAAAGTCCGCCTGCCACTGCTGGAACTAAGCAGTAATGGCCAAACCGCGGTTAGAACAGTGTTAGAAAAACTAAACATTGTAAAACCGGCCTTGTTTTCTGCTTACACATAACAGCAAACTGGGCAATAATACCTTATCCATTACTTGAAGTACTCGGGGTGGCCAACACCCCAAACAGATTCTGCTTACAATCCATATCGACAGCTAACTTAGGAGCCACATGACATTATCTAATTTTGAGACAAAAGACAGCATCACAGGTTTTATTCCCCCATACAACGAGCCTCAGGAACAAGAAAGCAGCGCCTCCTACGAAGGAAATCAGTGTCCTACCACAGATTTACTACAATACATGGAGGAAACCAATCGTAAATTTGACCAGCAAGGTGACCGCCTGGACAGGCTAGAAATCGCCTCTAAGCGCATCAATCTTCACGAGGATCCCAAAGCTGCGCTACAGTGCAAGTCACTTACGGAATATATACGCCATGGACAAGTCACAGGTTTTGAGAAGAAAGGCCTTGATAGCGGTTCAACGCTCGCGTATCTCGTGCCTAGAGAAATTTCTGTGCACATAGACAAACGTCTATCTCAGGGTTCCGTCATGCGCAAACTGTGTTCAGTAGAGAAAGTTTCGGGAGATAGTTTAGAATGTTTCACTACCAACAATCAGGACACTTTTGTGGGCTGGGGAGAAGAGATTAGTGCCGATACCAACGCCCCAAAGCTGAGCAAAACAACCATATATCTGCACGAATTGTATTCACAGCCAAAAATTGCAAAAAAGCTCTTGGATGACTCTCTGGTAGACTTAGAGGGCTGGCTCATAGACAATCTAGTAGATGCATTCAGTAGAAAGGAAAACCATGCATTCATATTGGGAGATGGAAACAAAAAGCCGGTCGGTATTTTGTCATCCGAAGATGGAACTGATGAAGCACAAGTGCAAAGAATACCTTTCAGGCAGCTTAGCAGCGATGCGATAATCTCACTTTATTACTCTTTGGACGAATATTTTGCAGGCAGGGGTGCTTTTATAATGCACAGAAGCGTGTTACAAACAATAAGGTCTCTGAAGACCAGCTCGGGACAATACTTGTTACAGCCTGGTCCCTCCGGAGAAGAAACGTTGCTCGGAGCACCTGTGTACCAGACCTCAGATATGCCACCTATGAGCAATACTGCGCTCCCGATAATAGCGTTTGGAGATTTTAAAAATGCGTACAAAATTGTGGAAAATCGCGACATTAGGGTCTTACGTGATCCATTTACGAGTAAGTCCTTCGTTACATTCTACACGACAAAGCGCGTGGGAGGAAATTTGATAAATGGTAGCGCAATTAAGCTACTCAAGATCGAATCCGACGGGATACAACCCCAACCTACGAGTGACTCAGAACTCCAGACATAGGGAAAACCCGTATATAACGCGGAACTGCAGCAGAAACCGCAATCCGGGCTTCACTATAGGCACTCACCACCCAATCTGTGCCAAAATTTCCTATAACAACAATGACGCGCATGAATCTCATAGAGTACGCAGCCCAGGCGGGATTTTCCCTGCCTGGGCCTTTCCTCATAGATTCCGACGCGCAAATATAGCATCCATTATAGCCTGTTGCTGGGCTACGTGTGTGTTTAAGTACCCAGCAGCTGTTGCTGCAGATTCAGGTCTACCTACGTAGGACAGAGGGCCGGCAATACCAGCACGCCGCATGGATTCCTCAACCCTGTCACGCGCAAAACTCCAACCACCCATATTGTAGTGCTCTTCCTGACACCATGTCACCGAAGCCTTTTTGTACTTCGCAAGTTCGGCAGCCAGAAGCTCAGTAGGAAACGGGTAATACTGTTCTAACCGCAAAAGCACAACATCAGTTCTACCAGCCCTGGCTTCAAGAAGATCATAATACACCTTCCCACTGCATATCACTACTCGACTTACCGCACTAGGGTCAATATCACCGGCACAGTCACCAATAACCGGAACAAAACGGCCTTCAAAGTCAGACACCTTAGACACCGCCATCTTGTGTCTTAGTAAAGATTTTGGGGTAAACACTACAAGAGGTTTTCTGAAATCCCTGTGTAGTTGCCTACGCAGCACGTGAAAAAAGTTGGCAGGGGTTGTACAGTTCACAACTTGCATGTTATCCCCAGCACAAAGCTGCAAATATCTTTCTATGCGTGCAGAGCTGTGCTCAGGACCTTGACCTTCGTACCCGTGTGGCAACAACAAAACTAACCCGCTGGAGCGCAACCACTTGGTCTCGGCAGAAGCGATGTATTGGTCAATGATGATTTGTGCTCCGTTGGCAAAATCGCCAAACTGGGCTTCCCAAATGACCAATACATTGGGAGAATCCAAGCTGTAACCATATTCAAAGCCTGCAACCGCATATTCAGATAGGGGGCTGTCTATAACCTCAAACTTAGCCTGCCCTTCACAGAGATTATTCAGGGGAATGTAGCGCTCCCCAGTTACCTGATCTGAGAGTTTGGCGTGCCTATGAGAGAACGTGCCTCTACCGGAATCCTCTCCCGACAGACGAACCCTAAATTTCTCGGTCAATAGTGAGGCTATAGCCAAAGCTTCACCCATACCCCAATCTATGGAGTCATTCTGCACGCCCTTGAGCCTACTTGCCATCATCCTGGCGATTTTCGGCTCTGCATTAAATCCATCTGGTATGGTGCACAGGGAACCAGCGAGGACAAGTAATTTACTCTTTTCCACCCCGGTGTTGGGGAGATAATCCTGAAACTCACCCGGTTCTGGATACCTGAAGCCACTCCAACAACCTTGAAACCAGTCCGCCCCCTTGGGCTTGTACTGCGCAGATTCAGTAAAGGCGGTCTCCAGTGTCTCGCGGAACTTACCACGCAGCCCGTCAACCTCCTCTCCAGAAATCACCCCCTCACCAATTAACTTTTCTGCATACAAACTTGCAACTGTCTTGTGCTCCGCAATACGTCTGTACATCAGTGGCTGCGTAAACATGGGCTCATCACCCTCGTTGTGACCAAAGCGTCTGTAACAGACTACATCAACTACTACATCCTTCCCAAACTTGCTTCTGTATTCCATGGCCAAATCAGTCGCCAACAACACAGATTCCGGATCATCGCCGTTAACGTGGAATACCGGGGCACCAATCATCTTTGCCACATCAGAGCAATAGAAGGATGTTCTGGTGTCTCCAGGATTGGCGGTGAAACCGATCTGGTTGTTGACTACAATGTGCATAATCCCACCTGGAGAGTACCCTTCAACTCCGCTCAAGGTAAATCCTTCAGCAACTACTCCCTGCCCTATAAATGCGGCATCTCCGTGAACCAAAATCCCGAGTACGGGTGCGCGCTTTTCGTCACTTTTCGCCCTTACTCTACCCATGACAACCGGGTTCACAGACTCCAAATGTGAGGGGTTATACGCAAGCGACAGATGAACCCCACAACCCTCAACTGTTCTGTCAGTTGAATACCCCAGGTGGTATTTCACATCACCCGCCACTGATAATCCCTCCGGATACACCATCCCCCCAGAAAACTCATACAGTACTGCAGCATAGGGCTTGCTCATGACTTTTGTTAGTACGCTGAGCCGCCCCCTGTGCGCCATACCCAGTACAATTTCTTTGAGATTAAACTTCGGCACAAGTCTAACTATCCTTTCAAGCATGGGAATGAGAACGTCGCCACCCTCGATAGAAAACCTCTTGTACCCCGGGTACCTGACGTGCAGAAACTGCTCAAACATTTCTGTCTCCTGCAAGCACTGAAGGATATTCCTCCGTTCTTCTGGTGCTATGACCCTATTTAAGTTTTCAATCCTACTCAGTAACCAGGAGCGTTCCTCTTCAGAGCATACGTGCATGAACTCAAAGCCAATCTTCCCACAGTAAGTCTCTCTCAAAGTCTCCAAAATCGAAGATAATGACGCACCGGACCCACACACAGCCCCAGTGCTTTCAACCATGGAAGAAATATGCTTACTGTAATCAAGTGCCACCTTACCGGCCATACCCAGCGGATCAAGATCAGCTGCAAGATGCCCGTAAGATCTGAAAAAGTTCAGTAGACACAGTACGTTAGAGGATTCGGTCAAACTGTCACAGGAGGTACCCCTGGCATTCCCGGATGCGCGCCCATTCTCCAATGTGTGTACAAACAAATCTCTCCAGCAATCTGAAAGCCCTTCGTCACCGCTCTCGTACCTGCCATACGCCTCTTCCACAAAAAGTGTATTATCCCCAAATAGACAGCCTTCCTGGCCCTTATTAAGACACCTCATATATTTTGCACCCAATATCAAATCACTGGCATAGCGGAGAGAATGCCACCCACTCTAGCATACTTTCATAGTCATTAAAAGTTAACATTGGACCAGCGCTATGCGTAAATTTGAACACATTCGCGGTTCTCTCTCGGGTAATTTTTTGCTTACTAGTTATGCAGCCTGGGCTCTATCCTTTAAGCAGAGATGTATGCATCAAAATCCTTTAGGGAGCACTTATCGGATATTTTTTAGGGGCCAATTCCAATGAAAAACGTAGCACAAGAGCTTTTAACCCATATCTCGCAAGAAGTCATCACTGTTGCACTTTGCTGCAGAATGACCGCAAAGAGCACTGAGGTGAGGCTAACAGAGCATGACGAAAACCTTGAAATCAACAATGCAATCTATAGTGCGTGTAATTGTATAAACTTCGGACCCATACACCACGGTAGAAATAGTATCACAGCCCTGGTAGAGATTACAGAGTGCAACGCAGTCAGTAAGGTAAATCTCATGAACGGGCAATGTGGCCGGGTAGAAGTAGAGTTATTCCTAGTGAATTATGAGAACATATCACAGGGAGCAATTACTTTGTTTGTCGGGACAATCGGCGGAATCACAATCGATGATAACAAACTCAAAATTTCTCTGGAAGGGGCTAAAAACGCGCTACACACCAAAGTCGGCACGCTGTTCTCCCCACATTGCAGGGCACAATTCTGCGATGGTAAGTGTAAGCTAGACAGGGAAAAATTTACGTTTCAAGGCTCGGTTAGTAAAGTTGTAAATTACCTGACATTGGAGGACGCTGCACTGCCCGACATAGACGGCTACTACAAGCACGGAGTGATCACATTTCTCGAGGGAAGCAATCGGGGAGTATCCGTAGGGGTACGCGACCACGTAAGTCACGTGCTCTACTTGTTGAGGAGCACTCCGCATCCCGTTCTGCCGGGAGATGCGTACTCGATAATCGCCGGATGCGATAAAAATTTCCTAACTTGTAGCAAAAAATTCAATAATACGAGAAACTTCCGCGGTGAACCTCATATACCAGATTTAAATTCTATATACCAACCCACTGAGGCTTAAGGGTGGCTATTAATCTGCCACTTAAGCTATGCAATCTTGGGCACATACCCATTGTAAAAACATGGGCACAATTGCCGCGGCACCGTAGCAGAGAAAACCATTGAACCTATATAGTACCACGCCTCTGATTGGCAACGCCACCTGGGGCATTTTTGACCACTCAGTGAGCAAAGTCTCGGCAACCATCAACTAATTCAGGTTTAGCATGTCAGCAACACTAATATTACCTACTATCGCGACCTTGGTGAGCAACACCGTGTGGAAAGCTGTAAACGCATCTGTTGGAGATGCACTCAGGCACATAACGGTTGACGATACACACAACCCTCACCGACGAAACAGACCCGGTACAGGGGCAGCAAGACCTCTGAAGGAAATAAAGGTACAGACATCTACCTACGGCAAGATGCTATATGAAGTTTATGGCACGGTGCGAATATCAGGCAACATAGTGTGGGCACAACAAATAAGACATGTAAGGCATAAGGAAATTCATACAAAGAATAACTCATTATCTACGAAGCGCTCCGTAACCACTGGTTACTATGCAACTTTTGCTGTTGCCATATGCTCGGGACCAATACATAGAATCTCACGAGTATGGGCAAGCGGTAGACCTCTGGACTTATGTAAGATTAAGCACAGGCTGTACAAGGGCACTGAAGATCAAGAGCCAGATCCACTCATATCCTCGGTAGAAGGGAATACTCCGGCATATCGCGGAATTGCTTATATCGTGATAGAGAACCTACCACTCCAGGACTACAACAACACCGTGCCAAATTTTGTGTTTGAAGTCACTGCATACCCTGAAAGCTTTTTAAGAAATCACGTGACCAAAAAAATCGATGGTATACACACGGTAGGAAGCGGAGAATTTGCTTACGACACCGAAGTGCAGACATTAACGCAAACAGAGACGATAGGTACGCAGGAAGCCGCTTACGGCACAGCTGTAAAAATCAATGGAAAAACCGGATACAAAGAGTCTAACGCATTACTGGCTCTGAACACGATGCAAAGCACTTTACCCAACTTGCAGTGGGTCGCGGTGACTGTGTGCTGGTTTACTGACGGCGCCAACATCAAAAATTGCAAGCTACGTCCCGCAACAGCCTATGAAAAGGACGCTAAGATCACACCAGACATCTGGAAAGTTGGCAACTTCACCGCACACAGACTCATGCCACACGACAGCTGCTACCATGCAGGCACCGCCAATGATGCATCTTTGGTGAGGTATATACAAAAGCTCAAACTCACGGGTTATAAGGTCCTTTTACTTCTAAAGCTAATAGCAGATTGCGAAGTAGGCTTGCAGTTGGTGTGCGAAAACCCCGGAGACATTAGCCAATTTTTTGATCTACAGTACCACCCGTTTGTACAGCATTACTGCCTGCTCACAAAAGGGACAATAGACGCATTTGTAGTTGGCAGCAATTTGGCATCGCTCACCAAAATTCAGGATGCTACCGGTGCATTCCCGGCAGTGAATGCCTTGGCGCGCTTAGCTGGGGTGGCAAAACAAACCCTGGGACATGGCGTAATCGTGACTTACGCAGCAAACTGGGATGAGTATCATTCGCATAATGGTATATACAATATGGACACATTATGGGCGTCCCACGATGTTGATGTTGTGGGCATCAACGCGTATTTTCCCCTGACCGACACCCCCAGCCCAGCGTGTGGGTTCAGCGAACAAAGCATCAGGCAGTCTTGGAGTAGCGGAGAAGGCTACGACTACTTTTTCAAGCCCTCTCCTACGGGACATGCTTCCTACAAAAATCTGCATCACGCATGGAAGAACATACATCAGTGGTGGAGTAACCATCACACAAACCATGGCAGCGATATAAAAACCCCATGGAAGCCTGAAAGCAAAAAGGTGTGGTTCATAGAATATGGGTTCCGAAGTGTAGAAAACTGCACGCACAAACCCCCGTCACCAGAGCAGAGCGCCAAAATGCAGAATAACTCAATCCCGGAAAGAGTAGATTTTGCTGCACAGAAAGCCGCCATAGAAGGAACATTAAACGCCTGGAAATCCTCAAAGATGGTAGAGAGAATGCTCCTCTACGCCTGGAACCTTGAACCATATCTCGAAACGGAGTCAGCCTCCTACCGACACTGGCAGACTAGTCACTGGATCAATGGAAAAATAGAACTGGTAACCTTATCAGCAATAATTCAAAGCGTACTTGGTAAGGCTGGTCTACACGCCACAACATCTATGAAGACAGACAAGCTAGTTCTAGGGTATTCCATTCATAACTGTACCCCGGTGTGGACCATCATCAAAGAGCTGCAAAATGCCTATTGTTTTGATCTTCTAGAAAAAGATGGGCAGTTATCACTAGCAGATTCTGACCCGGAATCTATATTGCACATACCCGGAGAGGACGTATATCCCGAAAGTTATAGGGCAACCTATGCAATTGCAGCCCCCAGCGCGGCCTCATCATTGATGTATATCAGCCATAGGTTTTGTTACCAACCAAGGCTCAGGAGCCCCCAGATGTGCAGGGCAAATACTTCACAGACTTCGGGCATTGTGCATACATCACTAGTACTAGATGATCTGCAGGCAGAAGGCATAGTAGACAATTCTTATTACCTGGCAGCGAACCAAAATTGCTCCTACAGAATGTCCGTGCCCATAAGGTACATCCAACTTAACGTCGGAGACGTGATCCGCATAGAGCTAGAGCACATGCAACACACAATCAAGTTGACTAGCATCGAAATCGCAGGTCTACAAGTGTGTCTAGAAGGTATTAGCTATGTTCCAACAAACTTTAGCTGCAAAACCTTCCCTGCACTTCCCGTGTAACCAACAGTAACGTTGCGCATTATTACACAAGGCACCGTGCACAGCTATAGCCCGCGAACGCGCACACAGAGATTTGCGTTGTATCACTACATCAGATGATGTAGGATCGTCCGTTACCATAACATGCGAAGCTTATGAAACGAGGGCTGTATATTAAGTCCTATGGGTGTCAGATGAATGCGTATGACTCCTCAATGATTGAGAATATCCTAAAGCCTTTAGGTTTTACGGCGGTGCCTCGTCCTGAGGATGCGGACATAATATTGATAAACACATGTCACATAAGGGAGAAAGCATCAGAAAAGTTATACTCCACGCTAGGGCGCATGAGAACACAGCGCAAGGAGGGCTGTATCATAGTAGTAGCTGGGTGCGTTGCGCAGGCAGAGGGGGAAGCAATTTTTGAGCGGGCACCATTCGTTGACGTAGTAGTGGGCCCACAGAGCATACATACTCTACCAGAGCTGATAATGCGAGCCACACGTGGGGGTAAGAAAACAATCAATGTCGAGTTCCCCGTCATATCAAAATTTGATGCCATACAAGTATATAGGGAAGCTAACCCAGGAACCTCAGCATTTGTATCGGTTCAGGAGGGGTGCAACAAATTCTGCACATTTTGCGTAGTGCCGTACACCAGGGGCCCCGAATATTCGAGGTCAGTTGAAGACGTGTTAGAGGAAATACGAACACTTGCAGATAAGGGCACCAAGGAGGTTGTGCTGCTTGGACAAAATGTGAACGCATACCATGGAACTTACAGGGGCAATGAGTGGGACTTAGGGCGCCTAATACAGAAGGTGGCCGAGATCAGCGGCATAGAGAGAATTCGATATACAACCTCTCACCCAAAAGACATGCACAGTTCGCTGTACTACGCGCATGAACACGAACCCAAGCTTATGCCTTTTGTCCATCTACCGGTGCAGTCTGGCTCCAACTCTGTGCTCCGCAGAATGAATCGCAAGCACAAGGTGGAGGAATATGTAGATATAATAGACACTCTAAGAAATTCCAGAGATGGCATGGCTTTTTCGTCAGACTTCATTGTTGGCTTTCCGGGAGAGACAGAGCGAGATTTCGAGGAAACGCTAAACTTGGTTAGGCATGTAGGGTTTGCTATGTCATACAGCTTTAAGTACAGTCCAAGGCCTGGAACCCCTAGCGCAGAATACCCTGCTCAGGTGCCAGAAGAGGAAAAGAACGACCGCCTGAGTAGACTGCAGAATCTTTTGTTCGAGCAGCAGCTATCGTTTAATAAAAGCATGGTAGGTAAAGTGATTCCCGTACTAGTGCATAGCGTAGAGGATGGTGCACACGGCGGTGGAAGAACAGTCTTCGGCAGAAGTGAGTACATGCAGTCTGTACACATCTGTGTGGGTGCTGACCCAGCTCAGTATATCAACAAAGTACTCGACGTAAGAGTGTCAGAGGGACACAAAAATTCCTTGAAGGCTTTCATCCACAACACGGGCAGCTACAGTGTTCACGACACTCTCAGCACTGCCAGGGAAGCCATTTAGTGTTTTGGCTATAGTCACCACAGACAACCCACAACATTTCTGACCTGGTATCGCAGTGTAGTGACAGAAACGGCAGAGTTGCTTATCCCACCGTCTTGGTAGACTGCCATTGCATCTTGGGCGCACCAGCGCACAATGTAACTCAGCCAAAACCTTATCTGAGGGGATGATTGCAGTATCACAAGATGTATACCGCAAAACTACCAATATGCCCGGTCTCACCGTATCATCCAAGCGCCACACCATTTACTAGCAGCGCAAAATTGCCATTCCCGCGCGGTACAAGCGCATCAGAGGCGCGCTGTCACGTATCCACCTAGAGGCTAAAGGAATGAACCATCATATTCACATTATGCATAGCTAAGACCGCAACGCAGATATCGGCAATAACCATTGCAGAGCTATAAGCCAAGCGGATAATAGGGCATGTTTCCCGTATCTCAGCCAAGATCTCAGCAGCGCGTGGAAACCTAACCAGCCGAGGCCCTGAATCCAGCCTTATACAGCGGGAACCTATAGTAAAAAACACACAAACGCTATACATCACGAGCATATCGCACATCTTCAGTTCAAGGGACGCGAATATTCCCATCTTTTAGAATTGTTCCATAAGCAGAGGCTCGATCCTATACCGCACCCCCTTTACACTGGCGGAAAAGCCGCAAATCCTGCAGCGCACGACACCAGAACTTCAGGTGCACCCACAGATTGGTAGGAAATACCAACATGAGACAGGCGCAGGGCTGTCCGTACGGGCTCCGGTACACGTCAGGAATTTGGAATACAATTGGGGGTAGTCCCCAGCTCTGAGAACTGATGCAATTCTGGGCACTGCAATCAGCTGTTGAATTATGATCACAGAAAGTTTGGCTGGCAGCACTTTGGAGAATCATGCCCCCAGAAGCACGTTGAGAATGACAATTAAGCCCACCGCCTGGCGGGAAGCTCGGAAAACGGTCCTGTAGAGACATTATGCACATTTTGGTTGCAACCCCTATCTCTCGCGTTAAGCTTATATCCGTTCTAGCCGCCTAATGGATACCAGATGATCGCGTCCGTCCTGGTAGGTACACGCACAAGGCAATCTATATCCACAAATCCCACACTACAGCAGCTTATCTGGCTGTGATCAGCACAACTAACAGAACAACTATGACCAGCACCAAAAATGGATTAGGGCTGTACTTGGCTTGCTTGCATTCTTGTCTGCTATTATGAGCAATTATCGCGTCTAGGCTGCGATCGAGCTTGGACGCCAGTACCTGAAAACCTCTTAAAGAGCGGTACAACTGCGACCGTCTAAATTTCTCAGTATACCCGCTGTTATCGCCATGCTCCTGCACCCATGACTCCGCAATCTTCCACAAATTCATATCAGGCGCTAGCTGCCTACAGATACCCTCAATTGAAACCATAGTCTTCTGCAGCAGAAGGAGTTTGGGCTGCACCTGCATATTAAACTCGGCAGTAACCTTAAATAGCTGGGCCAGTAATTCTGACATTGAAAAACCCTGCGCATTCATATCAGCAATGGGTTCCCATATGGCGCGGCATGCAGTGACAAACTCATCGCACCGTCCCGGAATGTACCCGGCATAAAGATGGGCCTCAGCAACTCTACGGTAATCCTTACTCAAAAATCCTATTAATATTTCGGATATATAGACGCAAGTTTCCTCGTCAAGTCTGCCCATAATTCCGAAATCTACAGCAACGATCCGGTCGTGGCTATCGACCATAAGGTTACCGGGGTGCATGTCTGCATGAAAAAATCGGTTTTTATATACCTGGTTACAGAAACACAAGATCAGGTTTCTAGCCAAGGACTTGCGGTTTCGCAGTTTATCAATTTCATAAATCGGAATAGCATCTATCCACTGCAGTGTCAGCACACGCCTAGAAGTGCAATTCCAATCCACCTTTGGTACGTAAAATACCGCACAATCCGCCTTTACACTTTCCCGCAACTCTTCCGCATTTGCGGCCTCGAAGCGCAAATCAAGTTCTAATCTGCATATACCAGAAAACATCTCGACTAACTGCCTAAGTCGAAATCTCTGTAACCTCTCGCACCTCCCAAAAACTCGCGCAAGCAATTGCATGACCCTTATGTCTCTACGGAAGGCATCTTCTATTCCGGGTCTAAGAACCTTAACTGCTTTTAGCTCACCATCCAGAGTTCTGGCCCTATGCACCTGGGCAACACTTGCCGCAGCAACCGGCACTGTGTCAAACTCTCGAAAAATGTTGTCAATGGACCGGCAAAAATCTCCTTCAATAGTCCTGACAACATCATCAAATGGAAACGGCGGGAGCGCGTCACACAGGCATAGAAGGTTTTTGGCGATGTCCTCCCCTACTATATCTATTCTGGTAGAAAGAAACTGGCCAAATTTGATAAATGTCGGACCCAGGCTTTGTAGAAGCATGCGTACCCGCTCTCCACGGGTTTTTGAGCGCAACCCCAGCGACAAGAAGCCTGTACACGGGAGAACGCCGTGGCGAAGAACAGCGGCAGTTATCTGTAGCAACCTAGCACAACATCTTACTACGCTAAACATTACTTGAGAACACGCTCAGAAATTTTGCACTTTCAGCGATTTCCTCGGGAGTGCCCTCACAACGTATCGAGTGATTGATGCAAATGACCCTATCTGAGCACGACATTACACAGTGAAGATCATGCGACGTCATAACAACACTTACGCCGCACTCTGCAACCAATCGTGCAATCAGCTGATAAAAACTGTTCTTCGCCTCAATGTCCATACAGCTTACAGGCTCATCTAGAACTATTAGATCCGGTTTCATCATCAAGCATCTGGCAAGTAGCACCAACTGGATCTCTCCGGCAGAAAGTTCTGACACTTGGCGTTTCAACAGCCTGTCAACATCTATGTACTGCGTAGCGTTTTTGAGATCCGGAGCCCTCTGTCGCCCCATGTATGTGCACAGAAGAAAGTACTCAACCGTCATTGGAATTAAGCGATTGACCTCAGGATGTTGTGGTAAGTAGCCAATCCCCCGCTCACCAAAATAATCTACAGTACCCGTATAGCTGCCCCTACTTATTCCCACTAGAATGCGCACCAAAGAGGTTTTTCCGCCCCCATTAGGGCCTAAAATAGTCACTATCTCCCCAAACCTCACTGAGAGGCTAATGCTATCTATTACCTTGTTATCCCCGTAAAATAGTGTTAGATTGTCGGCCATAAGTATTGTATGGCCTGGAGCTCTTGATTCTTCTCTCCCCACTGCTGTCGACTTTCCGTTATGTTGGCTATTAAAAGGCACGTAACCCCGCTTATAGCAGCACTCGCGATGCTGCTACCGGTAGCAGGATATACCGTTCCGAGGGTGGCTGCAACCATAAATCCCGTATACTTTCTAGTAAGCGCAGTTGTGCATGGAGTCACAGAGCCCGTGCTGCCGGCAACGGGGGCGTCGTGCGTACATGACTGTGTGCTGAAGCCCTCGGATGTGGCAAAGCTTAACTCCTCGGACATAGTGTTCTACACTGACGATAGGCTGGAATCCTTTGTGAGCCGGTTGGGTCACAAGGCAGGAAGAAGGCTGGTAAGGCTATCAGACGAAGTGGAACTGCTAGCAGAAAGGGGAATCAAAGGGCGCTATACGCACGAGAAAGACCTACACATATGGCTAAACCCAGATAACGCAAGCAAGATGCTACGAAAGATCTGTACGGCATTGTCCGAGGAAGATCCGGAAAATGCCCCCGTGTACAAGCGCAACGCGGAGGTCGCACTCGCAAGAATACAAGACATGATAAGTGAAATTGGCGCAGCGTTGGCACCCGTGAAGGACGTCCCATATATGGCTGAGCATGACGCCTATCAGTACTTTGATAGATATTTTGGGTTGAATTTCGTAGCTGCTTTATCAGGTAGCGGCGGACATGCTTCTGGTATTACGGCGAGAAGGCTGGCGTTCGCAAAAAGGGCAGTCAAACTACATAACGTACGGTGCATATTCGCCGATTCGCAGCACGGGGCATCGCGTTACAGGCTGGTGGGCAAAAAGAAAACATACACATTAGACCCGCTTGGGCGCGACATAGGACCCGGAAAGGACGGGTACTTTAAGATGATGCGGGCAATCGCCGATGGTTTCCGAGACTGCCTTCAACAGGGTATAGATCAGTCTTCGCAAGAATACAGACCATTCCCCCAGAAAGGCGTGTAATTCGCTCGCAGCCGGGCTCAGGCTAAGAAGCAATAACATACCTTGAGGACAAAGCAACGCGAAGCGTGCCTTCATCTAGATAGTCTATTTCCCCACCAAGTGGGATGCCACACGCAAGTCTGGTGACCTTCACATCGGTACCCTTTACCATCTGTGCTATATAGTTGCAGGTGACTTGGCCGTCCATATCGTTACTTGTTGCAATTATTAGCTCCTTCACCCCTTGTGTGTGTATCCTCTCTAAAATTCCGCCAAGATTTAGGTCTTCTGGGCCAATGCCTTCAAGCGCGGACAGAACCCCACCAAGCACATGATAAACACCGGAGTATATCTTTCCCCGCTCAAATGCCCACAGGTCACCTAATTCCTCGACAACACACACCACACCACTGTCTCTGCTTGCATCGGAGCATATAGCACAAGGAGAGGCGGTGTCCAAATTGTGGCAGATAGCGCACTCCCTGGTATGCATTTCTAATTCCCGAATCCCAGCAGCAAGCGGTACCATTATATCCTGCCTATGCCTCAACAAATGCAGAACTATACGGCGCGAAGACGCAGGCCCCAAACCTGGAAGTCTGGCAAAGAGATTTATTAACTTACTGATGTCCATATCAACAAAAATCGCGCACCCAGAACGCCGTCAACCACGAAACACCGAAGAAGCGCTAGACTACATCACAGGAGGATTGCCCCAGCTAGTGATTCGGCTCGTCGCTATTGTGCGCCAGCTTACCATCTTTTAGCTCTTTCCTCAAACTACGAATGCCCTTCCCAAGATCACTCATAACCTGGGGCAACTTACCGGCACCAAACAGCACCAAAACTATCAGGAATATCAAGAAAATCTGCCACGGACCCAAACTCATCGCACTACCCCAAAACAAATCACAATCTAAACAACGAGACCTTGCTAAAATCAAAAGACACGGATATCACATCACCTACTTCTGGTAAAACAGAACCGGTAAACTTCATCCAGTAAGCGCAACCGCTAACCTCTATGTATATCATACTGTTAAAAAACCTCACAAGTTTTACCATTGCCTGAGTTCCCCCACTTTGCTGCAAAGTAATCGCCTCAGGCTGTATGTACACAGCAACTCTGTTACCATTTCCAAACGAGCTTGCATCAATGTTGCCAACCCCGGCCACTTGAACTTTCATGTCGTGTACTACGGATTCGAAGTAGTTTGATTTTCCAAAAAATTGCGCAAGGTGCACATCTTTAGGATTATTGTATATCTCGCTTGGGGTACCACACCGCACTATCCTCCCCTCGCTTATTATGTAGATCTTGTCTGCAACTTCTAGTGCTTCCTCCGGATCATGTGTCACCAGAAGGGTGGTGATGCGCTCACGCCTTATTATGGACAGCACTTCTGTCCTAATCCTAGATCTCAATATAGCATCAAGATTAGAAAAGGGCTCATCCAGTAGAAATATCTCCGGCCTTTGGGCCATGGTTCTTGCGATCGTAACAAGCTGCTGTTGCCCTCCGGAAAGCATATGGGGGTATGCATCCTTGTAGCCAGCCATGTTGAGCAAATTTAGCATATGCAGCGCTTGCTGGGCTTTTCTCTCCCTGTTTTGATCTCTTATCGCAAATGCAACATTTTCCTCGACAGTTTGGTGATGGAACAGCGATGGGTGCTGGAATACCAGCCCCACATTCCTTTTCTCTGTGGGAATGTGTATATTGCTCTGAACATCGCTTAGCGTTCTACCGTTAACCGTTATCGTGCCCGTACGCAGCCTTTCCAGGCCAGCAATTAACTTCAAAATCGTAGATTTCCCACACCCGGAAGGGCCGAGCAAACATATAACTTCCCCCTTGCTCCCTGAAAAACAATCAACACTGAGCAGGAAATCTGTTTTCCTGTACTTGTGCGATACATTATCCAGTCTTAATCCTTCCACTACAGTCTCACCACCGACTACAACACCAGCCATGGTACCACCCACCACATTTATTCACAAGTACACCCAAATCAATGCCCCTCATCACAATGGCGGAAGCGCCATAATCACCACCCATACACGCCGCAAGGCCAGGTGCGCAACCACCCTTTGTCTCATGCAAATCCGACTGCACGTATCACATTATTTAGGGTTCCCCACACAAAATTACAAAAATTTTTATTCAGTACACAAGCGCACTCATTGCACAAAATTGCAAATCCCCCACTGCGTAGCACAAAAAAATGAGATAGCCCCAACCATTGCAAAACAGAAAAAAAGGGGCTAATCTTACGGCCTAGTAACGTGTGATATGAGGCTTCCTATGGGTATTTTTATGCGTTTTGCTGTATTACAACTCTCGCTTTTGCTGTGTTGCGCGCCAGTTGCGCATGCTGATGATGGCAAATACTTGAACCATGTGAACACTAAGGCTGCCGTAGGCTCAGTTACCGGTAACGTTGTAAGTGCTGCTGTGACGTTTGATATTGAATCGGGGTGGCACATATGCGCCCAGGAACCCGGGGATACCGGCATGCCAACCGTGTTTTCTTTTGAGAGCGAGGAAGTGACAAAGCACAATGTGCACTGGCCAAAGCATTCTGAAGTCACAGACAAGGCCAACGGTAAGACTCTAAACAGCCGTGTGTACTCGGGCACCGTGGTGTTCCCAGTAACATTTGAGATCGCTGAAGGCGTAAAGCAAGTGAGACTGAACGTTAGCTTCGCGGCTTGCGGCCCATCTTGCATACCACAGAGCAGGATTCTCGCTCTAGACGTGCCAGAAACAGGCTTTGAGGATGGAGCCACTCTCTCTCTAATAGATGAGTGGAAAGGCAAGTAAGATCTACAGTCCTTGCGTTGGGCCAGGGCATTGTTGTGCTCCTGGCTCCAATGTGGTATTGATGCAGGGTTTACTTAGCAGGCATTCCGCTGGATGGCTAACATTCTATATCACTTCCCGTCATGCCCGTTTTCCAGAAAGGTGCGAGTCTTTTTGAGAGAAAAAGGGGTGGATTTTTCCCTAGTCGAGGAAAATCCATGGAAAAGGAGAAGGGAGTTTGTGGAGTTGAATCCGGTGTGCCAAGTCCCGGTGCTGGTTAGCGGGCAGAATGTGATAGCCGACAGCCAGGCCATATGTGAGTACATTGAAGAAATATGCGACGGCGAGCCTTCGCGCATGGGGAAGTCCCCTTATGAACGTGCCAGGGTTCGCAGGCTGGTTTACTGGGTGGATTGCAGGTTCTATCATGAAGTGACCAGATATGTGATAAATGAGAAAATCGCCAAGCAGTACACAAAACATGGGAGCCCTAACCCTGGCTTGATTAGGGCATCCATGGCGAATCTTCAGTCCCATGTCAGGTATATGGAACACCTAATAGACACTAATGGGTGGCTCGCATCCCGTGAGTTTACCCTCGCCGATATAGCATTATCCGCACACATCTCCTTACTGGATTACGTGGGCATTTTCCCCTGGGACCTCAGCCCAACACTCAAGGAGTGGTATTCCCTGGTAAAATCCAAGCCATCATTCTCCCAAATTCTCGGAGACAGAATACCGGGCTTTACACCCCCGGTACATTACGCGCAGTTAGACTTTTAAACAACAATGAAGTTTGTTATACGCCACGCCAGCACGTCACACAGCACTAACTCGGATGCCATAGAGCTCGCGCATAGCGGGGCCTTAGACGGCACAGTGGTGGTGGCAGACGAGCAGATCTCAGGAACCGGAAGACACGGGAGGGAGTGGCACTCCCCAAAGGGAAATCTGTATTTCAGTGCCATAATCAGGAGAAACTTACAGGTTGCAGAGCTGTCCTTTGTGTCATCGTTGGCAGTAGGAATCACAATAGAGCAGATCTTCGAAACACACACTTGCAGCGAGAAAAAGGCTCTGATCCGGTACAAATGGCCCAACGATGTTATAGTAGATAACAAGAAGATCTCCGGTGTACTGATCAAGACAAAGATGGTAGGTGGCACCGTAGACTGGGCCGTATGTGGAATAGGAGTAAACATGTACGCTCCCCCCACGTACGCAACCTCGCTGAAAGCCCATATCCCAGAGTTTAAGTTGTCGAATCTAGAGCTCTTAGACATGGTGTTACAAAACTTAGACAAGCTCCTAAACATTCTGACAGACATGGGATTCTCGCATCTAAGAAGTCTGTGGCTGAACAGAGGGCCCAAACTAGGAGATAAAATCTGCATCATGACCAACAGCAAGGGAACGGTGGAGGGGCGATTTGTGGATATAGACATGCTGGGAGCGATTGTGCTGGATTCCGGTAGCAAAATCCTAACCATAAACTACGGAGAAATTCTCTAGTATCATTGTCAGTAATGTTTTGGTCATACTTCAAAAAAAGTCATTGGCTAGCGTGAAGCTGTAATGGCCTATGAACGGTAACTACAGGTACAACACAGCACGTAACGGTTGCATGCGTTACGATATTGCTGTACACTCCGGATGTGGTTTATGGCTAGTTGGCACCAGCAGCTGCGCGCGCAGCTGCTGGGTCCTTTCTCCGCACTATCTCCTTCGCGCCGTCCTCCTGGGTCGCCGTTTTCGCCCTCTGTACACGGTGTAATGCTACATATGTCACTGCACACGTGTGCGTAGGTACCATATCTTGACAATACACCTCGTGTGTGGTACAATCCGGCGTTGGTCTCGTTAGGCGGTAACACATCATCTTTGGCTGCTGAAGTAGCAGATGACTGAAAAAACCGCTTTGCGGACCTTCCGAACCACGGGGGGGGGGGGAGTGCACCCAACCCCAAAAAACACAAGCCAACGAACCACGACGCCAGCCATGCCGAAAAGGCTTATTGACGCAACGGAGCAAGCACTCATCGCGCTGCTTCAAAAAACAATGGAGGAGCACAAGCCTTGGAAAGGTGTCAAGGGGCAGCTCGCCCAAAAACTGCGCGAGATTACCATACCAAAGCCACAGGATGCCCACAGTCTGTCAATCTTCGTAACCGAAGATTATCTCTTAAAAATCTCAAGTGGATATACGGATGCCCACGTAGGGTCCCCATTCATGAATGTGCTCTCCTTGGCGGACGAGGAAGTTAGAGAGCACTACATACGTCCCGGGCCTGGGCGCTCACCAGCGTTCGCCCGCATACTCATAGAGTTTCGAAATGCACTCAAAGCCGGCGTTATCGATGGATCTCTATCAGACCTTAGCACATTCACAGACTTTCTCGAAGAATTAGTCGCAAAATCGAGGGGCGAGATAACATACGACTACGTAAAAGTCGATCCCGTAAATGGGAGTCTAACAGAAGATGTTGGTCCCCTTGAAAGGGCAATGATAGAAGCGGACCCGAAACGTAATAAAAATGCCAAACCCAAAGCAGCGACCCTTGCTAGCTATGGAACAGCTAGCAGCACCAAGGAGGATGCAGCAAAATCAGCAGTTGAAATCTTGATCGGGCAAGACTATAGGATCCTGTCGCCTGACTGGTTACTTATGCGGTCACTGGCCATTGCATACATAATCGCGAGAAGACAAAAGGGCTTAGAAGTCGAAGAGCGGTGCCCCGACAACGAAGAACTAGTAAACATGTTCAACCAGGAGAGGAAGTGCGCAGCGCTTTTATACGGTTGTGTGCTGCTCTCAACATATGTAGAGGAGATTAGACAAGCAGCGGTCAAGGCATTCGAAGCAGCCAACCCAAAATTGTCGAAGCTCCTTAAGGTGTGCAGAAAAGTTGCGAGTATGTCTAATATAACCTTAGGGATATACTTGTCGTTCATGGTCGCATCGATGATTGCCACAAGTATAGGGACCGGTGGAGCTGCTCCAGCAGCAGTAACGGCTGGCACTGTCCTAGGGTGGAGCGGGGCCGCGGTCGCACTCGCAACTCAGATCCCGCAATTGTCACTATTAGCTTCGCAGGGTATAAAGAACGTAGGAGAAGCGCTAGGACTTACTAGTGCTGCGGGGATCGAAGCTGCTGCGCTGCCCGCAACAGCGGCAGCCGCTACCGCAGCAACGACTGCTGCTGCTGGTGGGGCAGAGGGATTTGCAAAATTGGCTGCCCAATTTGCAGACACGGCAGTAGAATTCGCGAGCCCTGTTGCGGTACCTGCAACATTAATTTCAACCGCAATGATGTATATCTCCTTCCCAAGGGTGATGTTCGGCGGATATGAGTCTTCATGGATTAGGAAATATATTGAAGCATCAGGGGACGAAAAGGAATTCAAGCCACCCAGCATGTGGTCCCCCCTTATCGCATCCATGGGTATAAAACTTATCATGAATACCATGCTGGGTGCTACCCCTCACATAAAATGTAGTGCCCTAACTGCCGCACTTGGGTGGAGCCTATACCGGTTATATCTGCCACTCTCATTGATTGAACAACCATCAAAAGTTCGCAACGCTTATGAAGTTGCCATTGCCGCAACCTCCAGGAGGGATAATTCGGACTTTACGTATAACAATAAGGTCAGTATTCTGTGCTGTTTTGCCGCTCTCGGGGTTGAGCTTGCGCTACATGCCGCAGGTTTTCATATGCCGTCTGCTGCATCAATGGCGCTCAACTTCCTAATGAAAACCGCAAGAATTGGGGCATGGATCGGGCCAGTGATCCATGCAAGGTTGCATGGACAAGTGCAGTACACCAGAGAATTTGAGAAAATGTTCTGGACCGATGGTGTTAAGGCGATAACTGCCCCTGCAATTCTACTGTTGTTTGAGATCGCAAGTGGCCAACCGGCATTAAGTACTGGGGTACTTGCTGGAGACATTCTAGTCTCTCTTATTCCTGACTTGATAATCGGGTCCAGATTTGGAGCACTCAACGTGGCCTCAGGTAAAATCGTGGCGCTGGAATCACTGATGAAAACCGGCCTAAGTCAACAGGCAATCATTGAATTAAGCGTTGCGATGGCAATGCAAGAGGAGCCCTCAGTTGCCCAAGAACGCTTACAAACCATACTGGAAAAGCACTTCGGCAAGGACCAATACAAAGATCTTGGAATCGATCTCACAGTAGATGGCGGATTAAAAAGCCTGAGCCTGGAGGCGGAACGCAAGTGGAGGACAATCGTCGAGAACACAGCGCATGACGCGGAAGAAGATATAAGCACAGATAAAATAGCGGAATTAATTGAAGAACTGGGAGGTGTCTTCCGCAACGAAGAGCAGAAACCCGCAAAGAAGAAAGGTGGTAGTGCGGGTAAAGCAGAAAAAACAGAGGAAGAAGTAATATTGGATGCACTGGAAGCGCAGCACCCATTCCTGGCCCTATGGAACAAAAAACTTACCGATGCGCAGAACCGCGCGCTCGAGATTTCAACTGCGAAATTTGCGCAGCTTAGTGCTGAAGAACAAAAAAAGTCTCAGGAGGCAATTGATAAGTTTGAGGACGAGTACTTCGATAGGCTAATAGCCAGCATGACGGATGAGCAGCGTGGAGCGATGCTGGGCATGTTGAAACGAGCGGAAGAACTTGGAGATCAAGCAATTCCTGGCCTCAATAGCGTAAATGACAAGAAAATCAAGAGTTCTGTGTCTAGTGCGGTCAAAGCGTCAATCAGCAACCTTAAACAAAAAATAACAGGGTGGGATAGAAATCGCGACCCATTCGCTAACAGTGATATACGTGATCTCGCAAAGAACTTAGATACCCCTGAAGGCCGTAGTACGTTCCTTGGCTTTTTAGAGTCTAGTGAGACGTTCAGCAACCCGTTTGGCCTTTCTCCATTCGACCAGCAGTTTGCCAGTACTTGCAGTGGGCGTACATCCGGACATACTCGACAAGATGTCACCTCAAGGGGAGCAGCGGGAGTGAGCGGCGCAGCTAAACATGCTGGGGACACAGGCGGCGCTAGTGCCAGCACTCCTGAACCTGGCTCAAAGAAGCCATCTGACCAGTGGGGTTCGCTTGTCAAGGCTATACTGGAAGAAGATGATGCTGCAAGGGCAGAAGCACTCGCTGCGCTGCTGAGATCACCACCGGAAGAAGACCCCGTATTAAAAGAAGAAGAAGCGGAAGAAGTATTCAACAAGCTACATAAAGGGGAGGCATCACTATCACAGGTAAGGCAGCAGCTCAGCAAAAAAACAGCCGGTGGTACCCAGCAAAGAGGAAAAGGCCGAGCAAGATCCGCAGCACAGAAAGACGAGGATACGTTGAGCATAAGCGACTTGGCAGTAGACGCGCCGCCCCCAGGAGCTAGTGGAGGATCTGCACGTCCTATGCGAGGTCTAGCATCCGCAGGCGAGACATTTCTTTCACAGCTCGCACAAGGAGGAACACAACCGGGTGATGGCGCAGTGGAATTTTCGGATAGTGCTGCGGCAGCAGAGCAGGCGCTGCGCAATCTATTTG
Source organism: Anaplasma capra (assembly GCF_025628805.1). Taxonomy (GTDB): domain Bacteria; phylum Pseudomonadota; class Alphaproteobacteria; order Rickettsiales; family Anaplasmataceae; genus Anaplasma; species Anaplasma capra. The sequence continues at coordinate 112,454 of NZ_JAOTBG010000002.1, forward strand.
CAAATGCAGATAGTGAAGACATGACGAGGTTTGTGGAGAAAACGCAGCGCGCTCTGTCAGATCTCGTAGGACAGACAACTTTAGAAGACGATGACACGGGGATAGACGAGTTTATTGAGAGCACGGAGCAAGCTTGGTCTGAGCTCAACGGCAGCGAGCAGGCTCCCGACGAAGGTGTGCCCGCCACCAAACCTACCCAATCCAGAGCAGCAAGCAAGCCCGCGCAACGCAACGTACAAAAGCAAACCGCGGCAGCACGTAAAGCGGCAGCCCCGGGTCCAGGTTCTGTAGGCGCTGGCACCGGAAGTGGAACTGCCGGAAGTCGCAGTCACCCTAAAGGTAACGCAAAAGCAAGCACACCAAAATTTGATGCTGGTCACGGCACCAGCGCTGGGGGAGCACAGAAGAGTTATCAAGAAACATTTATTGTGGGTAGTGGCAGCGACGGCATCACCAAGAGCCGCGTTGCAGCCTCTTCCACTGCAGGGGGGCGACCTCGCACCCAACAAGCAACAAGTACTGGCGCACAGACAGCCACCAAATCTGGAACAGCGGGCGGCGCTCGTCCAAAGACTCAGGGAGCAACACGAGCCACACCCGCATCAGAAATACATGGTATGCGCATCACAAATGCATCTGGTAGTATGACTATAAGAGAAGCTTGGAAAATTGTGGGAGAGTACACCAGGCAACAGTAAGGGAAACCAGTGGGGGTTTGTACAACTAGGTACAAACACAAAAATACGGACCAAGGCATTTTGTACAGTGTCACCGCTATGTATATCACCTTCACTCATGCCAGCCTCGCTTAGTTCCTCTACAGCACGTCACACAGCACTAACTCGGAATTATGTAGAATCACGCTTTAGAAATTCCGCTATTCTCTGGGCCAACTTGCTGCTTATCCCCGGAACTTTGCTTATTTCATCAGCCTTTGCGCGCCTTACGTGGTCTATCGAACCAAAATACGTGATCAAGGCCTTTCTCTTAGTACCACCAACTCCGGGTATGGCACACAGAATGGCTGATGATAGCTCCCTATCTCTGCTATTCCTGTGAGAAGTAATCGCAAATCTATGCGCTTCATCGCGTATTTTGCGCATGTATAGCATTAGCCTACTATCCGGATTTAAGTGCAACTTTTCTCCACTGTGTAGATAGAACACTTCTTCCCCCGCATTACGATTCTGGCCCTTTGCCATGCATGCAAATGGGATACCTAAATCACCAAGTACGCGGACAACTGCAGAAATGTGCCCCTTGCCCCCATCTATCAACACAAAATCAGGCAGTACTGACAAGTCCTCACCACAAAACCTTCTAGAGAGCACCTCGTGCATCATTGAGCAGTCATCTCCATTGAGCACCGTTTTAATTTTAAACCTGCGATATTCCCTCTTCAACAACCCGTATCTACCGCAAACCACCATGACACCAAACGGGTGCGTACCAGAAATGTGGCTATTATCATACACTTCTATCCTCTCGGGGAGGCGTTGAAGTCTAAAAAATTCAGCAAATTCTTTCAGCTCAGCAGGCAGTGCATCGTCACGTAATTTGTGATTCAAGGCCTCCATAGCACCGTTACGTGCCAATCTCAGAAACTTTACTTCTTCATGAGATTTTGCGGTAAGAATCTCAATCTTACGCGTTAATAACCCCTCTAATGCCAAACTTATAATCTCACAATAGTCGGCGCTACAGTCAACGTACACCCTATCAGGTGGGTCACCATAAACCTGCAGCATAAACATGCCTAACACATCTGACTCGCTATCGTAACCTATATCATCGGCAAAATATGGTTGGCTACCATAGCTTATACCCCCCCGCAGAGAAATGACTTGCAAGCAGTATGTTCCGGAACGCCCGTAAATTGACACAAAGTCAGCATCACCGGGGATCCCTGTTTGGAACGAGGCACACTCCTGAATAGATTTAAGAGCTTGGAGTCTATCACGGCAGACCATGGCGCTCTCATAATCTTGGTCGTCACTGAATTTACACATGGAATCAAATAGCTCTTTTTGCAGCTCTTTGCTCTTTCCCATTAGAACCCTGTGCGCCATGTTTACCGACTTCGCGTAATCCTCCTCGGAGATTTTTCGGGTGCACGGTGCCGAGCAATTTCGTATCTCATACTCAATGCACGGTCTATCGCGAGAAGCGAAAAAACTGTCAGAACACGATCTGAGCTGAAATGCCTTTCTGATCGCAGATATTACTCGCTTGACTACCAATGAAGATATAAAGGGCCCGTAATACCTCCCAAGACCAATTAACTTTCTCCCTCTGTATTTGACAATACGCGGGTATCCGTGCTTTGAGAGAAGAATGTATGGGTAGAACTTATCGTCCCTCATTATTATATTGTACTTCGGCTTTAGGGTCTTAATGAGCCGAGCCTCCAGCAGTAGGGCTTCTGCCTCACTTTGTGTGACAATAACATCGAGCTCAGCCACATGGCCCAACATTGCCAAGATCCTGTCTGACATTTGGTTAAAATTGTAGTAGCTACGCAACCGGTCTCTGAGGTCCTTAGCCTTTCCCACATACAAGACCACACCGTCAGCACCCAGCATTTTATAGATTCCAGACACACCACTAGGAACTCGGTCAACAGCTTGCTTGACCGCACCGCGCGCGATGCGAAATCTATCGGCCAGATTTTTTCTCACAAGACACAAAACCCGCTTGAACTATACGCTTAGAGCGTAAGTCTCGCTCCAATGGTGTTAAAAATCAAGATAGTGCACCACGCAGGTCAAACGGCAAGGAAAGCCACCGCATTCGAGGTGGGGTGGGCAAAAAGAGAGCGGGAGAAGGGGATCGAACCCTCGGCCCCAACCTTGGGAAGGTCGTACTCTACCACTGAGCTACTCCCGCAAAACTGCCGGGCACTTAGCTGGCAGTTACCACACATTCACCAAATAGACAAAAGGCACGAGCGGGAGAAGGGGATCGAACCCTCGGCCCTAACCTTGGCAAGGTTATACTCTACCACTGAGCTACTCCCGCAACCACAGCGCCCAATGATAAATGAGCACAAATCATGAATCAAGAAAATAAAATTACCAAATGGGTACCACACAAATTAATTGGACCGCTGATTTGGCCACAACCATTGGCCGGAGCATCGGTTGGCACGCATTTGACCCGGTTTACAGACCCCAGCTCAACACAATGCAAAGCAAAACACCTTGTTATGCATCAACAAGGCGGGCTGATCTTATTGCAAAGACAGCAGATCTGCTGCATATTAATCCATTAAACTTTGGTGCTGGATGTGATTGAGCGCTATAGTCTCCCGGAGATGGTAAAAATCTGGGAGGAAGCAACCAAATACAAAATTTGGATGACTATAGAGGGTCTCGCCTGCGAGGCACAGGCAAAGTTGGGGATAGTCCCCAATCATGTGCTTGATGGGTTGCGCAATTTAAAAGACGGGTTCGACATACACGAGATTAAGGCTATAGAAGCGGAGGTGAAGCACGACGTCATAGCCTTCCTCTCCTATGTAGCAAAATCCTCAAACACAGACGTAAGATACTTACACTACGGCATGACCAGTTCTGACGTGCTGGATACATGCCTCTCTCTGCAGTTAAAACAATCTTGTGACATCCTACTTAGGAACATTGAAGATGTCATGCGAGTGCTAAAACAAAGGTCGGAAGAGACAAAATATTTGCTGTGTGTGGGCAGGAGCCATGGCGTGCACGCAGAACCCATAACATTTGGGCTCAAGCTCTCAAGATTCTACGCGGAATTTGAGCGCAATCACAGACGTCTGACGAGCGCGAAGCAGGAAGTATCCGTGTGCAAGATCTCCGGCGCCATGGGTAACTTTGCACATATTGACCCGTCGGTAGAGGAGTATGTTGCTGAGGCGTTGGGACTTGTACCAGAGACTACAGCATCTCAGGTAATACCTAGAGACAGATACGCAATGCTCTTTGCAACGTTTGGTGTAATAGCTTCATCAATAGAAAGAGTCGCCACAGAGCTTCGCCATCTGCAACAAACAGAAGTTTTGGAAGTTACGGAACCTTTTTCACCGGGGCAGAAGGGTAGCTCCGCCATGCCTCACAAAAAAAATCCCATTTTATGTGAAAATCTGACTGGTCTTTCCAGGATGGTGCGTAGTTACGTGATTCCTGCAATGGAAAATGTTGCGTTGTGGCACGAGCGTGATATTTCGCACTCTTCAGTAGAGAGATTTATAGCACCAGATTCTTGTATAACTCTGAACTTTGCGCTTGTGCGCCTTGCGCATATATTGCGCGATATGAAGATTCACAAAGAGAAGATACAGGCAAATCTGGACTCATCCAGGGGTATTATGCTGTCGCAGCGTGTTTTGTTAGCTCTGGTGGATTCCGGTATGAGCAGAGAGGATGCATATAAAATCGTGCAAGACAGCGCCATGAATGTGCTAGATAATGGCAGTGACTTTATAGAAAACGTTAAGGCTCACAAACTGTTTGAAAAAAGAGTAGAACCCGGAGTTTTGGACTCACTATCAAATCTAGATTACTACACAAGGCATGTTGATCTTATATTCAACAAGACATTTAAAAAGGATAGGAAAACCCCCTAGAGGGACACCAAAATGCGGCCATACATCACGCATCGCGCGGCACTGGTCCCGTTGCAAATGAGAAAAAATACGAAGCACGGAGAAGTGAGAAGTTCACAACACAACCACCTATTTACTCATGCATATACACAAGCATCCGGAACCAAACTGGCTTTAGGTAAGCACTGATACCGTGTCCCTCCGCGATACCACCTCCCCGTTTCAATATGAGCCTATACAAAAAGTTTATACAAAGACCGCGTAGATGTAGCCCCTACTCCTATACGTTATGTAGTGGGTGTACACAAGCTGCCGGAACAAACCCCGAAATATAATGCAAATTACGAAAAAGCTACCTCTTCGCTGTCGTAATAAATGACATCAAACCGCCGATCATCGCGGAAACCGTTACCGAACAGCACCAGAAAAACCGCACCTCACTTCAAGTAAGAACGGGCGACACAAATAATAAAGTACGGCCCTAGCACAAAAACGAAATATCCCTATTGACTAAGGAAGACACTCCGGATACAATGCGGGCAGTCCGATTAAGAAATTAATTGGGCGATTGGGGCTTTGTTCTACGGTCAATGCATAACCATTAGGTAACACACACACACTTTATCTTGGTAGAACAAAGCCACCCAAGCTCCCCACTGAGTGGAAAGTCTACACAGTTTGCTTAAATGCTGCAAGTGTTTTTTGTCAAGATGTGCTCTTTTAGTTACTAGTACGACTAGTTATTATTGCAAAAACCTCACTGTGCGAGGCTCCTCAGAGGGTTCTCTCCCCACGATGCAGCTCCTACCATATGCTTTTGTTATACTGCACTCGAGGTTCAACAAACCCCCGGGGGATAACGTGGAGCGCCCCTCGACTAGCCACCAGTTGGCTTCATATTATTGCCACGTTTGGTAACTGTCCCATTGAGCGCAGAGTGCCCGATGACGAACAGTGACCTCTATCCCATGCAAAGGTAGGACACACAAAAGCGGGAGAAAGAGTTGTGACAAGCACACACAATATGATCCATGTTTCATATGTGCAACAGTACCAAACTTCGACACTACAACACAGACAAGACATCTGGATCGTATAACAGCGCTAGAGAAAGCCCAAGACAAAGCAGAAGCCGCAACATGCGTGTCGCCAGGAAAATCTGAAAATCCACCAAAGCAGTAGAAATATGCGATTGCGCGGGACATTGACCCTTCTGTGGGTCACCCGGTACACAACACCAATTTCTTGGTACAAGCTCTGGTTATGCCACCATCAGTCATCGCTCTTTATCCCTCATGATAAGTTCAGGCGGATTTTGGGAATATTACAAAAAACGCGACTCTCCAGTTGCCGGAATAGAACAAAAAAACCACCAAAACCACCCGGTTATTCAGCAGAGATCTCGGCGAAGATGGGAAAACCGGGAGACGCAAAGAGCCTGAAGCCCACAAAAACACAATCGCTCACACGACCCGCACACCGGCAGCAACCCCTGAACCAGGGTTTATTTCTTAAACAGTAGCGACAGAATCTGATTCATTCTATTTGCAAAGTCAATCGCGCTGCCCACCTCTTCACCCTCTATGATACAGGCCTGGCCAAATAGTATGTGAATCATATTCTCCAGCAGCTCGCTTTCCCCCTTGCTTTTATACTCTTTCAGCAAACCACTCAGTACTGGGTGCTTGTCATTAATCTCAAGGATCCTACTACCCTTGTAACTAAGCTGCTTTTGCTCCCTCAAAAACCGTTCCATCCTAATGTCCAACGAATTCTCTGGAACAGCAAGGCAAACCAGGCTGGTCGTGAGTTTCCGTGAAACTTTGACATCACTCACCAAGTCTCCGAGCACCTTCTTCATGTAGGCAATAAAGGCCTCAACATTTTCGTGTTGGTGCGCATCATCAGTGCCTTTTTTCCCTTTCGTTTTCTTAGCGCTCTTGTCCTCCGCACCGGCGAACTTCTCCATATCGTTCTCGTCCACCCGCGTCACAGACTTGAAAGGTACCCCTTTATATTCCGGAACGACGCTAGTCCAGAAATCATCCACTGGATCCACAAGCAGCACCACTTCAACTCCACTACTTACCAGCCCCTCGATTTGAGGACTCCGTATGGCAGACTCGAAATCATTCCCAGATAGGTAAAATATGCTTTCCTGGCCCTCCTTCATCCTAGTGATGTAATCACTCAGACTCGTAAGCTCCCCATCTTTACCATTACTGCTGTGAAACCTACACACTGAAATAATAGCCTCGCGAGATTCAGTATCCATGGCCTCGCATAAACCCTCCTTGAGCACTGGACCAAAATTCTCCCAAAACGTCTTGTAGTCCTCAGGGTCATTCTCAGCCTTTTCCCTAAGAGCAGTAAGCACTCTCCTGGTCACAGAGGCTTTGATTTTTCCGATTATCGCGTTGTTCTGCAAAGTCTCTCTACTTATGTTCAGCGGTAGGTCGGAAGAGTCAATCACACCCCTGAGAAACCGCAGATACTGCGGAACAGCCTGCACATTATCTTCAGTAATAAACACCCTGTTTACGTACAGCTTGACAGAGCACCTTCTATCCGGATGGAACAGGTCAAACGGTTTCACAGAAGGAACGTACAGCAAATTTATATATTCTATCGCCCCTTCGTTCTTGTTATGTATCACCATCCAAGGCTCACTTCCTATATGTGCTACAGAGCGAAAAAACTCCATGTGCTCACTCGCAGAAATTGCATCTTTCGGCTTTGTCCATATGGCAACCCCGCTGTTGAGCTTCTCTTCAGCGCCATCACTTGCTATAAAGTATATCGGATAGCCTACGTAGTCAGAGTATGTAGTTACAACATGTTCAATGCGGAACCGATCAAGAAATTCGGACTCCTCTTCTTTGAGCACCAGGGTAACCTTGGTGCCTCTACTCACATCCCCGGAAATCTGCGATACAGAAAAAACGCCATCACCTGAGGATTGCCACCTGTGTCCTACTTTCTCCCCAGCTTTACAGGATTCCACAACAACATCAGTTGCAACCATAAACACCGAATAGAAACCTACACCAAACTTCCCTATCAGATCGTATCCCTGCGCCTTGCCACCTTTTAACTCCTCCAGAAATTTCTGAGTCCCAGAACTAGCAATGGTTCCCAAGTTATTTATCAACTCTTGGCGACTCATCCCCACGCCATTGTCCCGTATGGTAAGCTCCCTCTTATCCACATCCGCGCTGATGACTATCTTCAGCTCTTCCCCGCTCTCCATGAGGCTCTGATCCGACAAAAACATATATCTAAGCTTGTCACAGGCGTCAGAGGCGTTTGAAATGACTTCACGCAGAAAGATATCCTTATTCGTGTAAAGAGAATGCACAACAAGACTAAGAACCTTGCCTACCTCAGCATCAAACTTTAACTCTTCAACATCACCCATAACCCTGCCCTATCACATATAATCGAACACAACAGCACTCAACAACCGTTGGATGCCAGTTTTTCAAGCCTCAGAGACCAAAAAGCCCTAAGTCCCATAAACCCTCAGTAAACTTTCCGCGTTGCTCCTCACCTCGGGACTGGAAGAAGCATCTCCCAATATCTCTCGCATAACCCCGACGGCAGCATCTACATCCTTACTCTTGAGCTTCAGCAATATCAGAGCCTCCTTAGCTGAAGACTTGTACACACCATCTTTACTCGAGGCAAGTCGTACAATCCTGTTCTCCAGTTCAGCACCGGTCTCGCCCAAACTAATGGATAGCACAACACTCATATACTCAGCCAGCTCTCTTAGCTCGCGGACTAGACTCTTATCTGTAGCTAACTTTTCATACACGTCGCGCGCGGCAGAAACATCTTGTCTTTCCTTAACATAGGCGTGCGCCAACCTAAATTTTGCCAGGTGGGCGCTTGTACCCTTGCCGCTCGACAAGCGCTCCAAGCCTTTAATACCCTCATCACCTGTACCTTTGAGAGCAAAGTACATAGCGTCACCTTCCTGCTCAGACATTGCCTCGCGGCGATTCTCTAGAAAGAACACGGCCCCAGAGGCTCCAAGCATGAGCAACACCAGGGCGATTACCGCACCTTTGAATCTCAGGAAAAACCCCCTAACGGCCTTTAATTCCATTAGTTATACCAAAACACATCCCGCCCTGTACTGTAGTGATACACGTCCCCATAGTCAATGATTTTAGTGGTATAACAACGTGGAGACCTACCCTAGGTCCAGGACTCTAGAGGCTGGGCCACATCTAACTTACAAAGGAGACTGCATAGGAAGTTGCTACTCCACAGTGCTAAAGTCACCGCAACACTTGAAAACAACGCAAGCACGCTACCCAAGCGGTTATAGCCACCACAACCCGCACTTCATGACCACTTCCCGTAGCTGTCGCACAAATCACTGACAATGCACTTATGGCACAGGGGAGCGCGTGCCTTGCATACATACCTGCCGTGCAGCACCAGCCAGTGGTGCGCGTACAACTTCCACCGCTCCGGAACAACTTCGTTGAGCGCACCCTCCACCCCCAGAACACTCTCTTCATGGACCAGCCCAATCCTGTTGCTCACCCTAAAAACATGCGTATCAACCGCGATAGCAGGAATGCCAAGTGCAGAATTCAAGAACACATTGGCGCTTTTTCTGCCGACTCCGGGTAAGTCAGTCAGAGTGGAAAATTCCCTGGGAATTGCCCCACCATGCTCCTTAACAAGCACCTCACTCAGCTTAATTATGTTCTTAGCTTTGGAGTTGTAGAGCCCTATGCTACTTATGTGGCTTTTTAACCCATCCTCCCCTAAAACAAGCATCTTCTCAGGTGAATCGGCCACATCAAACAGCTTGTCTGTAATCTTATTAACACTCACGTCCGTAGCGCGTGCGGACAGCACTATAGCAACCAGCAGAGTGAATTCATTGCGATACCGCAGCTCTATGCGCGGATGCGGATTGCTGGCGGAGAACCTGCCAAAAAGTGAATCAACGTCCTTCATCAGCTGCCATCGTCCGAAGACTGCTCCTCTTCTTCGCCTTCTTCCTTGCCACCATCGAACACAATGGCCGCGGATACTACTTTCTCATCCTTTTCAGTCTTAAAGAGAGTCACACCCTGAGTGCTACGTCCCACAACCCTGATATCAGTCACCGCTATGCGGATCAGCTTGCCCCCGTCAGTAATCAGCATAACTTGATCTGTCTGAGCAACAGGAAAACTGGCAACCACATTACCATTTCGCACAGTTGTAAGAATGTTGACCACCCCTACTCCCCCTCTGGAGGTAATACGGTATTCATAAGCAGATGTCCTCTTCCCAAAACCATTCTCAGTCACCGTCAGTATGAATTGCTCATTGCGAGCCATCTCTAAAAAGGACTCTTTCTCGATACCGTGCTCTTCCAGCATTTGAGCAATTGCATCGCTGACAACGCCAACACACGCAGTAGTAATCCTGGCCTCCACCGGAATTTTTAGGTAGGCATCCTTAAGCTCAGAACTGGCTTCCACACCACATAGCACAGACATAGAGATCACCTGATCACCCGCAGAGAGCCGTATAGCCCTAACGCCATCAGACGTCCTGCCACGAAATTGCCTCACGTTGCTCACAGAAAATCTAATGCTCTTTCCCAACCTACTGGAGAGCAGCACGTGATCTACACACCTACATACCCGCGCAGATACCAACCTATCACCGGGAGTCAGAACCATGGCAATCTTCCCACTGGAAGGCACATATTGAAAATCGGACAAAGCATTGCGCCTAATGTTACCCGACGCAGTCACAAACACCACATCCAGATCTGCAATGCCCGCCGCATCATCACAACTGGGCAGCGGCATTACACTGGTGATCGTTTCGCCCTCAGCAAGCGGGAAAATATTCACCAAGGACCTGCCCCGGGAGCTGGGCTCACCTAGCGGAAGTTTATACACCTTCAGCTTATACACCTTGCCCATATTGGAAAAGAACAGCACGCTGGTATGGGTATCGACGACAAAAAGCTTCGTGGTAACGTCCTCTTCCTTGATACCCTGAGCCACGCGCCCCTTCCCGCCGCGCTTTTGCGCTCTGTAGTTGGACAGCTTCACTCGCTTCACAAACCCGTTCATGGTCACCGTGACCACCATTTCCTCTCTGGGAATCAGACTCTCTGCGTCAATCTCATCAGTGGATTGCTCTATGGCTGTGTTCCTAGGCTTAGCGAGCTTCGCCTTGGCATCCAACAACCCCTGCTTGACCAAGTTCATGAGTAAGGAGTCCGTGCTCAGAATCTCGGTATACTCGGTTATCAAAGCAACCATGGACTCCAGCTCTGCTTCCAGTTTCCCTTTTTCAAGACCGGTAAGGCGCTGTAACCTCATCTCCAAAATGGCTTTGACCTGGGGAACGGTCAGCTGGTACATTCCATCCTCAACAACACCAGTACTATCAGATACCAACTCTATCATATTCCTTATATCCGAAGACGGAGCCCACCTGCGCTCCCGTAACGCAGTAGAGGCCTCGGCACTGTCTTTAGAGGCTTTGATAATCGCAACCACCTCATCAATATTGAGCACTGCAATGTACATACCGATGTACAGGTGCGCCTTTTCCCTAACCTTCTTGAGTCTGAACCTGGTCCTACGTACTATAACTTCCTTTCTGAAGCTAATGAACGTGGAAATAATCTCAAGCAAGGGCATAACCCGAGGCTTGTTGCTCTCTAGCACAAGCGTGTTGATGCTGAAGCTAGTCCTTAGGGGGGTCAGCCCCAAAAGCTGGTTCAGCACCACCTGAGAATTCACCTGTTTTTTAAGCTCCACGGCGACACGTATACCAGACTTGTTGGATTCATCGCGAAGATCGGCAACACCTTCTATTTTCTTCTCCTTGACAAGTTCATGGATCCTCTCAACGAGTTTCGCCTTGTTCACCTGGTATGGAATCTCATCTATGATGATAGCCTGCCTACCGGAAGGTAAATCTTCGGTGTGCGTCCTGCCATGGATAACTATAGTTCCCCTCCCAGTAGCAAAAGCAGACCTGATCCCGGCATTCCCCATGATCACCCCCCCGGTGGGAAAGTCCGGCCCGGGTATTATGGCCATAAGCTCGTCCAAAGTTATATCTGGACATTCTATGTACGCCACACACGCATCAACAACTTCACCCAAGTTATGCGATGGAATGTTGGTCGACATACCAACAGCAACGCCGCCAGCGCCGTTAACAAGCAAGTTGGGAAACTCTGCGGGCAGTATTACAGGCTCTTCCTCGTTTTCATCATAGTTAGGACGAAAATCAACGGTGTCTTCATCAATATCATTAAGCAAAAAGTGCGCGGCCTCTGCCAACCTGGCTTCTGTGTACCTCATGGAAGCCGGAGGATCGCCATCCACGGAACCAAAGTTACCTTGGCTATCGATCAGCGGTACAAGAAGGGAAAAATCTTGCGCCATTCTGACCAGCGCATCGTAAATTGCGGTGTCCGCATGGGGGTGATACCTACCCATGACGTCACCCACAACGCGGGCTGCCTTCTTGTAGGGCTTGTTGTGATCATACCCGGACTTGTACATGGAATATAAAATCCTTCTGTGAACCGGCTTCAAGCCATCCCGAATATCGGGGATCGCCCTGCTCACAATCACGCTCATAGCATAGGAAAGGTACGAACTCTCGAGCTCCTTCTCTATGGAAACGGGTAAAACACCTCCGTTCATCTGTACAACGGACATCACGACCTACAAAAGACCACCCATCTTAGTTCTCCGAGTTGCCAAGGTCAAGGCAATTGTTTGCAGTGCTCTAGCCCCAATTCAAGTCTGAAATGTGTATAGATCGCTCCCAAAGGGTTGTTTAAACCACTAAATCTACGCACCAAATAGTCACCAGAGACATTCCCGGTTTCCCCCAACGCAAATCTGTTTACGCACATATGCAGAATACCCCAAATAGTAAACATTGCTGTGGCTGCATCCCGGGAAACGCTCCATCATGTGCAGTTATCCCCCTACTCGGTTTTTGTTGATTGTATATTCTCTTTGGGTACCATGGGTATCGTACCTTAAGTAAACACTCGCATCCGCATTCTCGGGGCTTTGAAACTATGGAATACCAAGACTTCCCAACAGATGGCACCGAGCAAATGCCAGAGCGCGCCACAGAAGGCTTTCTCTTATCTCTAAACGAGGCACAAAAAGAGGCCGTGTTCTGTGTGGATGGCCCTGTCCTCATTCTGGCAGGAGCTGGAACAGGCAAGACTCGCACCATAACTTCTAGGATGGGATACATAATAAAGAGTGGGCTGGCGTTCCCCAGTCAAATTTTGGCAGTAACGTTCACAAACAAGGCTGCGAAGGAGATGCTTGTCCGAGTGAGTGAGATCGTCAATGCTCCGGGTATATGGCTTGGAACGTTTCACGCAATTGCAGCTAAAATCTTGCGTAGCAACGCGGAACTTGTGGGCCTGAAGGGGGATTTCACAATAATTGGCCCAGACGACCAGCTACAGTTGGTGAAGACCATTGTAAGTGATATGAAATCTGAACACTCTGCGGATGAGTGCAAAAAAATAGTGTATGCAATACAGCGGTGGAAAGAAAAAGGGCTACTACCCGGAGGCGTTACAGATACAGAGCTACATAAACACTCGGGTAGTATAGAGCGCGATGTTTATTATGAGTACCAGGAGCGCATAAAGGCGCTGAACTGCGCAGATTTTGGTGATCTCCTCCTGTATAACGTATCAATATTTGGCACACATGCCAATGTTCTTTCTCGCTACCAAGAGCAGTTTAAATACGTTATGGTTGACGAATATCAGGATATCAATACAGTGCAGTACTTGTGGTTACGGCTGCTGGTACAAAAACGTAAAAATCTGTGCTGCGTCGGAGATGATGACCAGTCCATTTACAGCTGGCGCGGGGCCGAAGTTGGTAATATCCTAAGATTCGCAGACGACTTTCCCCAGGCAAAGATCGTCAGGTTGGAGTGTAATTATCGATCCACTTCCAACATACTCTGTGCCGCTTCTGCAATCATAAACAACAATAAGTCCAGGCTAGGTAAAAAGCTATGGACCGCAAATCATGAAGGACAAAAAGTCGGCTTGATGAAGTTTTTGGATGGTAGGTTAGAAGCGCGGTTTATTAGTGAATACATAAAAAACTCCAGTGAGTACAGATTTGATGAGACCGCAATACTGGTCAGAGCGGGTTTTCAGACCAGGGTATTTGAAGAATATCTGGTAAGATGTGGGATTCCCTACAAAATTGTAGGTAGTACCAAGTTTTACGACAGACAGGAGATCAAAGACCTGGTGGCATACCTCAAGGTGGTCGCCAACCCTAGGAACGATATTGCATTCGAAAGAATAATTAACAAACCCAAAAGGCAGCTTGGGGCTTCAACAGTCGCCAAAATGCGAGCTTACGCCAAGGACAATGGGCTGTCACTGGTCGAGGCTGGAAAGTCCATGATAAACTTCGGATTGTTACCGGAAAGGACCTCCAACATCCTACAAAAGCTATTTGGCAAATTTGATCACTGGCAGGAAATTCTGGACTCAGGCTCACTAATGATGGCAATGCGAGCCATAGCTGAGGATTCTGGATATATTAGAATGCTCAAAGACGAGGGAGAGGCAAGCGCGTCAAAAATGGAAAACATCGAGGAACTGTTCACTGCCGTATTAAGCTTTGAAAACGCGACCAAGTTCTTGGAGCATATAAGCTTGGTGACTGAAGTAGACTCACCGGAATCAATCAGCAATCACGTATACTTGATGACTCTGCATGCGGCTAAAGGCCTGGAATTCCCGCTAGTTTTCCTTCCTGGGTGGGAAGAAGGAATCTTCCCCCATGAAAAATCTATGCATGATGCCACTGGAAATGCTTTAGAAGAGGAGCGTCGCTTGGCATATGTCGGCATGACTAGGGCAAGAGAACGGCTATTCATATCATGCGTTGCGGTACGGGAAGTAAACAATTGGAGGCAGCCAATGAAAATATCAAGGTTTATCAAAGAGCTTCCCGCAGAACACGTACAAGTGCTTAAAAATGTGGACGGCTACATGTAACAATCAGAGTGCTACTTCCATAGATGGAGAAAGCTGCATGCAACCAACTGGTTCGGGTAGCACGCGGAGAAGAGCAGTGGCACAATCGGGAACAATTACGTACAGGTCCAGTCTCTCTCTTAAGGGCGAGCATGGGGCATCGAGAGACTGATGAGCGAGCCAAAACCCGGAGCAACGCAAGCAACACTATAGCACTCACACGATTACTTACAGACAGAAAAGGAACCACAAGAACAGGCTATCATATCCGGTGTAAAACTCGTTTGGTAGGCACAATAATGGTGTAGGCAATTCAAGCATACAGGATCATGATTAGGAAAGCCTCTGCAGAATACGCCCTAAAAAACGAAGAAATTAAGGATTTCCAGCACAAATAGGGGGTACACTACTAAACAGAACGGAGTGTTAACATGGAGATACAATGGTCTCAGACAGCGGAGATGTAACCAAAACAAAAAAGGCTGCGGTCAGTCGCCGTAAAGAGAAGTTGCAGGTGCAAATTCGCGGAACAAATGGATAGCTGCAATTCTTGTGATGGGTCACCAACCTGCAGGGACGTGTGTATTATATGCCTCAACCATGGCATGAGGAAATGCGCGTGTGTCGCGCACGGAGTTTGCGCACCCCTCCACACACGTGAGGCGAACATCCCTGCGTTCAACCTAAACACGTGAGGTACCTACAAAATTGGCACAGAAACAGAGCCATTGCATCTTGGCAACACACAGACATGCATGTGAAAACATGGTGGTTATCATAGTAAAGTTAGCAGACAACCTCGCCAGCAAACTTAAGATGCTATGGTTGAGGAAGCCGAGAGCACTCTGCTCCCTGCAGGCGCAGCAGAGAAAAATGACGTTGGGAACGCAGCAATGGGCGCAGGTAGGCATGAGTGGTCGGAACGAGATGTGTAGACCACATCTCAACATAAGAAGTTTAGATTAGGGAATGGAAATGAACGATGCTAAAAATCCCAGTCACCTGTCAGGAGACCCACATTTGAAATACACAATACTTCCCTCACCTGCGATTGCGTTTTGCTCGTCAATGATACTGGGCATACACAACTATCTTCATGAACAGTACAACACCAAATTTGTCGCTCAAGACGAAGACATAACCACTCTGGTGACCAGCGTACTTGCGACAAAGCAGGATGGCGCATACGTAATTTTGGATGGTGAGTGCATAGAGGCAATACTTAGGGCGTTTAGAGACAAAATTCAAGACACATTCCGGACAGTAGCCGAAAAAGAATTCAAGTACGGCACTCAGTTTGTCGCACAAATTACAGAAGAACTTCTAGATGCCGTAGCATACTACAATCATGAGCAATTTATAATAAACAGAGAGATCACCAGAACTATCGAGCGAGCCGTGGCTCGACTTTGCGCCTCCAAACGCGCAAGTCTTCTTGCTGAGGCTCACAGCCCTACAAGCGTTCCCCCAGGGGAATCCGTACAGCCTGAGGAACCAACACTGGGGGCCGACACAGCAGCCCTGAGTCGTCAGCCTACACTCGGAGATCACGTAACAGAGACCCTACAAGATAGCGTCTTAATGAGGCGTCTGTTCTTCATACAGGGAAGCAGTAGGCATAGTTTTGCTGAAAATCTAATTTTGGGCGTAGCCAACGCAATCAATGCTCGCTGCTCGCCACCTGGTTCTGATTTCAGGATTAAGAACACAATCATAAGCAGAAGCGTGCCGGGGTACGCCTCGTACTACGTGACTCACACAGCAACTGTGACACAACAGCGCGGTGATGACAGCAATGAAATGGGCATGCAGTTTTTATACACGGTACACGCTCCTGAAGCTGAAACGGAAAGGCTCGAGTATGAGATACGACACGCAAGGCTTGTGGTGCTGTGTGGAAAGGACCATGAACAACAAAAGTGCTTTGAACTGGACGACATGACTTCTGAGAGTAGTCTGCCTTGGATGGATGCCATAGAGATTCACGAGTCGTGCCAAAGAGGCCGTAAGAGGAAACGCGTAAAGAAGGCTGACCATACTGATAGTGTGCAGCGCGAGAGGGAACCCGAACCCGCGACAACCCCCTGTAGCCGGATCCTCTCAACTCTGAAAACGATTCTGAGCCTCGTGTGGAAGGCTATAACTTACCCATTCAGGTTACTCGTCAGACTGTGTATCTCCTGTTGCTGCGCTAACCGGGGTGTTGGGACAATGCAACGTGCCACGTATACAGAAGATTCGGGTCCGAAAGCACGTAGCGCCAGATCTAGCACCACAACATTAACAGAATGCAGAGAAAAAACTTCCGCACAGAACACGGAAAGGCATGATGCTACCCCTGCTGTGGTTGTGCATGATGTTGCAGTAGGCTCCTATAGCACGAATCCCCACAACACATCTGTCGGGCGATGACACACCTTGCCAACCGTTTTTGCTAAGAATCACAAACTAAAGACTTGCCAATCACGGTTAGATAGGATTCAGACGAAGCCCCCTGCCACACACCGCGCATAACGCGCCTTGCACCGTTGAAGAGCCGCTCTCACTGCCACAACAAGTATAAGCAAGATTCAACCTTGAGTTGAGAATTGGCAATTGTTGTACATATTTTTTTACTCTTGATGTTGTATCCTATCGGCACGTTAGATTTACGTGGCGTACTTCAAACCCACAAAGCCAGCAAAAAATCATGGGCAAAAGTGGAACGTGCGCCGCACACAGAAAAGGGGAGTAGAACTGCAAGCACAGGCAGCGTTGTGTACACGCAGCAGCTGCAGTAAGTGCTGTGCGTTTTTATAGCTCTCTCTGATAGAGGTTTTACTGGTGACCGGTAATGTGAATCTCCCCAAACCCTGGGAGATATTATTAACGCGAAAGGAAGCTAGTACAAGCACGGCGGGGGCAGCTTGTGCACTAGTCGCCTTTGATGAGAGCATAGATCTAAACAGCGATAAACGCTGTGACAGCTCCTTAATAGATACTCTACACACCATAGTAAGACCCACCGCGCAGTGCACTGCGCTGCTGGATTACATACTAAAAACTGCATACCACACCAACGTGTATAAGCAGGGAGACCATGCCCTTGTCGTCACTTCAGAAGAGGATGTCCCAACACCACTGGTCTCCGTCACCAGAGAAAATCCTCTTTCCACAGAGCACAGCGCAATATCTGTAGTTGAAAAACACCGGCTACGGGTCGCAAAAAACAAAACTAAACGGGGAGTTATGGATGCGAAATATGTGGATAGGATGACAGCAACTATGTCATACAGAATCTCATCCCCAAAAGACTTCGAAGGCGAGTTTTTGATCAGCCAGCTGAAAATTGAGCTGGCACAGATAGGAGTAGATGGGCGAAAAGAGCCTGAAGTGTTCGCTAGGCTCAAACCAGATTGCGATTTTTTTTACACGCCCCCACAACAACAGAGTACTTATAACAGCCCCGCACAAAGCGTATATGCCGCAGGGAAACATGCGGTTGACACAGTAAGAGAAAGACTCAGTGATGTAAAACCGGCGAGAGTTATCTCTACAGATAATATACTCCCTGCATTCAGACTCAAGGAACAAGTAGATCAAATTATGGAGGCTAGGGCAAAAACGCCCTGGCATATACTTGACCCAGAAGCGCAGTACCCATTTGCAGAAAAAGGTAGGGCCCATATTCTAGGCTCGTATGACAACACCTCAAAAATGAAGCTGAGTGAAATTGTGCTTGGTGGCGCGAGATGCGCTGAGGAGTTGCGCGATGTCCTGAACACCTTGCTCACGCCGACTGCGAAGCGTGGGGGTTTATTGAGCTTCCTGGAGTCGTGCCTGAAAGGCAACAACTTGAAAGTCTCCCCACATGGGGTCATTGTTGATAACCCCAGTGTGGTGCTGATTCCTATGCCCAAATCGAGCGTCTCAGGAAAAGTGCGGGTAATAGAAGAGCACTGCGTGAAGGTT